>JBBSJO010000312.1:0-3658 GCA_038257185.1 Rhodobacterales bacterium | reverse complement strand
GGGATCTTCAGGGCGACGGTGCCCGCTCGGGTGTCCCAGGTGCGGTCGCGGTAGCCGTTTCGGCTATTGATGCGCTGGGGCGATTTCTCGTCGTAGCCTGCGCCGCAGCGCCCGTCCACATCGAGCTCCATCAGCCTCTGGGCCATGAACTGCACCATCTGGCGCAGAACGTCGATGTCGCCTCCCTTCTCGGCGAGTTCGGTTGTTGGGTCGCACCTCAACCTTATCCGGAACCACGATGGCCACCCCGTTCAGGGTATGACCTCTGGTGCTCTCTCCAGGCGCTTCGGGCTTCGCCCTTCGCGCCTTGAAAACACCACTCCCGGGGACATCAACGTAGACGGTTCTTGCGATAGGAGTTCTTGATGGCAATCTTGCCGTCTCTGAAGGTGAAGAGGTCGCATCCATCGACTTCCACGCGCGTACCGTCAGTGCGCGTTCCGGTGAATGTCCACTCCGACACGCCGCGATCGCCGCACACGAAATGACGAGGGTCCCGCCACTGCGCGTCGGGAAAGACCGTCCATACGTCCGCGTATCCGGCCCGGACCGCTTCCTTGCCAACGAATCGGGTACCGCACACTTCGGCGCCCGCCGAAGCCTCGAACAAGCAGTCCTCGGTCATGAAGTCCATCAGAGCGCCTAGGTCATGTCGGTTCCAGGCATCGGCGAAGGCCTGGAGGTCTGGAATCGAGAGGCTCATGGAACACTCCTTCAATGGCAACAGCGCTGATTTTGCGCCGCATGGCTGCGTCCGGCCAAGAGCGGACGGGGCATCACCGGCATCGTGGTCCCGTCCGCCGCCGTGTCAATCAGGAGTGCTCATCTAGAACGGGATCTCCTTGCTCCTCGCCTCGTTTACGATTGCCGCGACGCCGATCACGCACCCCCCTGGGGATTGGACGGACCGGCCTCGATTCGGCATCTCCCACCTAGGAAAGGCTGACGCATGAGTCCGATTTGGCCCGACATACCTTATCCGCCCTGGCGCGAGACCTGTTCGGCGCTGCACCTGTACGCGCAGATGATCGGCAAGTACCGCTTCGCCCACGCTCCCTGGCAGAACCATTCCTGGCACGCAACGCTGTACGTGAATGCGCGCGGCTTCACCACCTCGCTTGTGCCCGATGGGTCGAGCGGGGTGGAGATCACCCTCGACCTTGTCGATCACGCAGTGGTGGGTTCGGCGACCGACGGGAGAATGGCCCGATTTGATCTCGGCCCGATGGCGGTAGCCGATTTTCATGCGCACTTCCTCCGAATGCTCGGTGAGCTTGGGGCCACGCCCGCTCTCCACGGCCGACCGAACGAGGTGCCGGACGCTGTGCCCTTTGCCCTGGATCGCGTTGAGCGGCCATACGACCGCGAGGCTGTCAGCCGCTTCTTCCGAGCGAGCGTGTTGGCGGACCGCGTCATGAAACGCTTCCGCACCGGCTTTCTTGGCAAGGTCAGCCCTGTGCACCTGTTCTGGGGCAGCTTTGACTTGGCGGTGACGCGCTTTTCCGGGCGAGACGCGCCCATGCATCCAGGCGGCATCCCCGCGTTGCCCGACGATGTCACGCGTGAAGCCTACAGCCACGAGGTGTCCTCGGCCGGGTTCTGGCCGGGCGGCGGGCCCATCGACTATCCGGCCTTCTACTCCTACGCGTATCCCGCTCCGACCGGTTTTGCCGAAGCGCACGTTGCGCCCGAGGGCGCCTTTTATAGCAAGGAGCTTGGTGAATTTCTTTTACCGTACGACGCGGTGCGGCAGGCAGCCGATCCGGAAGCGGCGCTGATGGCGTTCTTGGGCAGCACCTATCGAGCGGCGGCCGACCTCGGCGGCTGGAATGCCGGCGCCCTCGAATGCGCCATCGGCGAGCCACGCCGACCTCGCGCGCTCCCGTAACTGACTTTTTCGGGACCGACGAGCGGATGTCGATCTGCCGGCACATGATTCGTCGTGCTGAGACGGGCGGATGGCTGCCCTCATTCAACTGAAGAGGTTCAAGATGCGATTCATGGTGATGGTGAAGGCGACGCAGGACAGCGAAGCGGGCGTGATGCCCACTCATGAGGAGTTTGCCGCCATGGGCGCGTTCAATGAGGAGTTGGTCCGCGCCGGTGTGATGGAGGCAGGCGAGGGGCTGCACCCCAGCTCCAGAGGTGCCCGGGTCGCTTTTGCGGGTAGGGATCGGCGTGTGATCGATGGGCCGTTTGCGGAGACGAAAGAGCTGGTGGCTGGCTTCTGGATCTGGAACTGCGCTTCGCTGCAGGAGGCAATCGAGTGGGTGAAGAAGTGCCCTAACCCGATGCGCTCTGATTCCGAGATTGAGATCCGGCAGATCTACTCGACCGAAGATTTCGGTGAAGCCCTGACCCCCGAGCTGCGCCAGCAGGAGGAGCAGCTTCGCAGAAAAGTGCAGTCACGCGCCAGCTGATCGCGGTCAGACCGAAAGGGTCAAGTCTCGGGGCACAGATCGCCGGATTTCGCACAATCACAGACCATGATCCATCTCTACGCCTTCGACACGCCCGATGGCCGAAAAATCAGCATCGCACTCGAAGAGATGCAGCTTCGCTACGACGTGACGATCTTCGACATCGGAAAAAGGGGGAGCAGTTCACCAGGGAGTTCCTGCGGATAAGTCCGAACAACAAGATTCCTGCGATCGTGGATGACGAAGGTCCGAATGGACCTCTCAGCATTTTCGAGTCCAGTGCGATCCTGGTGTATCTGGGCCAGAAGACTGGAAGATTCTGGCCGGCATCGATCGCGGAGCAGGCCGAAGTCATGTAGTGGCTGATGTTCCAGGTCGGCGGCTTTGGTCCGATGCCAGGACAGGTCCACCACTTTCTGGGGCTAGCCGATGAGGAGGACCGGCGCTACGGCCTTGAACGCTTCGAGCGGAGACGCGAAGGCTCTACGGGGTGATGATCCGCCACCTCAGGGACCGGCATTGGTTTGCAAAGGAGTTGTCCATCGCCGACTTCGCCATCCTCGGTCGGGTGTGGCGCCATGCGAAACATCAGGTCGACTTAGGGGACTTTCCGTTTGTGGCGCGTTGGTACGCAGAGATGATGGCGCGCCCCGGTGTGCAGCGGGGTTTCGCCATCGAGCTACGCTGACAGGCGACTGAGGCGGTCCACGCAAGGGAAGGCGACGAGGGCTGCTTCCGGGTCGAGAGCGGACATGAGGCCGTTCGGACCCGTAGGTCACTGGCGTCGAGGGCCGGCGCGTGATCGAAGTGCAGCATCCATGGCGAGCTGCACCCAAGGACGCATGAGGTCCGGCGAATCCATTGCCTCGGCTGGATCTGTCCAGAACCCCATGCCTTGCTGCTTTCCGTGGCGCGTGTATTCGAAACGGCTGCTGCCGGCATCGAGAAAGAGCAGCTGGCTCTGTTCGTCGGCTTTGAAGTACAGGGCGTCCCCCACGATGATGGCCACGAAAAGCTCGTCGACATAGAAGCCGTACCCACCGAACATGCGCTTTGACCGCACTCCACCAGCGGACGCCAGCAGCTCTGCGCAATAGGCGGCGAAATCAGGGTCGGCACTCATCCTGCGGATCGTACCTATCCGGCCGCGGCCTAACATCCGCTATCGGCCACAACCGGACGTTACTTATTTATCGCGCTTCGGACGAGCTGTGTCTGCGCGGCCCTGCGGAACGCGC
>JBBSJO010000311.1:0-3658 GCA_038257185.1 Rhodobacterales bacterium | reverse complement strand
ATTCTGGCGCGTTGCGTCGTGTCTTGGTGACCGAACTGCAGTTTCCCGGTGCGCGCCGAACTCAGTTCAGTTGGCCCCACATTGGGTTGCGTGGCGCAATCACACAAGAGGGTCATTGTTACGCCGATTGGCCGGAGCAGGGCAAACCTCGTATTCGAGCCCAACGCGCGCACAGGTTCCAGGAGCGCACTTGCAAGCGTGCCAGACCAGTTTTCCCCATCTATCCCGGCACGTAAGACCACACGCCACAGGTGACTCTGTCCGGGGCGCTGATCGCGCGCAGGATGTTGATGGGCTTTTCGATCTTGGTGTCGGATCATCCGAGTTTCTGCGGGGCGAGGAACGGCTTGATCTTAGGATGTGCCGACACGGCACGGTTAGATCGTAAGCGTCACGAGAGGGACGCGGGCGTGCGGACTTGACAGCGGTTCGACGGCTCAGATGCGGGACTTTGCGCGACGCGGCATGAAGTAGGTGCGGATGTCGAGCACCGCGCTTGCGACGCCGATGACGTCGGTGTGGTCCAGCATTGCGCGTGGCTCGGACATGTCTCGTATGGGGGCGATGATGTCGCCGGTTTCTAGGTGGCCTTGAAGCACTGGCCGCCATAGCCGGGGGGCGAAGTCGGTTCCGGCCAGAAAGCCTGTCCACCAGAAGAACGGATCGTAGGTGCCGTTGTCCCGTGGAGCAAGGCGCGGACGCCAGACGTCCGGCGTTTCTGCAAGGCCGGTGGAGATTGCATTGTAGGCGGCCACCAGAGTTTGCAGGGCACGGGCCTCAACGGTCTCTTCGGGAGCCATCAGGGCGGTGTCGCCAACGAAGAGCGGGATCCATTTCCTCGGGTCGATAAAGCGTGGCCCGACAATCAGCGCGGTAAGATAGCCATTCAGCCCATCCATAGTGAAGGCCGGTGGTTGCGGTCGCCGCTTCTGCAGGATCTCCACGAAGTGCGCCTCGTCCAGCATCTTGCGTGGCGAAGCGGCCGAAGAGCTCGTCATGCCGCCAAGGCCTCATTGTGGCGCAGTGCCTCGCTCTCGGCCTTCCAGGTCCATGGCAGCAACGTGTCGAGCCGATTGATCGGGGTGGCACCGGACACGATGCGCTCCAGAACATCGGCCAGCCAAAGCTCGGGATCAATGTCGTTGAGCTTGGCCGTGTTGACCAGCGAGGCCAGAATTGCCCAACTTTCGCCTCCGCTTTTCGAGCCGGCAAAGAGCGCATTCTTGCGTGTCAGGCATATCGGCTTGATCGAGCGCTCGACAATGTTGCTGTCTACCTCGATCCGGCCGTCGTCGAGGAAGGCCGTCAGGCCCTGCCAGTGCCCGAGGGTATAGGCGGCGGCCTTGCTGATCGAAGCCTTTGACGAGACCTCAGCCATCAGCTGCTCGAGTTGCACCTTCAGCGCCGACATAATGGCCACACTTTTTGCCTTGCGCGCCGACAGGCGAGCATCGGCACTCAGCCCACGGATGCGACCTTCGATGAGGTAGATCTCGGCGATCGTGCCGATAACCGCCAGCGCCTCGGTCGATCCGGTGGTCTTGACCACATCGGCGAACTTGCGACGGGCATGGGCAAGGCAGAACGCCAGCCGCAGAGGGGCGATGTTACTTTTGCGCTGCCGCTTGGCCAAGCTCTTGTAGGCGCCATAGCCATCGACCTGCAGAATGCCGTTGAACCGCCCCAGTTGGGCTTCGAGCTCATCCGTTCCGCGACCTTCCGTGAAGACGTAGCCCACTGCCGGCGGTGCCGGACCCTGCCACGGTCGATCATCGATCGCCTGTGCCCACAACTGACATATCTTCGTCCTGCCGCGGCCCGGATCGAGCCGCGGCAGGGGGGTCTCGTCGCAAAAGACGCGGGGCTGCGCACGGATAAAACCAAGTAGCCGCTCATGCAGAGGCTTGAGCCACCATGCCGCCCGCGCGACCCAGCCTCCAAGGGTGCCCCGGTCGATGTCGATGCCCGCGTGCGCAAGCATCTGCGCTTGGCGATAAAGGGGAAGGTGCCAGGCAAACTTCGCCACAACGACATGCGCGACCAGCGCTGTGGTCGCCATGCCGCCATTCATGACCCGCGCCCGTGCCGATGCCTGGATGACGCCGGCTTCGCAGCCCCGGCAGGCATATTTTGGCCGGATCGTGCGGATCACGCGCAACAATGCGGGCACGATGTCGAGCGCCTCGCTGATGTTTTCGCCAATCCGGTGAAGCGAGAGGTTGCAACAGGGGCAGGTCGTGATCTTGGGCTCGATGACCTCTTCGTGCCGCGGCAGATGCCCAGGCAAGGAGCCCATGTTGCGCGATGCGGCACACCGGTTGCGCTGCCGTGAGCTGTTGGAATCTGGCGCGTCGTCGTCGGCCGCCACCGGACCAGTCGTGGCTATATCCGACAGATCGCCCAAGTCGAGCGCGATCTGCGCGGGGTCGAGCGCCACCATCTTCTCCGATTTTGCCCCGAAGATCATCAGCCGCAGGAGGTCGGCATAGACGCGAAGGTCAGCGTTTTCGGCCTGAAGGGCCAGAACCATCCGCTTCAACTGTGCGGGATCCGAAGGAAGGGAGCCGGTGCGTGACAACATGGTAAAACATACCATGAAGACCTGAATACTCAAGCAAATACAGCAGCTTCACGCGGCCCGGATCGGTCTTTTCACTTGGATCTGCTGCACGCGCGTCCAGTCGAGACCGGCCAGCAAAAGAGCAAACTCCTCCCGTGTCAGCCTGATCGCGCCATCCCGAACAGGCGGCCAGGTAAACCGGCCGCTCTCCAGCCATTTCGTGGCAAGCACCATGCCGCTGCCGTCCCAGAAGACGAGACGCAACCGGTCGCAGCGCTTGGGGCGAAAGACAAAAACATCCCCGCAATATGGGTCTGCCGCCAGTGCGGTGGCGATCAATGCGACCAGACCGTTCATGCCACGACGAAAGTCGACCGGCTGTGTCGCCACCACAACCTTGATCCCACCCGTAAAGGAAATCATCGCGACCGACGCAGGGCTGTCACCATCGCAGCCGCAACGCCAGGATCAACCCGGCCCGTCACCACCATCCGGCTACCGCCGATCTCCACTTCGATCCGTCCTTGGTCGGCAGAACCTCGCGGATCACTTGCCGGAACCGATGCCGTCACATCCAGGCCATCGCCAACGGTGCGCTCATCGTCAGAAATCGTGATTGGGACGAAGTGCTGTCCCGTCGCCACCCCGCGGGTCCGGCTCTCCCGTCCCAAGCCAACCTGCCGCCGCCAGACCGTCAAAAGGCCACGGTTCACTCCCCAGCGTCGTGCCACGTCGGCAATGCAGGCACCAGACTCGGCGCTCTCCGCAACGATCCGTGCCTTTTCCTTGGCCGTCCAGTTACGTCGACGCCGCTTCCCCGTGATCACTTCAATCCGGCGATAATCACTGTCTTCATGCCTGCCCTGAAGCATGGCATCAGCTTCGTTCCAATCCATCTACCCGCGCTCCTCGCAACTCAGGCGGCAAATCTGCGCAAACGCCGACCGTCACGCAAGATGACCCGCTCGTGGCGCTCACGATCGACCAGCGGTGTCAGGGTCCTCATGGCGCCGCCGCACCAGCCCGACAGGGTGCTGTCAGGGATATCTGTGCCCATCCGGGCGAAGATCTCGTTCAGGCGATAGAGGGGGAGGTGAT
>JBBSJO010000310.1:0-3686 GCA_038257185.1 Rhodobacterales bacterium | reverse complement strand
ACCCGCGCCTTTGTCGAATGGGAGGACTGGCCACGATCAGTCCTCATCGCAGCCCAGCGCGCCGGGTATCTCGCCCCTGCCCCGATCTGGGATGATCTCCGCAGCTTCGATGCCCGGGTCTTCCGAGGCGCCTTCGACATCGTCCTCGCCGGATTTATGCGGAGCGCGTGATTATGCCGAGTTGCGGCGGCAACACTCAGGTTGCCGCCGCGTTTTCGTGTTTTTCACTCCGCATAATTTCTGGTGATGGTGGCGGCTTTGAGCATGGCGATCAGCTTGTCCGGGGCCTTGAAGCGGCCTTTCTTCATGACTGGTGCGCCCATTTTGGCAAGGGCCTCGAGTTTTTCCGTCGGATCGGCGCGCAGGTAGATTTCCGTGCTGCGGAGGCTGGCATGGCCGAGCCAGAGCGCGACCTTCCTGATGTCGCCGGTGGCCTGCAAGCTGTGCATGGCGCAGCTGTGGCGCAGGACATGCGGGGTCACGCGCTTTGCGGCGAGCGACGGCTGGCGCCCGGCTGCAGCGGCAACGTGCCTGGCAAGGATGTATTCCGCGCCCGAGCGGGTCAGGGCTCTGCCGGCCGCGTTGTGGAAGAGTTCCGGGTCCGCGTCGGCTCTGCGCACTGCAAGCCAGTTCCGGATCGCAACCGAGGTTTCCTTCCACAAGGGCAGCACGCGCTGGCGCCGCCCTTTGCCGTCGACCTGGATGCAGGCCGGCTGGCGGCCGTCGAACTGATCCAGCCGCAAGCCGACCAGTTCGCTGACGCGCAGCCCGCAACTGTAGGCCAGATACAGGATCGCCCGGTCCCGCAGACCGCACTCGGTTCGCACATCCGGCGCGTCGAGCAGGGCCTGAACCTCGTCGATCGTGAGATAGGCGACCAGCGCCTCGTCGAACCGCTTCATCGGAATGGCATGGATCTGGCGCGCCTGCTCCAGACAGCCCGGCAGCCGGTATTCGAGGAAACGGAAGAAGGACCGGGTCGCCGCCAACCGGGCGTTTCGCGTGCGGGCAGTGCAGCCGCGCGTGGCTTCGAGATCGTCCAGAAACGCCAGAACGGTGGCAACCCCGAGATGGTCGAGACTGAGGCCCGATGGCTTGACCCCGTGCCGTTCGGCCGCGAACCGCACCAAAAGCTGGAAGCTGTAGGCATAGGACTGGCAGGTGTGCGGGCTCGCGCCGCGTTCGCGCGGCAGGTGCTCGTTCAGGAACGCGCTGAGATACGAGGCAAGGTCTTTCATGCGTCGCCTCCCTGACCATCCTGCACTGCCCTGTGCCGGGCATGAAAGTCTTCGTGCGCCGCGGCGATCCCGGTCAGTAGTGCGGGCGTCGCCTGCAGGTACCAGTAGGTGCTCGCGAGATGGGCGTGTCCCAGATAGGTGCTCAGCGCCGTCATGTGCCGCGACAGCGTAGCGCGATCTCCGCCGCACTCTTCGAGCGAGCGGACGGCAAAGCTGTGCCGAAGATCGTGGATCCGCGGCGTCTTGCCGCCAGGCGCTGCCTCCAGCCCGATGGCGCGAAGAAGCTTGTGGAACTCCATCCGCACCGCCGAGGTGGAGGGTGCTGCGCCGCGTCGGCTGACGAACAGATCGTCCGAGACGGTGGACCGCTTGAGACGCACCTCCAGCCATGCATTCAGCACGGTCCGGACCGTAGGGTGCAGAACCACCATCCGGCTTCTGCCGGATTTGCCCGTGCGGACGATCAGCCCCTCGTCAGTGATGTCGCCGATCTTCAAGTGTAGCGCTTCCGACAGCCGCAGGCCCGTCGCCGCGACAAGGCCGAAGAACAGCGCATACATCTGCGATCGGACAGGGCTTCGGGATGCCAGGCCGGCCGCCTCGACCAGTCGGGCGATCTCGTCCGGCCTCCAGATGAAGGGTGTGGGCCGCCCCCCGCGTGCTGCACCGACTGCCTTCGCCGGCGGCACCTCGTGGCCGGGGGTCTCGGCCAGGGCCGCGAGGGCGAAGGCGCGGATGATGTGCAGCTCCGTGCGGCTGCTGACGGGCGCGGTGCGGCGCGTCACCCATTCAAAGACGCGCGCGGTGCGGATGCGATCGTCACCGGCCGCCTCGGCGAACCGGACGAACTGGCGCAGCACGAGGCTTTGATTATAGAAGATGAAGCCTGCGGCCCGCCGCAGGCGAATGTAGTGTTCGACCTCCTGGCTCAGCATGATGTCGCTCCCGGCCAGGGCTGCGCGATCTTGCCCAGCATGCCGACATCGACCCGGGCATAGATGTTGGTCGTCTCGACCGAGCGATGACGCAGGATCGCGGCGATGCTCTCCATCGTGGCACCGGCCCGCAGCATACCGGTGGCCGCCGAATGGCGCAGCATGTGCGCCCCGCAGGAGGGCGCGTCCGTGATGCCAACTCGTTGCAATGCCCGCTTCACGATGTGGGCGACAGCGGGGGACGAGGCGAGCGGCACGAACGGCGGGATCGTTCTGAGGAACAGTTGGTCGTCCGCCACATCCGGCCGGGCGTTCTGCAGATAGTCGAACAGGGCATCGCCGACATCCTGCGGAAGCGGCAGCTTCACTTCGCGGCGCCCCTTGCCGCAGACGCGCAAGCTGCCCTCGTCCCAGGCGACAGCGTCCAACCGCATGGCCACGATATCGCCGGACCGCAGACCGAGGCGCGCCAGCAGCAACAGGACGGCGCGATCCCGCTTGCCGGTGGATGTTGCCGGATCGCAAGCGGCAATCAGCGCCTCGACCCTGTCCGGCTCGAGGTGGCGCGGCAACGTATCGGTGCCTCTTGCGGACAGAACCGGGATCGCCTCGACGACATGCACCGAGCACTCGCCCCGTTCGGCCAGAAAGCGGAGGTAATGGCGCAGCGTCACGACAAGGTTTCTGGTATGAAAGCGCGACGATGTCTCTGCGATGGTGATGATCGTCCGCCGGATCCCGGCGGCATCGCAAGCGGCGGGATCGCTTCCGAGTACGGCAAGGAGCGTCCTGAGCTTGAAGGTGTGGGTGCGGATCGTCTCGTCCGAGACTGCGCGACGAACTCTCAACCAGTCCTGGAAGGCCGCGATCCGGAATGCCCCCGGTGCCGTAGGCACCACGGGCCGCACAACGATCCGGGCTTCCCTCAGATATCGGACGAATGCGCGCACCCGTCCCATGTAGGCCGGGGAAAACCCCTGCGCTTGGTCGGCCCTGTTTGCGCAGGTGTGGCATGCAAAGCCATCGACAACGGCATCATCAATGGCGTCGGGGGCGACGCCTGCGCCCAGTACCCAGGCCACGAAATGCTGGGCGGCGGAAGCATGACGCGCGACCGATATGGCCGAATAGCCACGGGCGCGCAGAGCCTCGGAAAAGGGCGGGATCCGCGCGGCCAGTATCCCGTCCAGAACCGTCTGCGCTCGTTTGTAGAAACATGTTGCTGTCATGGTCGTCCTCCGTTGCAGAGGCCCCCATGGCCACCGCGAAGGACGCAATTATGCAGAGCGAAAAGCCACTAACCCGCAACTATCCAATTGACGAAAAACAGCCCTCACCAGCCAAAGTGGCCCAACTCGACATAATCGCGCGCTCCGCATAAACCCGGCAGAGAGGATATCCACCGTGCCGCGCCACGGGCGGCCGTCGAAAGTGGCAACGTCGTCCCAGACAACAGCTTGACCCAACGCCGCATCTTCCATCCGCGCCACGAGAATGGCTGCGGCGAAGGTTT
>JBBSJO010000309.1:0-3763 GCA_038257185.1 Rhodobacterales bacterium | reverse complement strand
TTCGGGTCAGGCTCGTTCTAGTGAACGTGCTTGGTGTTCCAGACGCACAAAGTGCAGGAACCGAACAGGGACTCTGGTCAGGATCGATCCGGTATGGAGTTCCGATGCCAGAGCCGCCCCCGCGACTGTAAGCGGTGAGCGACTGCCGAATTGTCCACTCACATCCCATGATGTGGGGAAGGCCGGCAGATCGTCACGACCCGCGAGCCAGGAGACCTGCCAGGCATAGTGCAGACCGACCGTCGGGTGTGACGGCAAGGAGAATGACCTATGACAATCCTCGTCCAATCGCAGGTGCGCGACGCAAGCGGCACAAGCGTAATCTTCATGGCCCTGGCGTTCGGCCTGGCTTTGATCGCGTCCGTCGGCTTTGCCTCGGCCGGTGCCATTCACGATGCGGCGCACGATGTGCGCCACGCGACCGGCTTTCCCTGCCACTGATATGCTGCGTCCCATTCTGACGACCGCGCTGCTGGCCGGCGCGGCCGCCGGTTTGGCAGCCGGCGTTCTTCACCTTGTCTTCGTTCAGAACCTTCTTCTTTCTGCCGAAGCATTCGAGACCGGATCGGAACAAGCCCCGACCGCTCTTCTTACCTTTCGCAATGCGCTGACAATCATGGTCATGGTTGTGCTCTACTGCGGCCACGGCCTGATCCTCGTCGCACTGATGGCGTTTCGCGGGCAGGCAGGCGACCGGATCGATGCGCGGTCCGGCCTTCTGTGGGGGATCGCCGGTTTTGCCATCGTCATCCTCGCTCCGGCGTTTTCGCTGCCTGCACAATTGCCGGGGGCAACCGAGACTGATCTTGCAATGCGTCAGATCTGGTGGGTGATATTCGTGCTGTCAGCCGCGGGGGGTGTATGGATATTGGCGTCCGGCAGGACGCCTGGCCAATGGGCCGTTGCGGCCTTGCTGCTGGTGGGTCCTCATCTGGTCGCTCCGCGCTTGCCGGATATACTGACGGGCAGCGCACCGATGGAACTGGCAGCACTCTTCACCGCGCGATCGCTTGGCGTCGGATTGCTGGCCTGGATCGTATTGGGAATGGTCGCGGGTGCCGTCTGGCGGCGCGAACAAGCTGGACCGACCTGAACGACCGAGCGGTCAGACTTTCTGGGCAGGCATGACGGGGATGCGGGCCCGAAGGCATGACCGCAGCCTGCCACACGGCCGCGCGTCCTCGATCCACCCGTCCGGAGCCTCCAGATACGTGCGGCACGTCGCGATCAGATCATCGATATCCGTATCGAAGGACACACCCGAGAACAGGTACGTGGCGCGACCCTGACCCTGGAGTGCCACGGAAGACGGGGTCTGACACGCGCCGAGGCAGGCGGCCGTAGACACGCTCACTGTGTCTTTCAGACCTGCAGCACCGATGGCTGCCATCAGGCGCAGCCTGGACACCGTCACAGATGCAGCCGGTGCGCAGGTGTTGCAGATGCAGACGTTCATCGTCACGGAAAACCTCTTGCCTTCGAAGAACCTTGGATGGCGTGTTCTATCAGGATTGGTACGTGCGCACGATTCGCTAACCTGACCCTTGAAGCTGGTTCGATGTCTTTCGGCCTTGGCGACGGGTTGACCCGGTGAGCCGGGAATGGGGGGACGCTTTATCAAAAAGGCTCACTTTCTGGGAACATTCCAGCGGGGGAGCTTGGTTACACCATTAACGCAATACTCAAGAGGGATGTCCGATGCCATATTTCCGCTTCTTCGCAATGATCGCAACCTCCACGGTGGTCATGTTCGGGTTGATGTATCTGAACTCGCATTCCCTTGAGCATATTTATTTCTCGCAGACCCGCATGTGGATGGCGCTCTATATGGGAGCGATCATGGCGATCATCATGCTCGCGTTCATGCTAGGCATGTACAAGAACCGCACGGTCAATATGGCGATCTTCGGAGGGTCGGCGGTCGTGTTTGCGCTGGCGCTCTGGCTGGTGCGGTCACAAGAGACGGTCGGCGACGTGGCGTGGATGAAGGCGATGATCCCGCACCACTCCATCGCAATCCTGACATCGTCGCGCGCCAACATCACGGATCCCCGCGTGCGCAAGTTGGCCGATGAGATCATCGAGGCTCAGGACCGCGAGATCGCGGAAATGCGCTGGATGATTGCCGATATCGAAGCCAATGGCGAACAAACGACGTATCCGTTGGGCGAAGCCGATGCTCAGGCTGAGGTGGCTTCGCTTACCGATGCGTTGTCGTCCGCCGTCATCGCCTCTGTCGATCTCGCCCCGCTGAGTGAAGACGAGATCACCCGCGCCCTGCCCGCCGGAGCGGTTTGCAACTTCCGCCGTGGCGTCGATGCGGACCCTGTGTTCGCCGTTGCCGCCGACGGCGCATCGGTGACGAAGGTGTCCGGCCAGTTGGTCCTACTGACGGCTGAAGGCGCCCCGGGAGACGCTGGCGTTGCGGCCCAGACGGAGGGGCTGCGGGTGACAGTTACGCCCAATGCCGCTGAGGATGAAGCCACCCTGCTGTTCGACCTAACCTCCGGGCAACCTTTGACCGTCGGTTACGATGGTTACTGGGCCTGTGCGTCCTGAACGGCATCACGCAAAATAAGGAAACTGCCCCATGCCCAAAGACAGCAGTACAAATGCCAAATCGGCCGTCCTTTACCGGATGGTCATGCCAGAGCATACTTGCCCCTACGGCCTGAAATCGAAGGATCTGCTGGAACGGCAGGGTTACACTGTCGAAGATCATCACCTGAAAACCAAGGAAGAGACCGAGGCCTTCAAGGCGGAGCACGACGTCAAGACGACGCCGCAGACCTTCATCGACGGTCAGCGGATCGGCGGTCATGACGATCTGCAGATCCATTTCGGCAAGGCCGACCCGGACGACGACGGATTGTCATATACCCCAGTCATCGCGTTGTTCTCGGTCGCGGCGCTGACGGCGGTGGCCTTCACCTGGTATGCGTTTCAGACGCTGCTGACCTGGCAGACGTTGGGCTGGTTCGTGTCGCTGTCGATGATCCTGCTCGGCTTGCAAAAGCTGAAGGACATCGAGAGCTTCTCGACCATGTTCCTGAACTACGACCTGCTGGCCAAGCGCTGGGTGCGGTACGGATACGTCTACCCCTTCATCGAGACCGGGGCTGGCATCCTGATGACGGCGATGGTCGCGACATGGCTGTCGGCCCCGCTGGCGCTGCTGATCGGTACAATCGGCGCGGTCAGCGTGTTCAAGGCGGTCTACATCGACAAGCGCGAACTCAAGTGCGCCTGCGTCGGCGGCGACAGTAACGTCCCGCTGGGTTTCGTGTCGTTGACAGAAAACCTGGGCATGGTGGCGATGTCGATAGTCATGCTGGTCATGTTGTTTGCATGAACATGTCCCCGGTGACCCAATCAAAACACGAAGAATCGATAGCGCCGGAGCTGCCCCGGGCATGAGCGTTTGGAAACGACGAGCTATTTTGGCGGGTGGTGCGCTGGCTGTAGGCGCTTTGGTGGAAGGGGCCCCGCACTTGCTGTCTCTGCGCGCGCCGTCACTCAACTTTAGAAACCTAGACGACGTACCCCCTTTTAGGGAACTGACCGCAACTGGCACCGTCACGACCAATCAATCAATCTTTGCTGGACTTTCCACCGGAGACGGCGTGTCGGCCGCGGCCCGCGTTCTCGCTCAGCAGGTTCGTGACAATCCCTGTGATGCTCTCTTCGGCGCTCTCGTCCCGGGCCGCGTTCCCGTCGCAGTCTTTTCCGATTTCAGATGCCCCAACTGCCGCGTCATGGATGC
>JBBSJO010000308.1:0-3792 GCA_038257185.1 Rhodobacterales bacterium | reverse complement strand
CACGATAGGCGGCTTCAGATTGCCCCGCAGGAGCTCACGCGAGGGTGGCCGGATCCTCGTGGAACCGGTGGCCGGATCGCGGTGGAACCGGTGGCCGGATGCTCATGGAATCCGTGGCCGGATCACCGTGGTGCGCGCAACAACGAGCGGACGGCCCGGGCTGTGGCAGCACATCTGGGCATCGACGAGGTGCGGGCGGGCGTCCTGCCGGAAGACAAGAAGGCTCTGGTGGACGAATTGCACGCCGAAGGCAGGAAAGTCGCCATGGCAGGGGATGGGGTCAATGACGCTCCGGCGCTTGCCGCGGCGGATGTCGGACTCGCCATGGGGACCGGTGCGGACGTGGCCGTCGAAAGCGCTGGAATTACGCTGTTGCAGGGCGATCTCAACGGGATCGTCAAGGCGCGCACGCTCGCCGTCGCGACGATCCGCAACATACGCCAGAACCTGTTCTGGGCCTTCGCCTACAACACGCTCGGAGTGCCGCTGGCCGCGGGTGTGCTCTATCCGGTGTTCGGCGTGCTGCTGTCGCCCATGTTCGCGGCCGCCGCGATGAGCCTTTCGTCGGTCTCGGTGATCGCCAACGCCCTCAGACTGCGGCGTTTGAAGCTTTGATCCGAAAGGTAATCGCTAAACGTTGAGCGTCACTTCTTGAATTGCTTTGTCGAATTTCAATCAGCACCCGATCTTGATCGTCATGTTGTGCGACAGGCCCTGACCGGTCAGGGCCTGTCACTTCTTCGAAATCTTCCGGCGCGGGCGGAAACCGTTGTCCCGCGCACCGCCGAGGGAGAACGCGGCATGAGGAGATGTCCGTTCAACAAACTTCAAACCCTCCCCTCAGACTATAAACCTGTCCCAGCTTCCGTAGTGTTCGGTACTACGCCTGCCACGCGGCAGGCTGAGGCCGATCAGGGCCAGACCCGCAACGATCCCGACAAGGCTGCCCGCGACGGTTCCGCCCTCCAGCGCCAGAGGCGCGATCAGGAGCCATAACCCGAAGCCGATATTGAGAAAACGCAGCGGTCGCGCGACTTCGGCCCAGGCGATGACGGCTGTGGTCAGCACCAGTGCGCCGACCAAATGATCACTGCTGGCCAAGGGAGCTACATTGCCGAAGATCGCGCGGCTGAGCATGAGGAACAGGCCGATCCCGGCGCTGACGGCCAGTGTCCAGGGCACGGTCACACCGCGCGCTGCCCCGCGCAAAACCTTCACGGGGGTTGCGTCGAAGCCGGGATCTCGCGCCTGTGTACCACCGGGCAGCGCATCGCCCCGAAAAAAGGCGCGCCAGAAGGGGCGGCCTCGTCGTTTGTTCCAGACCAGAAACTGACCCATCGCGACCAGTTCATCCAGCGAGTAGGGGATCATGATGAGCATCGCGGCCCCCGCCAGAAGACAGATCGTGCAATAGGTGCCGATGGCGATCGGCTGGATGATTATGAAGTAGATGCTGATCACCCCGAGCGGCACCACCACAATGCCAAACAACGTGACCATCCACGGCATGGTGCGCCAGCGGGCGCGGCCACCCATGACGCCCATCAGGATCTCGAACATGTAGCTCATCGCGCCAAGCCCTCCGTCGGCGACAGGCCAAGCCTTTGAGACATCCGAGGTAATGATATATTCGGTGCCGTTCAGCGCAGTTGGCGAGGAAAAGAACGGCTCCCAGACACCATCGACATGGCCAAGCTGATAGGCGGTCAGGATGCGCGAGAGGATGAAACCTATGGCCCCCAATGCGATGATCGGCATTCGCTGCACGTAGGTCGAGGGGCAGTAGGTCCAGCCGGGCGGGATGTCGGTCTTGTCCATCATGCCCTCGGGCGCCATGCCCGGCATCATCGGAATCAGGATCGACAGCGATATCACCAGTGCGCCGATCAGCGTGTCGTTGGCGTAGACCGCCGCATCGGGCGTCCAGAACACCAGTGGTGCGGCCAGCAGCCAGATACCAAGACAGGTGTTGGCCCATTGCGCCCAGCCATTGCCGGGGCGCATCGAGATGCCGGCAAGAACCATGATCGCAAGGCCGGTAAAGACATCGTTCCAGCCAGTGAGCCAGCTGCGCGTCGCAGCTGCCCAGAGACCGCGATCCTCAGTTACGCGCATTACCGCGCTGCTGAACTCCGATTGGTCGAATGTGCCGAAGACCGAGGGCGCGGTCGCCAGCCAAAGCCCCAGTCCCATCACCAGCCAGTGCACCCAGAGCATCGAGAAATGCATCTGCCGCATGTGCTGGGCCATCTCCTTGGCGTGGGCGTCGCGCTCGGCTGGAGTGGGATCAGGTCCTCCGGCCTCTACCGCGTCAGCCTGCATTACCTTCTCGGACGTCATCCTCGCCGCGTTCAGCCCATTGTCGCGATACCAACTGTGTCGATCGGCCCTCAATCCGGCGATGATCCGCGGCATGTCAGAGCGCAGATCGTGCTTGGGCTCCCATCCCAGATGGTCCTCCGCCGCTGTGAGATCCAACTCGTAGTGATCGCTTGAGATGTCGACCATCCAGGCTTTGATAAACGCGTCCTCGCCAAAGATCTTGTTCTCGACCCAGGCACCGGCCTTGGCAAGGCGCGGTGGCATCGTGTTGGTCGTCCAGTCCTTATCGTGAATCTCGCGAGCGATGAGGCGCTGCAATTCGCCGAACGGTACGGGTGCCTTTTCACCCAGCAGAACCGGAAACACATCGGGCAGGTCGGCGCGGCGGTCCACGATCCGCTCGACCGCGTCCAGCAGATCGTCGAGGTGGAGGAACGGCTGTCCCTTGGCGAGATCGCCGGGATACACCTTGCCACTGAATCGCTGTTCATTGATTCGGGCGATCTGATGGGCGAGGAAGGTCGAATGCCCGCCATCGTCATAAACCCCGGCGGGGCGCATCAGCACGGTCTTCACATCGCCGCGTTCCTCGCGCAGCATCGCTTCGGTACGCACCTTTGAGGCGCGGTAGGGCAGTTTGGGGTCGAGCGGCGAGCCCTCGTTGATCGGTTGCCCCGGTGTCGTTGGCGCGTGAACCAGCATGGTGCTGGTGAAAACGAACTGCTCCAGCTCGAAGTCTTGAAACCCGTGCAGCAGACGCTTTGTCCCCTGCACCGTGACCGCTTCGTAGGCCGGGTTTTCTTCGCCCGTCAGATCGAAATAGGCGGCAAGATGGACGACCGACGCAATCCGTGTCCCATAAGCGGTCCGTATCCGCAGAAGCGCCGCATCGACGCTATCCTGATCGGTGATATCGAAGCAGACGCATTCGGCTGTGTGAGGTGGATGCGGAGGCGCGTGCCGGTCAAGACCGACAACTTGGTATTTGCCATTCAACCTGCGGACCACCGCTGCCCCGACATACCCGCTGGACCCTGTGACCACGACGATCGGCTTATCGCTGGCTTGCTCCATCGTACGCGCCTCCGCTTTCGTTTGAACGCCGCTGCGACCGATGTGGGTCGGGCAGCTTTCTGCTCTCTATTTCCTCAAATATTTGACCAATACCGCAATCAAGAGCACCAGCAGGACCAGTCCCAGAAGCCAGCCCAGTCCCATGCCGAACATCATTCCATCACCCATCATTTGAACTTGCTCCTGAAATCGAACTCAGCGTGAGGTAACGCTGAGCAGAAAGCAGTCAAATACCAGTACTGAAGGCTTATCCCTAAGGCTTATCCCTTTTGGTCCGGTGGAGCTACATGTTGATGCGGCGCAGAACCTCGCCCTTGTGGCTTGAGAGGCGGATCGGATCAGTTTGCGGCGTTTCTTGGGTTTGCAGGGCGTGGCTTTTGCCGTGAACGAGGGCCT
>JBBSJO010000307.1:0-3833 GCA_038257185.1 Rhodobacterales bacterium | reverse complement strand
GAACTGGAGCGGCTTGATCTGGGTGAAAAGCCCCGTCGCGTGCAGTTTCTTGATCACCGGAGCAGGCACTTCCTCGTCTACGTAGAGGAGCGCGATTGCTTCTCCCTTGGCCGCGGCACGGCCCAAGGTAAAGTTGGCGATGTTCACGCCGTTCTCGCCCATGGTCTGGCCGAGCGCGCCGATGATGCCGGGCACGTCCTCGTTCGTAGTGTAGAGCATGTGCGCGCCGACTTCGGCGTCGATGTTGATCCCCTTGATCTGGATGAAGCGCGGCTTGCCGTCGGAGAAGACAGTGCCCGCGATGGAGCGTTCGCGTTTGTCCGTCACCACCGTCACCTTCACGTAGCCGTCGAAGACACCGGACTTGTCCTGATTGGTGGTGCTGATCTGGATGCCCTTCTCGCGGGCGACGACGGGGGCAGAGACCATGTTCACGTCCGGGTTCGCCCGTTTCATGATGCCCGCGACGACGCCGCAGTTCAGCGCGTTGAGGTTCATCTCGGCGACCGAGCCGTCGTAGAGGATATTGATCGCCTTTATCGGCTCGTCCGTCATCTGGCCCACGAAGGCACCGAGGTGTCCGGCGAGTTTCAGCCAGGGCCCCATTACCTTGGCCTCTTCCGCAGTAACGGATGGCATGTTGAGCGCATTGGTCACGGCACCCGTAAGCAGGTAGTCCGACATCTGTTCGGCGACCTGCAGGGCGACGTTTTCCTGCGCTTCGGTGGTGGCGGCACCGAGGTGCGGGGTGCAGACCACGTTGGGCAAGTTGAAGAGCACGTTCTCGGTTGCCGGTTCGACGGCAAAGACGTCGAGGGCCGCACCGCCGACATGGCCGGATTTCAGCAGGTCGGCGAGCGCGTCCTCGTCGATCAAGCCGCCACGGGCGCAGTTGATGATGCGCACGCCCTTCCTGGTCTTCTCGAGGTTCTCGCGGCTGAGGATGTTGGCGGTCTGCTCGGTATAGGGCACGTGCAGGGTGATGAAGTCGGCGCGCTTGAGCAACTCGTCGAGCTCCACCTTCTCCACCCGCATGTCCGCGGCCTTCTCATCTCCGAGGAAGGGGTCATAGGCGATGACCTTCATTTTCAGCCCGCGCGCCCGGTCGCAGACGATGCCGCCGATGTTGCCCGCGCCGATGACGCCAAGGGTCTTGCCGGTCAGCTCGACGCCCATGAACTTTGACTTCTCCCACTTGCCGGCGTGGGTGGAGGCGCTGGCCTCGGGGATCTGGCGTGCCACGGCGAACATCATCGCGATGGCGTGCTCGGCGGTGGTGATCATGTTGCCGAAGGGGGTGTTCATGACGATCACGCCCTTCTTGGAGGCGGCGTCCTTGTCGATGTTGTCGGTGCCGATGCCCGCGCGCCCGATGACCTTGAGGTTCGGGGCATTGGCGAGGATCTTTTCCGTCACCTTGGTGGCGGAGCGGATTGCGAGACCGTCATAGTTGCCGATGACCTCGGCCAGCTTGTCCTTGTCCTTGCCGAGATTGGGCTGGAAATCGACGTCGATGCCGCGGTCCTTGAAAATCTGGACGGCTGCGTCAGACAGGCTGTCGGAGATGAGTACCTTGGGAGCCATGTGTGTGGTCCTTGTATGAATAATATGGGGGAGGTGGGGTGAATCCCACCCTGCCGGTGGTCGGTAGGGCGGGGTTCACCCCACGGGTATCATGCGTTGATTTCGGCCTCGAAGGCCCAGGCGAGCCAGGGCAGCATGGCCTCGATATCCGAGGTTTCGACCGTGCCGCCGCACCAGATGCGCAGACCCGGAGGCGCATCGCGGTAGGCACCGACGTCGAGCGCCACATCCTCGGTTTCGAGCCGCTTGGCCACGGCCTTGGCGAAGGCCGCGCCGTCGGCGATCCGGTCGTCGGAGAACTTCAGGCAGACCGAAGTGGTGGAGCGAGTCGCGGGATCGGTGGCGAGGAAGTCGATCCAGTCGTGGTCCTTCACGAAGGTCTCGATCGCCGCGAAGTTGGCGTCGGCGCGACCGATGAGGCCCTTGAGGCCGCCCAGGGATTTCGCCCAGTCAAGGGCGAAGAGGTAATCCTCGACGCAGAGCATGGAGGGCGTGTTGATCGTCTCGCCCTTGAAGATGCCGTCGATCAGCTTGCCGCCCTTGGTGAGGCGGAAGATTTTCGGCATCGGCCAGGCGGGGGTGTAGGATTCAAGCCGCTCCACCGCGCGGGGGCTGAGGATGAGCATGCCGTGTGCCGCCTCGCCGCCGAGCACTTTCTGCCAGGAGAAGGTCGTGACGTCGAGCTTGTCCCAGGGCAGGTCCATCGCATAGGCGGCAGAGGTCGCGTCGCAGAGAGTGAGGCCCTTGCGGTCCGCCCGGATCGCGTCGCCGTTGGGCATGCGCACGCCGGAGGTGGTTCCGTTCCAGGTGAAGCAGACGTCGTGGTCGTAGTTCAACGCGGCCATGTCCACGATCTCGCCGTAGTCGGCGGTGTGCACGGTCGCTTCGATCTTGAGCTGCTTGACCACGTCGGTGACCCAGCCCGCGCCAAAGGATTCCCAGGCGACCATCTCGGCGGGGCGTTCGCCCAGCAAGGACCACATCGCCATTTCGAAGGCGCCGGTGTCGGACGCGGGCACGATGCCGATCCTGTAATCGGCGGGTACGCCGAGGACCTCGCGGGTCGTTTCGATCGCCTCGAGCAGCTTGGCCTTGCCGGGGGCAGCACGGTGGCTGCGGCCCAGGGGGGCGCTGGCAAGCTTGCTCAGATCATACGTGGGGGGTTTGGCGCAGGGGCCGGAGGAAAAACGCGGATTCGTGGGCCGCGCGGTCGGTTGTTCAATAGCCATTATGCTACCCTTTCAGATAAGCGCCCTTCGTTGGGGAAGGGTGTCCCACTTGGCGCAATACGAGCGGTCGCGGTCTGGCACAAGCGGCAAAACGCAGCTAGAACGCCGCTTCGGTCGCTATTTGCGACAGCCCTGACGCGGATCGGAAACTTGGCGATGTTCACTGTGGTTTTGCTCACCTCCCCGGCGCGGCCCGCGCTCGACCCCGCGCTGGTGGAAAGCCTGCGCAATGCCTGGGGCGGGGGCGATGCGGTCTGGCTGGCACCGGACGAGGCGGCGGAGTTCGAGGTTGCGGCGGTGCCCGCGAACCGCTGGGAGGTCTGGGAGAGCTGCCAGTCCATGAGGGTCGATCTGGTGGTGGTGCCGTCCGAAGGGCGGGCGAAGAAGATGCTGCTGGCGGATATGGACAGCACGATGATCCAGCAGGAATGTATCGACGAGCTGGCCGAAGTGGCGGGGGTCGGCGCGCGGGTGAAGGAGATCACGGCGCGGGCGATGAACGGGGAACTTGATTTCGAAGGCGCACTGAAGGAGCGGGTCGGGCTGCTGGAAGGCCTCGATGCAGGCGTGATCGACCGGGTGTTGGCGAAGCGGATCACCTATATGCCGGGCGGGCGGGCGCTGGTGGCCACGATGAAGCGGGAGGGCGGTCATGCGGCGCTGGTGTCGGGCGGGTTCACGGCGTTCACGGCGGCGGTGGCTGGCGCACTGGGGTTCGACGAGAACCGGGCCAATACGCTTTTGGTGGAGGACGGCAAGCTGACGGGAGAGGTGGGGATGCCGATCCTCGGCAAGCAGGCGAAAGTCGATGCGTTGGAACAGATCACCGCGCGGCTGGGCATCGCGGAGGCGGATGTGATTGCAGTGGGCGACGGCGCAAACGACCTTGGGATGTTGCACCGGGCCGGGCTGGGCGTGGCGCTGCATGCCAAGCCGGTGGTGGCGGCGGAGTGTGATGTGCGGATCAACTTTGGGGATTTGACCGCGCTGCTTTATGTGCAGGGCTATGCAAAGGAAGAT
>JBBSJO010000306.1:0-3842 GCA_038257185.1 Rhodobacterales bacterium | reverse complement strand
TGATGAGCCAGGCGATGCGCAAGTTGACCGGGTCGATCAGCCGGACGCAGTGCACCGTGATCTTCATCAACCAGATCCGCATGAAGATCGGCGTCATGTTCGGCTCGCCCGAAACCACGACAGGCGGCAACGCGCTGAAGTTCTACTCCTCCGTCCGTCTCGACATCCGCCGCATCGGCGCGCTGAAGGACCGCGACGAGGTTGTGGGCAACGCGACCCGCGTCAAGGTCGTGAAGAACAAGGTGGCGCCGCCCTTCAAACAGGTCGAATTCGACATCATGTATGGCGAGGGAATTTCCAAGATGGGCGAGATTCTCGATCTGGGTGTGAAGGCGGGCGTGGTCGAAAAGTCCGGCTCCTGGTTCAGCTACGGTGACGAACGGATCGGGCAGGGACGGGAAAACGCCAAACAGTTCCTCAAGGATAACGGTGCCATGGCGCTGGAGATCGAGGACAAGATCCGCGCGGCCCACGGGCTTGATTTCGGCAGTTCGGGTGAGGACGATATAGACGTCCTGGAAGCCTGACAAAGTCGCAGACGGGAACTGCAGAAATCCCCCGGGCGGTCCCGATGACCGCCTGAGAATACTCCGGAAAAGGGCGTGCCATGCGGGCGCGCCCTTTTTCGTTTTGGGGCTGTGGACAGGGCGGGGGCGCGGGGGTATTTGAAACGACGATCCTTTTGCCGCCGGGAAGGCCCAGAACATGCAGACGCTGAACGATATCCGCTCCACCTTCCTGTCCTATTTCGACAGGCAGGGGCACCGCGTCGTGGCCTCCGGCCCTCTGGTGCCGCGTAACGATCCGACACTGATGTTCGCAAATTCCGGCATGGTCCAGTTCAAGAACCTCTTCACCGGGGTGGAGACGCGCGACTATGTGCGCGCCACCACGGCGCAGAAATGCGTGCGGGCAGGCGGCAAGCACAATGACCTCGACAATGTAGGTTATACCGCTCGGCATCATACCTTCTTTGAAATGCTGGGAAATTTCAGCTTCGGCGACTATTTCAAGGCCGAGGCCATCGCCTTTGCCTGGGAACTTCTGACCAAGGATTTCGGCATCGACGCGGGCCGCTTGCTGGTCACCGTATATCACACCGATGAGGAAGCCGCGGCGATCTGGAAGAAGGTCGCAGGCCTGCCGGAGGAGCGGATCATCCGCATCCCGACCGACGACAATTTCTGGCGCATGGGGCCGACCGGACCTTGCGGTCCGTGCACGGAAATTTTCTATGACCACGGTGATCATATCCCCGGTGGTCCTCCGGGCAGCCCTGAAGAGGACGGCGACCGGTTCATCGAGATCTGGAACCTCGTTTTCATGCAGAACGAGCAGTTTGAGGATGGCACGCTGCGCCCGCTCGAAATGCAGTCGATCGATACCGGCATGGGTCTGGAGCGGATCGGCGCGCTGTTGCAGGGCAAGCACGACAACTATGACACCGACACGCTGCGCGCGTTGATCGAGGCGAGCGGGCATGCCACGCATACAGACCCCTTCGGACAGGGCAACGTGCATCACCGCGTGATCGCGGACCACCTGCGTGCGACGTCCTTCCTGATCGCCGACGGCGTAATGCCCGCCAACGATGGGCGGGGGTACGTGCTGCGGCGGATCATGCGGCGCGCGATGCGCCATGCGCACCTGCTGGGAGCGAACGATCCGGTGATGTACAAACTGGTGCCCGCGCTGGTGCAGCAAATGGGATCGGCCTATCCGGAACTGGGCCGGGCGCAACCGCTGATCACGGAGACGCTGGAGCTGGAGGAGACCCGCTTCAAGCAGACGCTGGAACGAGGGTTGAAGCTGCTCGACGACGAGGTGAGCGGCTTGCCGGAAGGCGCGTCGCTGCCCGGAGCGGCGGCGTTCAAGCTTTACGACACCTACGGTTTCCCGCTCGATCTGACGCAGGACGCCCTGCGCGAGCAGGGCCGCGGCGTGGACACCGAGGGATTCGACAGCGCCATGGCCGAGCAGAAGGCCAAGGCGCGCGCTGCCTGGTCGGGTTCGGGCGAGGCGGCAGACGCTACCGTATGGTTCGATGTCGCCGACAAGCACGGCACGACCGATTTTCTCGGCTACGACACGGAAACAGCCGAAGGGCAGGTCATGGCCATCGTTGTGGACGGCGCGCTGGCAAAGACGGCGGGCGAAGGCAGCATGGTGCAGATCGCGTTGAACCAGACCCCGTTCTATGCCGAATCCGGTGGGCAGGTCGGGGATACCGGCGTGATCCGAACGGAGACGGGCCGGGTCGAGATCACCGACACCCGCAAGGCCGCCGGAATCTTTGCCCATGTCGGAAAGGTCGTGGAGGGTGAAATCTCCACCGGTCAGGCCGCTGTGCTGGAGGTCGATCATACCCGCCGCAGCGCCATCCGGGCCAATCACTCGGCAACGCATCTGCTCCACGAGGCGTTGCGTGGCGCGCTGGGGGATCACGTTGCACAGCGCGGCTCGCTGAACGCGGCGGACCGGCTGCGGTTCGACTTCAGCCATGGCAAGGCGATGTCGGTCGACGAACTGGCCAGGGTCGAGCGCGAGGTGAACGACTACGTCCGCCAGAATACGCCCGTGGAGACGCGGATCATGACGCCCGACGATGCGCGCGCCATCGGTGCACAGGCGCTGTTCGGCGAGAAATACGGCGACGAGGTGCGCGTCGTGTCGATGGGACGCAAGGACGGCTCGGGCAAGGGGACGGGCGGCGCGACCTACAGCCTTGAACTGTGCGGCGGCACGCATGTGGTGCGGACCGGAGATATCGGCGCCTTTGTCCTGCTCTCCGATTCGGCGTCGTCGTCGGGGGTGCGCCGGGTCGAAGCGTTGAGCGGCCAGGCCGCCCTCGACCACCTTCGGGCGCAGGATGCGGCACTGGGGGCCGTAGCGCGAGCATTGAAGTCGCAGACCGGGAACGTGGTTGAGAAGGTGCAGTCCCTTGTGGACGAGCGGCGCGCTCTGGCGGCCGAAGTTGCCGACCTGAAACGCAGGCTGGCGACCTCGGGCAGCAAGCAGGAGGCGGATCTGCGCGATATCAACGGGATGGCGTTCAAAGCTCAGGTATTGACAGGGGTGACCGGCAAGGACTTGCCAGGGATGCTGGACGCGATGAAAACCGACATGGGATCGGGTGCGATCCTCCTGATCACGGAGACGGACGGCAAGGCTGCGGTGGCGGCTGGCGTGACGCCGGACCTGATCGACCGCTTGTCTGCGGTCGATTTGTTGCGCGCGGCGGTCACGGCCCTTGGCGGCAAGGGTGGCGGCGGCCGGGCGGAGATGGCGCAGGGTGGCGCGCCCTCGGCCGAAAACGCCGAGGCGGCAATCGAGGCGGCGGCCATGGTGGCTGCCCAGGCAATGGGGGATGCAGCATGAGCGCGCTGTGGATTGCACATGTTCTGGTGCACGACGCCGACGCCTACGCCGAATATGCGCGGCGGGCCACCGGGGCCATCGCCGACCACGGCGGGGTCTTTCTGGTGCGCGGGGGGACCTATGAGCAGCTGGAAGGGCCGGACCGGCCGCGCAACGTCGTGGCGCGGTTTCCCAGCCTGCAGGCGGCGCATGATTGCTATCATTCGGCCGCCTACCAGGAGGCGCTCGGCTTTGCCAAAGGTGCCGCAGAGCGCGAGCTGGCTATCGTCGAAGAGGCGTAGGGAAGCGAATTCCCTTGGGGAATTCGCCTACGAAGTCTTTAGAAGACTTCGCTCTCAGCTTGCAGCTTTTGCGTGACGCTTGCGCTCGTGCGGGTCGAGAAAGCGTTTGCGCAGGCGGATCGCGTTTGGGGTCACCTCGACCAGTTCATCGTCGTCGATGTAGGCAATTGCCTGTTCGAGTGA
>JBBSJO010000305.1:0-3847 GCA_038257185.1 Rhodobacterales bacterium | reverse complement strand
GCTGGACTTTGCCGGGGCGGTGCGCAAGCGCGACAACGGCGGGCGCAACCCGGACCTGACGCTGGTCGATCTGCGCCTGAACCTCAAGGTGGAGCGCCTGAGCAACATGCGCAGTCTTGATGCGGCGATGCTGGACAGCCCGCACCTGTCACCGGGCGAACCGCTGGAACTGACGGTGGAAAGTGACGATCCGGCCAACGGGATGCGTCGGCTGACGCTGGACGTGGACGGAGAGGAGCGTTCGGTAGCCGAAAGCGAGCGCATGAGCGAAACGCTGAGGTTCGAGAAACCGGGCGTGCACACGATCACCATGCGGGGTCTGAACCGCGATGGCGAGTTGATGCAGAAGCGCCTGCGCGTTCTGGTGTCGGAGAACATCCCGCCGGTGGTGGCGATCCTGTCGACTGAAACCGGGGGAATGGCGCGGGTCGGCGAAGCCATCACAGTGGTGGCGGAAACCGCGCCGGCCTTTGAACGCAGCGTCGTTGAAGTGACCCTGCATGCCACGGATGACGGATTGTTCCGCGGCGGCCTGAACCTGATCGAGGGGGAGTACCCAGCCGTGGCAAGCTCCGAAGGGGAGGGGCCGCACGAGTTGACTTTCACCCCCGAAAAGGCGGGCATGTACATGCTTCAGGTGGGCGCGCGGGATGACGCGGGCAACCTCGGCGTATCGGGTCATCTGATGGTGATGATGACCGAATAGGGCTGTGGCAGACATGCGAAGGGGCCGGTGCGGACACCGGCCCCTTTCGTCGTTGTGGGGTGTGCGGGATCAGAGAACGGTGACGACGGTGCCGACCGGAACGCGGTTGTAGAGGTCGATCACGTGCTCGTTGATCATGCGGATACAGCCGTTTGACACTGAACGCCCAATGGTGCTGGGCTGGGTGGTGCCATGGATGCGGAAGAACGTGTCCCTGCCGTTCTGGAACAGGTAGAGCGCGCGGGCACCGAGCGGGTTACCGGGGCCGCCGGGCTCCACGTAATCATTGCCTGCGAACTTGCCGTATGTCTTCGGCTCGCGCTCGATCATCTCCTGCGTCGGGCGCCAGGTCGGCCATTCCTTCTTGACGGCGATATTGGCCGTGCCGGTAAACTCCAGACCTGCTTTGCCGACCCCGACGCCATAGCGGATGGCGCGGCCGGGTGCAGTCACGAAATAGAGGTAATGGCTACGCGGCAGGATCAGCAACTGACCCGGCTGGTACTGCCGTTTGATCGAGACCTCCTGCGGGGCGGGGTCATAGGCGGCGGATTGGGCCGCGAGCAGCTGTGGCAGGGCAACTGCGGCGAGAGAGGATGCAAGGAAGGTACGGCGGCGCATGTAATGCTCCATCAAGATAATGAAATTGCAGACGGGCTATTTTCCCATTCAAAGTCTGGTTGACAACCCGCCGAAAACAAAAAACCGACCGCTGTTGCACAACGGTCGGTCAATTCTGCGTGTGGGTCAAAGACCCACAGGCGTCAGGCGAGCGAGATGTTGGTCGCGCTTTCGCGGCCGTCACGGCCGGCTTCGATATCGAAAGTCACCTTCTGGTTGTCGGCGAGGCCGGTCAGGCCAGCACGCTCAACGGCGGAGATGTGGACGAAGACGTCCTTGCTGCCGCCATCGGGAGCGATAAAGCCGAAGCCTTTTGTTGTGTTGAACCATTTTACGGTGCCAGTGGCCATATCCGTAGTCTCCATCTTGTTGCCATCCGCGTGGGTGCGATGGCCTGGCGTAGTCGGTCTGGATCGAACTGAGCGCCGTATTAGGGAGACAGTGGGTCGAAATAGAATAACGTTTGCGAGAGCGAATATGGCACCGATGGGGGATTCGTTCAAGAGGGTTGCAACGGATGGCCCCTGCACGAGGCTTAACCGGCGGGAGTCTGCCGGGGTGAGTCTGCCTGCGGGCCTGGGGGCTGCCTTCGGGCTCATTGTCGCCACATAGGGCAACATAATGGCAGTTATCCACAAATTGTCTCAAATCGGTCGTAATGCTGCCCGCTAAGCGTGCGCTTCTGTCACTCAGAAGTTAACGATTTCGGTGATCTGACATGACCCCGTTTCCTAGAAAGGACCCTGCCATGCGCATTCTGGCTGTGGACGACGACCAGTTTATCCTCGACCTGCTCGCGGGCAGCCTGACCGCGAAAGACCGCTACGACCTCGTGTGCTGCGATTCCGCCGAGGCGGCGCTGACGCTGATCGAGACGGAAAAGACCCCGTTCGACTGCTTCTTGCTGGATATCATGCTGCCGGGGGTCGACGGGATCGAGCTTTGCGACATGCTGCGCCAGAGCAAGCGCTATCGCACCACGCCGATCCTGATGATCACCGCGAGCCGCGAGGCCGACCTGATGGAACGGGCATTCTATGCGGGGGCCACGGATTTCGTCAGCAAGCCGCTGGAGGCGATCGAACTCAGCGCGCGTATCAACAGCGCCGCCATGCTGAACGACAGCCTGCACCGCGAGCGCGACATGCGCCATTCGCTGGCGGAGTTGACCGAGAAGACGAAGCTGCGTTTCGAGGAGGAGGTCGTGCTGGCCGGGACCGGGGTCTCGACCCTTGCGGGACTGGAGAACGACCTGCTGCGGATGCCGGGGAGCTGCTACGCAATGACGCTGGTCAGCATCGATATCTCCGGCTTGCGCGGGATTCACCGGGCCGTCAGCGGGGCGCAGTTCCGCGCCCATCTGGAGGCGGTGGCGCATGCGGCGATGGCGGTGACGGAAGGCATGACCCTGCGCCTGGCCTATACCGGAAACGGGCGCTACCTGGGCGTGATGATCGGGCGAGGGCGGCTCGACCGGACAGAGATACTGACGCGCATGACCGCGCAGCTTTCGCAGACATGGGACGTCGAGGCCACCGGCACACCGATGCCGCCACAGCTGTTGCTGGGCACGCTGTCGGACCAGCGCTTGTGGTCGGGCCTGTCGGCCAGCGACGAGTTGCGGGCACACCTCAAATCGCGCGACATCGAACCACCCCTGTCGAAGTCGCGGGAAGAGCGGCTCTTTACCCGTCCGGATGTGGTGCCGGCAGAGGCAGAACGCATTGGCAGACCGAAGGTCGCGCCGGAGCGAAAGCCCGTTGTGCAGCAGGAGCCCAAGACCGAAAAGCCCGTTGTGCGGCAGGAGCCCAAGGCCGAAATGACCGATCCACAGGAAGATGAGCTTTTTGCACAGCTTGACCGGTTGTTTTCAGCAGCGCGGTAAGGGGATTATCGGGCAGGTTGGTGCTGGCCCTCCCCCGGAGCAAAAGCGAAAGGGCGGAACGAAGGCCGCCCTACGCTAAGAATAACTCCGAGTACCGTCAGGAAGAGGGCCCGCGTTTCGGCCGCGTCGGAATAAGTCGTTCGCCCTTCCAACTTGACCGAGTATCGCGTCGGGGTGATTGACGCGCCTGCAGGCAAGCGCTCCCTCGCACCCATACGACAATCGCTTCAGCGACTTATCGAACGAATTTCTTGTGCTTTAGCCGCTTCGGCTCCAGCGCATCCGCCCCCAGCCGTCGCTTCTTGTCGTCTTCGTAGTCCGTGAAGCCGCCTTCGAACCATTCCACATGCGCGTCGCCCTCGAAGGCCAGCATGTGCGTGCAGATGCGGTCGAGGAAGAAGCGGTCGTGGGAAATGACCACGGCACAGCCGGCGAAATCCACCAGAGCGTCTTCCAAAGCACGCAGTGTCTCCACGTCGAGGTCGTTGGTCGGTTCGTCGAGCAGCAGAACGTTGCCGCCCGATTTCAGCAGCCGCGCCATGTGGACGCGGTTGCGTTCGCCGCCCGAGAGCAGACCGACCTTCTTCTGCTGGTCACCGCCCTTGAAATTGAAGGACGAGCAATAGGCGCGGGAG
>JBBSJO010000304.1:0-3851 GCA_038257185.1 Rhodobacterales bacterium | reverse complement strand
TCTTGCGCCAGACGCGCCGTTTGGGGGCGCCATGCTTGCGGGCGTTCCACTCGCCTTCCCCTTCGACCTTGATGCCGGTGCTGTCGATCAACAGGTGCAGCGGGCCCTTCGCGCCGCGATACGGAATGGTGACCGCAAGCGATGGGGTGGACGCCCCCCGGCGGCATCGATGTGCCATGTTGGCGGGTGTTGAAGCACCGCTACTGAGGGGAGCGTCCATGGGAGAAGTTAGCATCATCGGCCTCGATTTGGCCAAGAACGTGTTTCAAGCGCATGGCGCCGCAGCGGACGGATCGGTGGTCTTCCGCCGCAAGCTGTCGCGCGCGCAACTGCTGAGGTTCATGGCTGCGCAGCCGCCTTGCGTGGTGGCGATGGAAGCCTGTGCCAGCTCGCATCACTGGGGCCGGGCGATCGGCGACCTCGGCCACGAGGTGCGGCTGATACCACCCGCCTATGTAAAGCCGTTCGTGAAGCGCCAGAAGAACGACATGGCGGATGCAGAGGCGATCGCAGAAGCGGCGTCGCGCCCGACGATGCGGTTTGTCGCCGTGAAGAGCGAGGCACAGCAGGCGGCGGCGATGGCCTATCGGACCCGCGACCTTTTGGTTCGCCAACGCACGCAGACGATCAACGCCCTCCGCGCCCATCTGGCTGAGCAGGGTATTGTGGCCCCCACCGGCCCGGCGCATGTCGGCCGCCTCGCTGCGATCATCGAAGGGGAGGATGGCCTGCTGCCTGATGCGGTGCGTGACCTGGCACGTCTTTTGCTGGGCCAGATCGCCGGGCTGGCCGAGAAGATTGCGGGCCTTGATAACGAGTTGCGTCGGCGCGTGACCACTGACGATACGGCGCGGCGGCTGACGACGATCCCGGGAGTGGGGGCCGTAACCGCAGCGGCGATCACCACCTTCGCGCCGCCGATGGAGACCTTTTCCAAGGGCCGGGACTTTGCTGCTTGGGTCGGGCTCACGCCGCGACAACATTCGAGCGGTGGCAAGGACAGGCTGGGCCGCACCTCGAAGATGGGGCAACGCGACATCCGAAGGCTGCTGATTATCGGCGCCGTCGCGGTGGTGCGATGGGCCGCACGCAAGGGCGCGCCTGAGGGCACATGGCTCGGGCGCATGATGGCGCGCAAGCCGAAGATGCTGGTCGCGGTGGCGCTGGCCAACCGCATGGCGCGCACGGCCTGGGCGCTTTTGCGCAAGTGTGAGGATTACAGGGATCCGGCGATGGCGGCCGCATAGGTCAGCGTCGTCGGGTTGTCGTCGGATGTGAGAGGGGGCGAGGGAACGTAAGGGCAGACGGTCAAGAGACCGGGGCGGGCAAACCAGCATTCCGGACGGAGCGCCATCGAGCGCGGGTAAGCGAACTGGTCTCGACCTGCATATCTCCATACAGGCCCGCGGCGCATGAAAGGCCGCATCTTCGAGGCCGGACACACGACCGCACCTGATCACATGCCCAACCGTGCCCAAGATTCCTCTTGCATCCAAGGGGGCGTCCACACACGTCCGGTGAAGCTGCCTACGTTTTCTTTGGCTTCCATTTCTTTGCGAGCTTGAAGACTTCGGAGCGGAGTTCGGCGGCGTCGGGGACATGCGGATCGAATGGCCCGCCCGCCCATTCTGTTAGGTCTTCGTGTTCGGGGTGGGCTTTATCGCCGATTGCCTTGAGGAAGTGTTCGTATCCCGGGAGGCCGCCGACGTCCTCGGGCGGGCATCGTCCCGTGATGTCGACCAGTCGGGGATAGAGGTTTCCGGGTGTGGGATCACCGATTGTGTTGACCTCAATCGCATGGGCCCAGTCATCTCCAAAATCGTAGACGTAGCGGATCGGGGCTGCTCCGGCAGCGTCGATGAGGTCAGCAAGTTTGGCCTTTGCGACTGGCAGCGCGTCGTTGCCGAAGGCGGGATCGGGCAAGGTCCAGCGGACCGTGCCTGCCATAAACTCGTAGAGATGAGCGTTCTCCCACCCCATGGCTGCCTGGATAACGAGATGAAGCCGATCGAGGCGGATGTCGGTGGGCACCTCGAGGATCCGCGAGACGACGGGCTCGATGCCTTCGAGAGTGATCTTCAGACGCGTGATGGTCATGCCGGGACAGTGTCCTTCTATTTGTCGGTCCGCCAATGCCACGGCAGCAGATCGTCGATGCGTGTGATTTTGTGGTCGGGGATACAGGCCAGTGTATCAGCCAGCCAGGCCTGCGGATCAACGCAGTTCAGTTTGGCGGTTTCGATCAGGGTGTATGCGATTGCGGCGGCGCGGCCGCCGGTCAGCGATCCGACGAAAAGATAGTTCTTTCTGCCGATGGCGATGGATCGCATCGCCCTTTCGGCCGTGTTGTTGTCCAGTTCCAGAATGCCGTGATCGAGATAGGGGCGGAGCCGTCTTATGCGGGTCAGGGCGTATCGGATGGCCACGGCCAAAGGCGATTTGCCCGAGATGGATGGCAACTCGACGTGCAGCCATGCTTCGAGGTCGTTAAAGATTGGCTTCGCCTTCACCTGTCGGATCTGGACGCGGCTGTCCGGCGGCGATCCCCGCGCTTCCTTCTCGATGGCGTAGAGCTGCGCGATGCGCGTGATGGCTTCGCCGGCGATGGCAGGCCCTTGGGCCCTGTGGATGTCGACGAACTTGCGCCGCACGTGTGCCATGCAGGCGACCTCGCGGATGCCGCCGGTCCGGTAAAGATCTTCGAAACCGGCGTAGCCGTCGGCATGCATCCAGCCGTGATATCCTGACAGATGATCTTTCGGGTGCTGCCCTTTCCGGTCGGGTGAGAAGCGATACCAGCTAGCGGGCGGTGCATCGCCACCCCAAGATCGTTCGTCTCGACCGTAGGCCCACAGCCGCGCCGTGGCTGTCTTGCCGGCTCCCGGTGCCAGCATGTTCACCGGAGTGTCGTCCGCGAAGATCGCCTGTCCGGCCAGAACATGTCGGCCGATCGCATCTGCCAGCGGTTCCAGCAGCGCCGTCGACTTGCCTACCCAGTCTGCCAAGGTCGAGCGGTCCAGATCCAGGCCATCACGCTCAAAGATCTGGCTTTGCCGGTATAGCGGCAGGTGATCGGCGTACTTGTTGACCAGCACATGCGCTAGAAGGCCGGGTCCAGGGCGGCCACGCTCGATGGGCCGCGACGGTAAAACTGCCTGTGTGAACGCCTCGCAGCCGGAACAGGCGAAGCGCGGTCGCACAATCCGGTTCACGATGAACCGACCCGGCACATACTCTAATTCTTCGGTTATATCTTCGCCCAAGCGGCGCAGGGTTCCGCCACAATGGGCGCAGTCGTCATCGCCGGTCGTCAGCTCGATCTCCTGGCGTGGAATATGGTCCGGGATAGGCCGACGCTTCGGTTTGTCCTTCGCGTCTTCATCGGGAAGGCGCAACTTTGCGGTCATCTTCGCAACGGCGATCTCACTGGCTTCAAGGGCCAGCTGAAGCTGATCGATCGTCTCGGACGAGGGGCCGAACCTGTGGCTGCGGTGACCGGCCAGCTGGTGGCGCAGCTTCTCGATCAACATTGCCTGCGACTTCACCTCGGCCAGCAGAAGGGCCGTGAAGCGGCGCAGTTCATCGGGATCTTCCGGCAAAGATTTGGCAAAATCCAGCATGCCTCAGCATAGCAAAACAAGGCCATCGCGGGAATCCCGGATGAACCGCGCGGGGTCATTTACCCTGCTTTGAGCGGCTTCCAGCTGCGTTGCGGCAGACGCCAGTCGATCCCCTCCAGCAGCATCGCCAATTGGGCGGCCGTAAGGGCGATCTTGCCCTCCTTGGCCGAGGGCCAAACGAACCGGCCTTTCTCCAAACGCTTGCTGAACAGGCACGCGCCTTGGCCATCC
>JBBSJO010000303.1:0-3874 GCA_038257185.1 Rhodobacterales bacterium | reverse complement strand
CTGACGGCGCGGGATGCGGTGGCGGGGGAACTGGTGAACTCCGTCTACGACGTTTCCACCCCCGCGCGGCTGTTCGATATCCGGCGGATCACCATTGATGCCGATACTACCGGCGGCACGGTGCGGGACGCGAAAAAGCTGGGGGAGATGGTGGACCGCTTCAAGACCGACAAGGACGGCTGGTTCGACGACGTGCTGATCGCGGAGATGATCACGCTTGCGGGCAAGACCGGGGACGTGGTGCGCAACCCGGTGAAGCTCAAGCAGATGTCCTTCGACCAGCGCAACTTCTGGACGGCGCATTTCGGGGGGTTGTACCTGTTTCAGGACGTGCCGCACCCGGCGTTGATCGCCCCCTCGGGCAAGGAGGGGCTGGGCGATCTGCCGATCCCCTTCGTTTTCGACGCGAGCGACCGCAATCACATCGCCAAGTTCTTCGATCTCAACGGGCTGACCGAATCGATTGTCGAGGCACGGGGCATAAACTCGGCGGCGATCCTGCGGCAGAAGATGGATTTCATCCTGATCGACGCAGTGGCGGATGAGGGCGGCGACCTGACCGGGGCCACCCGCGCTGACATGCGGCGGCTGGCGCGGGATCATGCGGAGAAGTTGCCTGCGCAGTTCCACGCGTTGGCGGCTTTGGTGAACTGGGCCGAGAATGGCGGCAGCTGGCCGCGCATCACTTCGGATCATCCGGCCTACTTTTATACCCTGCGGGCGAGCGATACCAAGGATGCCGCCTTGGTGAACATGCTGCTGGCGGAACTGGCCCCCAAGGACGCGCGGCAGATGTTCATCTGCCACAAGGAACTGTTCTACCGCACCTATGCGGGCTGGCCGGAAACCAAGAAGGCCTATGTTGTCGATTTCCTCGTGGCCGAGTATCAGGTGGACAAGGCGGGCGCGCGGGCGGCACTCTTTGGCCACGACGCCCCGATGGAAGAGCCGACCCCGTCAAGGCCGGACCCGGTGTCGGAGATGATCGCGCGGGTCGGCCCCTGGGGCGCGGTGAAGGGGAGATAGGACATGTTCGCACTGGCACGTCTGGTCATGATAGGGTTCATCGTTCTGACGGTGGTCTATGTCTGCCTCTCGCTCTATTCGCGGTCCGTGCGCAAGGCCAAGCTGCGCGCGAAATGGCTGGCGGGGCCGCAGATGGTGGACCGTGATACCTTTGTGCAGCGGGGGCTTGAGAAATACGACGGCTCAATCCGTCGCAAACTGATTTTGGGTGTTTATATCGTGCCCGTGGTGGTGGTCAGCGTGATCATCTACCTGACCAACTTTTCCTGAGGGGGACCGGACATGGTAATCATCAAATGGGTTTTCTGGCTGACCTTCTGGGTGCTGGTCGGGGCGTTCTTTCACTACACCCTGCCGCAGGTGGATATCGTGCGGGTCACGGACACCTACGGAAAGCGGGTCGATCCGGGGGAGAATTCGATCTTCTGGGCGCAGGCGGATGTGGGAACGGACGGCACGCTGGCGAACCGGGACGTGTTCTTCATTCAGACGCGCCGCGCCAAGGGCGACGTGATGGTCTATCGCAACGAGGATACCGGGTGGAGCTGGCCGCCGTATTTCAAGTTCGACACCTCGAATCTGCAGGCCGAGGCGGCGGATTACAAATCCACCGACGGGACGCCACGCTGGTACGCGCTCAAGCACTACGGCTGGCGCGTCGAATTCATGACTATCTTCCCCAATGCGATTTCGTTGCGCGCGGTGGACGGGCCGGATGCCTCCAAGGGGATCCCGTTTCTCAACATCTTCATCGTGACGCTGTTCTTGGCTATCTCCTATGCGATCTGGGTGCGCTGGCGGCGGTTCCGGCAGGCGCGGATCGACCCCACGCTGGAGCGGATGGAGGACGGGTTGGCGGAGCGGCGTGACGGTGTGTCCCGCTGGCTGGACACATGGCGCAAGAAAAGTTGATAATTGCCCGTTGCTCGGCAGGCATGCCCGCTTCCGCAAGGAGGCGGGCGTTTTCTTTTGCGGCACCAACGAAAGCGCCTTGCAATAAGCCGACTGACCTCCATATAACATCCAAGTGGATGGTAAGGAGCGGATATGCCAAAGCAAGTAAAGACGGTCGATACGGAAAAGATCACCATCAACCTTGGTTACGTGGATCTGGGCCGGATCGACCTGCTTGTTCAGGAAGGTTTCTACACCAACCGCACCGACTTCATCCGCGCGGCCATCCGCGCACAGCTCGGCACCCATACCGCCGACGTTGGAACACTGATCGAGCGGCGCACGCTCGACATCGGTTTGCGCGACTTCAGCCGCGACGACCTTGAGACGGTGCGCAAGGCAGGCGAAGTCCTGCACATAAAAGTTGTCGGTCTGGCGCGCCTTGCGCCCGACATTCCGACCGATCTGGCACTGGCCACCATCGGTTCCATCACCGTGCTGGGTGCGTTGCAGGCTTCTCCCGAAGTCAAGGCGGCGCTGAAGCACCGGATCACCTGAGGCCTCCCCGCCTCACCCGAAAGGACAGAAAATGAACGATGAATTCGCGACGGCGATGCGCCGGTCGCTCGACCTCACACGCGCCGGAAACCTCACCGAGGCGACGCGGCAGATCCAGGAAGCGCTCGGCGGGAACGCCGCGGCTTTCGACACAGCGCCGAAAGCAGACACCGGGCGCAGCCCGCTCGGCAAGACTGTCGATGACCTCAGGAAGCGCAGCAAATTTGGCGTGAAGATGCCGGGTGCCGGGCTCGGTGCCAAGCCGGTGGCGGTCCCCGAGGGGGCGTCCTTCGAGACGCGTCAATATAACGGCCCTCAGGGTGCGCGGGCCTACCGCCTCTATGTGCCAAGCTGCGGCGCCGACAAGGTGCGCGGTCTGGTCGTGATGCTCCACGGCTGCACCCAGAACCCCGAGGATTTCGCGGCGGGTACCACGATGAACACCCACGCCGAGGCGCACGACCTGTTGGTGGCCTATCCCGAGCAGACGCGCGGGAACAACGCCAATCTCTGCTGGAACTGGTTCGAGCCGGGCCATCAGGCAGCGGGCCGGGGTGAGCCCGCGATCCTCGCCGGTATCGCGCTGGAAATCGCGACGGAGTTCAAGCTGCCCGAGCGCCGCGTTTTTGCCGCTGGCCTATCGGCTGGCGGTGCCATGGCCGCACTGCTGGGCGCTCTGCATCCCGAAACCTTCAGCGCGGTGGGCGTCCATTCGGGGCTTCCCCCGAAGGCCGCGCAGGATATCGCTTCCGCCTTTGCCGCGATGCAGGGGAGCGGGCAGGGTCAGGGCACCGCCCTTGAATGCCCCGCGATCATCTTCCACGGGCTTGCCGATCACACCGTCGCCCCGGTCAATGCTGGCCGGATCACCGGGACGATCCTTGCAGCGGAACGCACAACCTCCACCGAAAAGGGACGCCGCTGCCAGATCACCAAGGGCGAGACCACCGCTGCCAACCCGATCGAGCTGTGGCTGATCGAGGGCGCGGGCCACGCCTGGTCCGGCGGCTCCGCCGCCGGAAGCTACACGGACACCGGCGGGCCCGATGCCTCTGCCGAGATGATCCGCTTTTTCAACGCACAGATGGATACCTAATCATGTCAAACACACTCACCTTCGACGCCGTTTCCGAAACACGGCCCGGTCCCAAATGGAAAGCCCGCTGGGACCGGAGCTGGCCTGCCTACGAAAGCTGGTTCGTGGCCAAGGGCGGCGACACCGGCCCCGACCGCGCGACCTGCGAGGCAGCATTGGCCGAGCACATGCCTGAACTGGTGGACCTGCATGCAGAACTTGCGAACCTCACCGGCGGCAGCGACCGCGCCGCGCGGTTCCTTTCCGCCTGGTGCCCGCCCACCTACCTCGGCGGCTGCTCCCTGATCGCGATGGCCGATG
>JBBSJO010000302.1:0-3877 GCA_038257185.1 Rhodobacterales bacterium | reverse complement strand
TACAGGCAGATTTTCGTCATGATCGGCATCGACACTGTCTTGGCTTGCAAGCGTGGCCATCAGGGCCCGATAGGGCTGCAGCATGTCTGCATCCTGCGCACGCTGCAGCAAGCCGATCTGGCCGACCTGATAGTCCCCGGTGTCTACACGTTGCAAAGCGCTGCGCACTGCGGCGGCCTCACTGTCCGGCATACCCGCAAAGGCCCGCCTGACCCGGGCGACGAGGCCGACCTCGGCAGCAGCCTCGTTGCGCAGGGCGACAAGGGGGGCCATCCAGGCCGTCACGGCCGTCATCATGTCCGTCACCTTTTTCGCAAGAGCCGCGATCTCATCCCGGTAGTGCGCGTGGACCTCGGCAAAGGCCGCGCGGACGGCAGCCTCTTTGAGCCGCGGGATCTTGGCCTGCTCCGCCTCGAGTTCCGCGCGCAACCTCTCCAGCCGTGCGCTTTCCTCATTGACCCACTGGCGGGTGGTTTTCGGCCGCGGGTCGTCCGGGCCTCTTGCATGTCCCGGATGGATGCCGAGGTGCGCGAAGTCCATCCCGAAGGCGGCGCGCAAGGTGGCGATGCTTCCCTTCAGCTTCAGCGTCGGGTGCGACGCGCGGCCGACCGTGCGCTGGCCGGTGTCCGCCGCTGCTGCAGCTTTGCGGGCCTCGAATGCGGCATCCGTCTCGCCCTTCCGACGGCGGTCGACTTTGCGCGCCTTATTCTGATAGGTCGGCGCCACAAGGATATGCAAATGGGGGGTGTCCTCATCGAGGTGCAGCGAGACATGCACGAGGTCATCGCCGAACCGAGCCCTCAGTGCGGTCAAGGCCACGCTCAGCCATGTCTGCAGACGCTTGGGCACCCAGGCGCCAATCTCCTTGGGGTTTTCAGGCCGAAAGACAATTGCCGAGGCACTCATCAAGATGCGCAGGAAAGGTCTGTGGGCCTGCCGGGCGGGAGGCTGAACACCCTTGGCGTAGAAATCGGCCAGCGCTACGGCAGGACCATCGAGATTGCCATAGAGCGTCTGGTTGAGATGCGTGCGGGTCGGGTCGATATTCGATGCGCCGCAGACACGGACCCGGTCGTGCTTTTGCATCGCATTGACGCCTTCCATTCCGCAGGGCTCGCAGTTGAACACGAGCAACGGTTGATCTTGTGGGGTAGTGGGCATAGTCTTTTCCTATGTAAACGATCGTCTTTGGTTGTCGGTGTGTTGCGGTCGTTTCCGGCATATCTGGACTGCTGCGGAGTCTCCCCGGCTCATAGGGAAACTCCGCACGCACCCCACCCGTGGCAGGGCGTTGACTGCTAACTGGACAGCGTGGTGAATTCGTCGCGGGGCGGCTCAGCCGTCACCCGCCCCCGGTTCATGGCGCAGGATATGCGGATTGACCAAGTACCCGTGACTGGGCCGGCCACCCTTCGGGCCAGAGGTCCCTCTGTCGAAGCGAAGCACACCCTGTTCCTCGAGCGCGCCGAAGCCGTGTTCGACATCGGTGGCGTTGCGGAACCTGTCGCCGCCAAGGCGCTGGATGTCGCGCACCGTCACACGCCTCACTTCGAAGCGCCGGATGATCTCGACGATGGTGCGGGCATCCCGCTGGTAGCGTGGTGCCGAGTCCTCGAAGAAAGCTTCCCGCGCCATCGGCACGAAGACGTTCTCGAAGAGGTGCGTAGCACGGTGCACTGCGTCCGCCTCGATCACGGCGGGCTCCTCGCGGGGCCCGACCGCCGCATCCATGTACGTGAGGATGAGAGCCAGACGGCCGATCGTAACAGTCCCCTTGAACAAGAAGCTTTGCATCAGGCCGGTCTCGCTGTCCGCCAGATCCTCAAGGCGAGCCACCCCGTCAAAGTGAGCGTCCCGGGCCTCGGGGGTGAACTGCACGATGCGCGGCTCTGGTCCGAACTCACCGTCATTCATCTTCAGCGACCGCAGCCAAGCCAAGGCGTCATAGATCGGCGTATCGTCGATCTCTCCATGGAACCGCACACGCTTTTCACGCTGAAACACGACAGGCAGGAAGCGCGCCAAAAGCCCGTTGTCTTCAAACTTCTTGAAGTACTTCTTGAGAACGCGCGGCTGGATGCCGCCCATCACTCCGAGAGTGAACTTCGGGATACAGACTTCCTTGGTGGCAAGGACGCGAACGTAGTCCCCGCCATCGTGGGCGTTGAGCATCGTTTGGATGATTTTGCCGCTCTGGTTAAAGAGGTCTGGCAGCTCCTGCTGCACGAAGACGGCGCCTTTCGCATTTCCGCCGACGATCTTCTCCAAGCCGGGTATTGACCCATCGTGGACGATGAACCGGGCGAACGGCTGATCGTCCTCCGGTTCCGCCTCGGCTTCCAAAGCACCATCCGTGCCGTTTTTGGCATTCAAGATGCGCAAACGTTCCGCACATGCAGCCGCGATCTCGGCACGCTCCTGCTCGGTCAGGTCCCGGTCATCGCCTTGCGCGGCCTGCAGCCGTTTTTCCAGCTTTGCGTAAAGCCTCATGACGGCATTGATGGCAGGGGACTTGGCAGCCCCGGACGTACCGGCGAGCATGATCCAAAGGACGGCAATGAACCAAAAGCCGGGCCCGGCAGTCGCAACGCGCGCATTGCCGATGGCTGCACCACATGTTCCCAGAAGAATGGACATGATGGCCGTCTGAGACGTCCCACCGGCCAGCGCCATCTGCTCTACCCAATGGGAATACTCCGTGCGCAACGTCCCGGCCGGCACGTCGACCTTAGGCGCGTCGCCGGTCACTTCAGCAGCGGGCTTCGACCATGCCGTCCCGGAGGCCCTGTCGTCGCTCTCGGCCGCAAGCTCCTGCGTCGGTGCGGGGGCCGCATGCGTCTGGGGTTCCGGTTCGTTCGCCGGGGGCGACTTCGCAATTGGGGGGCCCATCAGGCGGGGCGGGCCCTCCGGGTTGTCAGGATTGTCTTTCATCATTTTTCACGGTCTCCGTTTCAGTCATTTCGGCCAACGTCGGAAAGTGACGATGGCTTCGAAGACAGTCTTCGCAGAAAGACCCGACAAAATTAGGTAATAATTGTGTAAATATATAGAAAGAAAGGGAAAATTTGCCCTATCTGCCAATTTTTCTGACCTGCGACGTCCAATCCACCCGCGTCAGCAAGGGAGAGATGGCCGCGCTGTCGATTCCCATGATGATGTTTCAGCGGTGAAGCGATGCTGTGCACCGGGTTCATCACGGATTTTGGCAACCGTGACGCAATGACCCGGACCTTGCGCTGCCCAATCCAGCGTATCGAATACTTAGACTTCCAATGAGTGACTTGAGGGCTTGAGTAATGCCGTCCACGGAAAATTCGCGCGTATCCACAGCTTTGTCCGACCGCACGGATGAATTTGCGATCAGGCTCTGTTAAATCTGCCTCACCCGCGTCTCGTGACGCTTTCCCGTCCAGCCAAACCTCATAGGATGCGCGCCAGCGCACAGAAGCAACTTGTCCAACGATCCGACATCTCGCACTTATGCCTCCGACAGCGCCAAGGCACTGTCGGCCGCTTCTTGTGCGCGGTTGAAAGGGCAGGTCACCGACGTCGCACGCATTGAGGCGGCACTCGAACTTGTTGCGATCCTGCTCGATGAGAACGAAGCATACCTGCCGATTTTCCAGCGCCTGGAAGCCGAATTTGAGGCGGCGCGGGTCTCCTCCAGCGCACTCACGCGGGCGCGGGCGCTGGCACAAAAGGCGCGCGCCCGCTGACAGGTCACATCAGGTGTTCGGGAACAGGCAGGGCGATCTTGGCCACCACTGCGCGCCGCATCTGCAGTTCGATATCGTCGCCATAAACTTCGCGCCCGCGGATTTGCTTGACGCTGTGGCCCATGATCTCGCCCCTGTCATCCATTGGCACGCCGGCCGCC
>JBBSJO010000301.1:0-3982 GCA_038257185.1 Rhodobacterales bacterium | reverse complement strand
GTCACGCCGCATATGCTGCGCCACAGCTTTGCCGTCCATATGCTGAACCTCCTCTTGCGCGAACAGGTCGGCTGGGTGACGGGCGAAGCCTCCCGTCCCTTCGGCCCGGCCTGGCGCAGGGTGATCGGGGACCCGCTTTTGAAGCTTCAGCGGCTGATGGGGCATGTGAGAATCGAAAGCACCTACATCTACCTCGATCATCTGGCCGAGGCCCAGGAGATCGTCGACGCTGCCGTCGGGGCATTCGACTTCGGTCTTACGGCGAAGGAGGCGGCGCCATGAGTCGTGGGCGGCATGCCACATTCCCGCCGCCAGCGGTGAAGGATGAGCTTCCAGCCCCCATCCTGATCGAGCCGCGCCGCTTTGCAGTGCCGACTGAGGACGGCAATCCTTTCGTCGTGGATATGACCGCATGGCCGGCCGCGGCCTTCACCGCCGAAATAGCACCGCTAGTGCGGGCGCGCCTCTTGCGGATGGGCCCAAGCTTGATCCGGCGCTCGGTCCAGCGGCTGCTTCTCGGGCTGCGGCGGTTCTGGAGTTTCCTGTCTGAACTGGGCGATGTCCCAGTCCGGCTGGCGGATATCAATGTTGCAATGATCGACGATTACGAGACCTGGCTCGAGCGGAGAGGTGGAGGCAGGATCCAGCAGCGCCACCTGTTGGCAGCAGTGATCGGTGTTCTTCGAGCGGGTACAGAAGATCACCCGGGCTTATTGTCGTCGGAGCTTTTGCCGCGCCTGCGCTTTCTTGGCCATGGATATGTCGGCGGCAGCATCCCGCGCGATGCCTACGACGGCAGAATTGCCGAGGCGCTGCGTGGCGCTGCACGCAGGCAGATCTTCGACGCCCAAAGCCGCATTGCACTTGGCGACGCACTTCCCTCGCATCCCTTGGCCATTGCCACCTGCCCAAGGTTGAGCGCCCATCACGACGCCGTCCTTGCCGAAATCGCAACCCATGGCCAGATCGGAACCCGGCACCCGGTCTTCAAACGCTTTGCCAATCTGGCGCGACGGCGCAAGCTCGATATCGGGATCGAGATCCCGCATCGGGGCTTTCATCTCGCAACGATGGATCTGGCAGCCTTCCTGATCCTCTTGTCGCTGGAAACCGGCATGGAGGCGGAGAGCCTGATCCGTCTCAAGGCGGATTGCCTGTGCAATGCCACGAAAGGTTACGTGGAAATCGCCTATCACAAACGGCGGGCGCGGGGTGCGGAATGGAAGCGACTCAGGGTCAGGGATGGCTCGACCGCGACACCGGGCGGGCTGATCCGGCTGGCCCTGGCCCTGACGGAGCGCGCGCGGCGGCATCTTGGATCGGACCGACTTTGGGTTTTGTGGACCGTCGCGGGATTGCGCCCGGCCAGCGAGGACGGAAGGCAAGGCATCGATGCATTCGTGAAAGGTCACAGTCTGAGCGATGATGACGGCAAGCCGCTGCATCTGAATCTTTCCCGGCTGCGCAAGACGCAGAAGGCGGAATGGTATCGCCGCACCGGCGGCCAGATGGAACAATTCGCGGTCGGCCACACCGTCGCGGTTGCGGCGCGGCACTATGCCGAAATCCCGGCCCTGGCCCATATCCATGAAGAGGCCCTTGCTGATGCTTTCAACGACGCTCTAGACGCCGCACGGCTCGGGCCCGAGGCAGCAGCAAGCTCCGAGGCAAAACCGGGGGAAATACCCGGATCGGATGGGGCAGATGCGCGGCCTGATCCGCATCCCCAGGACCTCTGGCTTGCGCGCTGCGGCAACTTCTTTGCCAGCCCTTTCGGCGCGGAAGGCAAGCCTTGCCCTACGCCGTTCTGGGGCTGCCTCGAGTGCCGCAACGCCGTGATCTCCGAGGTGAAACTTCCGGCACTTCTCGCCTTCCAAAGCTTCATGACCGACCAGCGTTCCGCGCTGCACACCGAGGATTGGACGGCGAAGTTCGCAAGAGCCTATGCGCGGATCACCCATCAGATCCTGCCATCCTTCCCGCCGCAGGTCGTGGACGCCGCACGCGCCCTTGGCACGGCGGAAGATGGGACGCTGCTCTATCTGCCCGCCGAAGCGACCGCGCTATGAGACCGGAACCCTCCCCCGGACTGCACACGGCCTCCTCCATCCGCGACGCCGAAGACATCGTGCTTGCGAGGCTGAAAATCACCGAAGGTGTGCCGGTCGAGACCCTGTCGCGGTTTGGTGACGACGTCTGGGACCTCAGCCCTGCCATCTTCCATGTGCCGGTACGTCCCGTGCAAGGCAAGGTTGACTTCACGGGGATCGACTGCACGGTCGAACGGTTGACGGCCAAGGAATACATCTTCGCCTGGCTCAACGAGCGCATCGCTGACCCAGCCGGGCGGCTGCAACCCTTGCAGGCACGCACCGCCCTCACCATGCTCCGCCAGTTCATGGCCTTCATGCACGGCCGTCAGGGGCGCTTCGCACCTGCCATCATCGATCAACCCTTGCTGGATGACTGGTTGGCATTCCAGACCAGCCGGCCGATCTTGCCGACTCAGGTGGCGGCCAGTCTGCGGCCAGCCTTCCAACTGCACCGGCTGGCCCGGTTCCTGACCCATGGCGGCCTGTCGTTCCTGCCCTGGAACGGCAGGGCCGCCTTCGCCGTTGCAGGCTGCCGCGGGCGCCCTTCGGAGAACCGGACGCCCCGCATTCCTGAACCTGTGATCGGCGCCCTCCTGCGCTGGTCGCTGCGTTATGTCGACGACTTCGCGCCGGATATCCTGGCCGGCCGGGTCGAACTCGACGGGCTCGAAGCTGCTGCCGCGACCGGCAAGCGTGCGCCCCGGATCCCAAGCCTGGCCGCCCGCGTCGCGCTCTGGACCGAGGACAGGCGAAGGGCCGGACGCGGCATTCCCGTCTGGAGCGTCCCGGAACAGATGGGTGGGATTTGCGGAATCAAGGCGCGGGTGCGGAATCCCGATGGGCCTGTCTTGAACATGCAGCTCATCGCCTCCCGGATCTCCGCGCATCCGATCAGCCTCGTCCAGAACAAGGTAGTCTATCGCATGCTTCACGACGCGCTGAACGATCTTGGGCCCGAGCTTGGTGGCATGGACACAGCCATCAGCGTCCTTCCTGAAACCGGCCTGCCGTGGCGGGGCCGCTTCGACGCCCATACCCTCGCCCATGAAGAGCGCCAGTTGCAGACCGCCGCCTATATCCTCTGCGCCTATCTGACGGGCATGCGCGACGGTGAAGTGCAGGCGATGCGCCCCGGCAGCCTTTTGCGCAGCCGCAGCGCGGACGGGCTGACCGAACGTCTGGCGATCCGGAGTCTGGTTTACAAAGGGCGCAGGCCCGAGGGGGAGCAGGCCGACTGGGTGACGATCGCGCCCGCCGCCCGGGCCATCCTCATGGCCGAGCGCCTGGCTGCGAGGCATAGGTCCGGCGAAGATAACGGGGGCGGCATCTGGACCGTTCTCCATCGGGCGACGGCCAAGGATCGGGGCCTGCCGCATGTGGTGCGCCGCATCAACGAATATCGCGATAACCTCGACCGTCAGTTCGGCGTGGCAGACACCCCGGTGATCCCGCAGGTGGACGGCAGGGCCTGGGTCTTCAACACCCGTCAATTCCGTCGGACAGTAGCCTGGCACATTGCCAACCGGCCCTTCGGCGTGATCGCAGGGAAGATCCAATACAAGCATGCTTCGGTGGCGATGTTCGACGGCTACGCCGGTGCCTCCGCCAGCGGCTTCCGGCAAGAGGTCGAGGCGGAACGGCATCTGGGTCAGCTCGACGATATCGTCGCCCATTACGAGGCCCGATTGCGAGGAGAGCCTCTGGGCGGCCCGGCTGCGGCACGCATCGCAGGGGAATTCGACCGGGTCGCGCGTGAGGCAGGCCTCCTGCCCGGCATCGTGGCGGACAGCAAACGGGTGAAGGCGATGCTTGGGCATCTCGCGCGGTCCCTGCATGTCGGCATCCTGAATGACTGCTTCTTTGAACGGACCAGTGCCCTGTGCCTTGCC
>JBBSJO010000300.1:0-4029 GCA_038257185.1 Rhodobacterales bacterium | reverse complement strand
GTTTCATTGCGCCAGCATGCCGGACCCTGCTGACAATTTTCGGCAGTGGGTTCACTCCGCCGCCGGTTTCATCTCGAATCCCTGATTGACCTGATCGGCAGGGATAACCGGGTATTCGCCCGAGAAGCAGGCGTCGCAGTACTGCGGGCACTTGGCGTTGCGGCCTGTCGATTCGCCGACCGCGCGGTAAAGCCCGTCGAGAGAGATGAACTTGAGGCTGTTCACCTGCAGATGCTCGCGCATTTCGTCTTCCGACATGGTCGCGGCCAGCAATTTCTCGCGCTGCGGTGTATCCACCCCGTAAAAGCACGGCCAGGCGGTGGGAGGGGAGGCGATGCGGAAGTGAACCTCTGCGGCCCCCGCATCCAGCACCATTTCCTTGATCTTGCGGCTGGTCGTCCCGCGCACCACGGAATCGTCCACCAGAATCACCCGCTTGCCCTTGATCAGCGCGCGGTTGACGTTGAGCTTGAGGCGCACGCCCATGTTGCGGATCTGCTCTGTCGGCTCGATGAAGGTGCGGCCCATGTACTGGTTGCGGATGATCCCCATGGCAAAGGGAATACCCGATTGCAGGGAATAGCCGATGGCCGCCGGGGTACCGCTGTCGGGTACGGGGCAGACCATGTCGGCCTCCACCGGGCTTTCCTTGGCCAGTTCGCGTCCGATTGCCTCGCGGGTTTCATAGACCGACCGACCGCCGAGGATACTGTCGGGGCGGCTGAAATAGACGTGCTCGAAGATGCAGAACTTCGAGGGCTGCGGGCGGAACGGGAAGTGGGATTGCACCCCATCGGCGGTGATCACGACCATCTCGCCGGGCTTGATCTCGCGCACGAATTCCGCGCCGATGATATCGAGCGCACAGGTCTCCGACGACAGCGCCCAGCCGTCGCCGATCTTGCCCAGCACCAGCGGGCGCACACCCAAGGGGTCGCGCACGCCTATCAGCTTGGTGCGGGTCATGGCGACGATGGAAAACGCTCCTTCGACCCGGCGCAGGGCGTCTTCCATGCGCTCGGGGATGTTGCGTTGCAGGGACCGCGCCATCAGGTGGATGATGCATTCGCTGTCCGAGGAGCTTTGGAAGATCGAGCCGCGCTCGATCAGCTCGCGGCGCAGGGACACGGCATTGGTGATATTGCCGTTGTGTGCAATGGCGGCCCCGCCCATGGCAAATTCGCCGAAGAAGGGCTGCACGTCGCGGATCGCCGTCTGGCCCTTCGATCCGCTGGTGGAATAGCGCACGTGGCCGATGGCAAGCTCGCCCGGCAGGGTTTCCATCACCGATTGAGAAGTGAAGTTGTCGCGCACATAGCCAAAGCGGCGGGCGGACTGGAAGCCCATGACGGGATCATGGCTCACGATACCGCCGGCCTCCTGTCCCCGGTGTTGCAGCGCATGCAGACCGAGCGCCACGAAGTTGGCGGCATCGGCCACGCCGACCACGCCGAAGATGCCGCATTCTTCCTTCAGCTTGTCTTCGCTGTCCCCGTCGCGCAGCCAGGAGCTGTCGAAGGGGTGGGCCGGCGGCATGATCTTGGCAGGGGGGCTGGACACGTTTTTGGTCACAGGGGGGCAGCTCCGAATCCGGAAACGTTACGCCGTCCTATGTAGGTGCTCCGAATGCAGGTGTCACCCCGTGGCGGAACGGATGCGAAGACTTTGTGACTGGATGCCGTAATGTGAGGCTATTGGCCGCACGTGCCCACAAGAGTCTCATAGCGCGTGGTGATCCAGCCGAGTGCGGCTTCGGGGTTCTGCTCCTCGATCCGGTCGGTGAATCGCCCGAAGACCGCAGCGGAGCGGCTTTGGTCGACCATGGTGATCTCCTGACCGGTCATCACCGTCTTGTAGACGAAAAAGGCGATTGCAACCAACAGGATGCCGCGTGCCACACCGAAGAGAAATCCGAGCCCCTGATCGAGGCCCCCGAGCACCGAACGCTGGACCAGCGAGGAGAACAGCGGGGTAAAGAGCGAAACCACGATGAGGGCGGCGGCAAAGACCAGCGCAAAGGCGCCGATGACGGACAATTCACAGCTATCGGCAAGGAACTCTCCCACCACCGGCAATTCGCGCACGAGCGGTTCGACCTGCGGGGCAAAGAGGAAGGCGAGCACGGCGGCGGCGATCCAGCCGACGATGGCCATCAGTTCGCGGACCAGCCCGCGCCCGTAGGCCAGCAGGGCCGACAACACGATGACGAGGGCGACGACCCCGTCGATGATGGTAAAACCTTCCATGCCCGTCTTGCCTTCCTCAGGGGGCCTTCAACCGGCCCCGAATATTTCGCCTACAAAACCGGTCAGGTCGCTCATCGTGTTGAGCGCGATGCCGGTGACACCTACGGGCTTTCCACCGGAAGGCGCAATGGCGGAGGTAAAACCAAGTTTCTGCGCCTCTTTCAACCTGTTTTCGGTCTGGCTGGCGGGGCGCAGCGCACCCGAGAGACTGATTTCCCCGAAAACAACGGTTTCGGCGGGCAGGGCCACGTCCTCGCGCGCGCTCAGCAGGGCGGCGGCGACGGCCAGGTCGGCGGCAGGTTCGGAAATCTTCATGCCGCCCGCCACGTTGAGATAGACGTCGAGGCCCGCAAAGGGGATGCCGCAGCGCGCCTCCAGCACCGCGAGAATCATCGCAAGCCGACCGCTGTCCCAGCCTACCACCGCGCGGCGCGCCTGGGCATGCGGCGAGGGGGCGACGAGGGCCTGCAGTTCCACCAATACGGGCCGGGTGCCTTCGATGCCCGCAAAAACCACCGATCCGGCGGCGGGCGCGCCGCGTTCGCTGAGGAACAGGGCGGAGGGGTTGGAGACTTCGGCGAGCCCTGCGCCGGTCATTTCGAAGACGCCGATCTCGTCGGCAGGGCCGAAACGGTTCTTGACGCTGCGCAGGATGCGGAACTGGTGGCCGCGCTCGCCCTCGAAATAAAGAACGGTATCGACCATGTGTTCGACCACGCGGGGGCCTGCGATCTGGCCGTCCTTGGTGACATGGCCCACAAGAATCACCGACACGCCGCGCCGCTTGGCGAAACTGGTCAGCTCCTGCGCCGCGGCGCGCACCTGCGAGACGGAGCCGGGGGCGCTCTCCACGTTGTCGGCCCACATGGTCTGGATCGAATCGATGATGGCGAGGTCGGGGCGTTCCGCCTCCAGAGTGGTCAGGATATCGCGCAGGTTGGTCTCGGTGGCCAGCTTTACGGGTGCATCCGCCAGCCCCAACCGCTGCGCGCGCATCCGGATCTGGGCGCTCGCCTCCTCGCCGCTGACATAAATGGTATTCAGCCCGCGCCGCGCGAAATGCGCCGCGGCCTGCAACAGAAGGGTGGATTTCCCGATGCCGGGATCGCCCCCCACAAGGATGGCCGAGGCGGGCACAAGGCCGCCCCCCAACACGCGGTCAAGTTCGGCAATGCCGGATTCGCTGCGGGGCGGGGCGGCTTCCTCGGTCGTGAGATCGCTGAGCACCATTGCGGCGCCGCGTCTGGCCCCCAGAGACTTGGAAGGGGGGCCCGCCGACAGGCCCGCATCCTCGACGATGGAGTTCCATTCGCCGCAGGCCTCGCAGCGCCCGGACCACTTGTTGAAACTGGCCCCGCAGGCGGTGCAGGAGAAGGTTTTGACGGGCTTTGCCATGGGGTCTTTTGGCGGAACGGCCCGCGCGCGTCAAAGGGAAAAGGTCAGCGGCGGGGTCGCGTTTTCATTCAACGAAAACGGCCCGGAATTTTTGAAGAATTCCGGCGTGTCGCCCCAGCCTGCGGGCTTCGCTTCGCTGTGCGATTGCCGGGACGCGGTCCCTTCGTGGCCTGTCGCACCGGTCCTGCAAGAACTTTTCTCCGCAGACAGGTCAGGCCTGTTGGTTGTCGATCAATCGCTTTGAATACCAGCCGATCACCATCGACGCGAGGATGCAGGCGGTGAAGAGGTAAAGACCCCATGCCACTTCGATCCGTCCCACACCGTTCCCCTTGGCCAGCGTGATGTAGAGCGCGATCAGAAAGATATCGGCCATCGCGAGCTTTCC
>JBBSJO010000299.1:0-4063 GCA_038257185.1 Rhodobacterales bacterium | reverse complement strand
TCCTGACGGACGACTTGCCTGCAGCCGGCGCGTCGATGCTGCCGCGAGATAACGTGATCCAGCAGGGGACGGGCATCCCGCCCCTAATCACTATATAGCATAACAATATCAATGGGATGAGTGCGATTACTCGCATTCGGAATGAGGAATCATGTCTGCACCGCGGTCGAGCTCTGGACCGCCAAGGAAGGATACCGCAACGCGCGGCTTGAAGCTGTCGGCGATAAAAACTGCGAAAGGGAAGGGGGCACCGATGTGGCCGCGTGAGCCCGACTGAAAGCGAAGGGCCCGCCAAAGCGCGGGCCTCACAAGGCCAAGATTGGTCGGCGAGGTATGCATGACATTGCCAGACAGTGTGGTCAGGCTGTCCGAGGTGATGGCCGCATCCAGTGCTGACGCCAGCGCGTCAAGCGCCTCGGGTGCAAGTCCCCGCGGGGCTGCCAGTTAGAAATAGGCTTCGGCCGAATAGGGAAAGCCCTATTCGATGAACGAGGTGACGTCGGGCGCATAGGCTTGCAGCGTCTGGGTAGCGGCATGCATCTGGAAGCCCTCTCGCGCCTCGAGCATGCGATCACCGGAGGTCAGGATCGTTTCACCCTTCCGGCCGACAACGCCGTAGAAATCCCAGTCCGCCAACCAGAACGCCGCCCGGTCCTTGACCGACCATTCCCAAAGCGCGTCGTAACCTTCGAACGGCCCGCTCTTCTTCATATATGTCGCCAGCCGACTCGTCGAAATGCGCGCCTTGCTTGGCGCCCATAGGCATTCCGTCATAAGTTCTCCCTCCCGCAAGAATGCAGCGCGGAGTTTGAAGATTGGCAGCAGTTGCAGGCAACCGGGGGTTCTTCAGTGCAAATTTTTCAAACCATCCGCTGTTGGGAACCCATTTGGAAAAGGCTATGTCAGACGCGATTGCGCGTATGTCCCACCCATTGGATGGCAGGGGATACCGCTTTTTGCACCCAAGTTCGAACCGAGATCTTGAAGACGGAAAAGACACGCGGCTGCTGCGGCCCTACACAGCTTTGAGAAAGGGCCGACCACAAAGAACGCTTTTCGCCCCGGTCAGAGTTGAACCCACGTCGCCTTGTAGTTCTCGTATTTCTCTAAGGCGTGCAGCGACCGGTCCGATCCGTTACCGGATTGCCGGACGCCGCCCAGCGGCGCGGTGATATCGGCGCCGGAGTAGCAGTTGATCTGAACCAAGCCGGCTTTGATCTTTGCGGCGACCCGGTGCGCCCGCGAGAGATCGCGCGTCCACACCACAGATGACAGGCCGTAAACAGTCTCGTTGGCGATGGAGATCGCCTCTTCCTCGCTGTCGAAGGCGCGGGCCGCCAGCACAGGGCCGAAAACTTCCTGCTGGACCACATCCATCTCTGCGGTCACGCCGGTCAGAATCGTCGGCTGGTGGTAGAAACCGCCGCTTGCGGCATTGAGCTGTTCCCCACCCTGGAAGAGGTGCGCGCCCTGTTCGAGGGCGCGTGCGACGGAGGACTTGGTTTTTGCAAGTTGTGCCGCATTGGCCAGCGCGCCCGTCGAATTGGTCAGCGAAAGCGGATCGCCGATCTTCATGGCCTGGGCTTCGGCCCGAACGAGCCCCATGAAGTCGTCGTAGACGCTGCGTTCCACTGCCAGCCGGGACGCAGCGACGCAGACCTGGCCGTTGTTGCGAAAAATCGACGCCGCGGTTTCCTTCGCGGCCTGCGCCAGATCGGGCGCATCGGCGAAGACGAGGTTCGGCGACTTGCCGCCAAGCTCAAGGTAGACCCGCTTCATGTTCGAGCGCCCTGAATATTCCAGAAGTCGTCGCCCGACCGCGCCTGAGCCCGTGAAGGCCAGCACATCGACATCCATATGCAGCCCGAGCGCCTCGCCCACCACGGCACCGCGCCCATTGACCGCGTTCAGTACGCCGGGTGGCATGCCGGCCTTGGCCGCCAACCCGATCACGAGCAACGTCGAGAGCGCGGCCTCTTCCGAGGGTTTCACGACAACGCTGTTGCCGGCGGCGAGCGCGGGAGCCATCTTCCAGGCGCCGATCATCAGCGGGAAGTTCCAGGGAATGATGACGCCGACCACACCGACCGGCTCCTTGTGGATCAGCGACAGCACGTCCTTGCGCGTCGGCGTGATCTCACCGTTCCGCTTGTCGATGGCTTCGGCGTAAAAGCGGATCGTGGCTGCGGCGGATTGCGGCTCGCCCTTCAACGCCATGCGGATATCGGTGCCGTTGTCGCGCGCGCCCAGAACAGCAATCTCCAGCGCGTGCCGCTCGATCAGATCCGCCCATCTCAGCATGACGTTCTTGCGTTCCACCGGCGCCATGCCCGACCAGGCACCCGCCTCGAAGCTGCGCCGCGCGGCGGCGACCGCACGGTCCATGTCCACCGCCGCCGAGGCCGCCAGAAGGGTCAACTGGCTGCCGTCGATCGGGCTGATCACAGGCATGGTCTCGCCGCTGGCTGCCGGAACCGCCGCGTTGTCGATGAAGTTCAGCCCCTTCGGCGCAGGCTGCGCCCGCAGCAGGTCGATTGCGCTTTGCTCAAGGTTCATTGCGATAGCTCCTGTCCGACCGGCGCAAGCTTGCCCGGCGCGGTGAATGCCTGTGCGATGCCCAGTTCGCGCAGCGCGGTGTTGAAGACGTCGCGCGGGTTCTGCACATCGAGATGAAACGCGCGCAGCCCGACGTTCAGCCCGCCGGTCACGTTGCGCATCTGGTCGTCGATGAACACGCACTCCGCGCCCTCAAGGCCCAGCTGGTGGAGGCAGGCCTTATAGGCGCGGGGATCCGGCTTGAGGATCTTTGAATAGGTGCCGTCGGTGATGACGTCGAAATCCCTGAGGAACACCAGCGACTCGCGCAGTTCCTTGCCGAAGAAGAGGTCAAGTTCGTTCGACAGGATCGCCAGCTTCTTGCCCGCCGCCTTCAGCGCGCGGATCAACGGAACGATTTCGGGGCGGATGATCTGTTCGGTATTCTTGCCGCGCGCCCGGATCACGAAATCCGCCATTTTGCCCCATTCCTCGCCCAGCAGGGCGCCGGTTTCCCTTGCACGGGTCAGCCAGTACTCGCGTTCGGTGATCTCGTCGCGCTGCATGGCGGCCCAGAGCGGATCGTTGTCGGGGTCGAAAGGCCCCATCCATGTCAGGCTGCCCTCGGGCAGGCCAAGGTTGTGTTCCGAAAATCTGTGCGTTTCGAACATTGTCAGCGTCACAACACTGCCGAAGTCGAGAATCAGGGCGCGGGCGTCGTCGGGCATGTCAGTACTCCCACCAACCATCGGTCGCTGTCTCGGCCAGTTTGCCCGGATAGCGCTTTGCCAATATGTCGAATGTTGCGGCGACCTCACGGGCGGCGGCCGTCAGTTCGGTAACCGGGAAGGGTCGTTCATAGGCCGACCCCTTGGTTTCAAAACTTTGGTTGACGTCGAGGATTTCGACGTTCCGGAACCGCAGAAGACGACGAAAGACGCTGGTGTAAATGTCCGGGTCGTAAATGACTTCGTCTTCTCGCGTGCTCTCGATTCCCTGCCAGAGGTTATAAAGCTGGCGCGCGGCAATCCAGTCCGCCTCGACGATATGGATCGGCGCATCCTTCGTCTCTTGCTCATTGCGCGGATTGGCAAAGGTCGTGGCGCGGTGCCCGGTGATCGTCTTGCGCATGTCGCGGGTCGGGACCGGCACGAAGAAGATCACGTCCTCAGAGCGCAGCGTCGGCTCGGCTGTATCGTCCTGCGGCTGGAGCAGCTCGGCGAAGCGCCCCCCCACCACCGGAAGCTCGGCGATCAGGATATCGCGGTCATCGGCATGGACCTTGTACCAGTCCTCGATAGCCTTGCGCACCCAGAGCCCCACCACCTTGCGGATGGCCGGATGGGTGACGTTGTCGCGTTCCGGGTACCGGGCCAGCCACTCGGGGGTTTCAAAGGCGCGCCGGGCTGAGTCCCATTGCATCGAGTGGACCCGCCGGCCCTCCTGATGCGCGAGGATGGAGAGCTGCTGCAACATCAGGCTCTTGCCCGAGCTGGGCAGGCCGGCGACGGCGATGATCTTGCGCGAC
>JBBSJO010000298.1:0-4067 GCA_038257185.1 Rhodobacterales bacterium | reverse complement strand
GCGGCCTCTGCGGCGGCGACAGTCAGCACGAAGAGGGTATAGACCTGACCCACGAGATCCCCAAGGAAACTCGAGAAGGCCACGAAGTTGATGTTCACGGCCAGCAGCATCAACTCGATGCTCATGAGCAGGATGATCACGTTCTTGCGGTTCAGGAAAAGCCCGAAGATGCCAATGACGAACAACGTCGCCGCGACCGTGAGGTAGTGTTCAAGTCCGATCATGTCGTCCCTAGTGTCCCTTGCCCTTTGTCGGGCTTTTAGTCCGTGTTTGATCTGACTTCCATCAGGATCGGGTCGCCTTATCTAAGAAAGCCGAAGCCGCCCACCAGAATGATAAGGACCACGACCAGCGCGACAATTGTGTTTCTCGACATAACCCAGTTCCTTTGTTTTGTAGGCCCGGCCAGGTTGGCGCGGGCATTTCATGCACCTGACGTGGCGCTCACTCGTATGGTTTACGGCTGCCCCGGTCGTTGGGGTAGAATGTCGCGCAGGCACAGCTTTCGGTGCCGATTGTTCGGGTCCGGGACTTGATCCCGCGTTCCCGCACGCCCGCAGCAATCTGGCTCAACGTGTATTTCTTGGCAGAATAGACGTAGTCGGATAGCGCGTCCTGCACGTTGTCCACATAATCGGGCCGGGTTTGGGCGTCGCCAGCCAAGGCGTCGGCAAACACCGCCTTGCCCGAGGCGCAGTGTTCGAGCACCACGATCGCGCGGCTGCCTGACGCCTCGCCGGTATAAATGACATAGCCGTTCTCGACGCCCCATGCCTCCCATCCCTTGAAGCCGCCCTCGATGGGTGCGCCGCCACAGATCGGCAGCGGCGTCAGAGCGACGGCAGGCGCGGCGGCCATCAGCGCCATGCCGAAGGTAATATGCAGCAGCACTCGCATCAGGTCACAACCCCTGCCCCGGTTTCACGTCGCGCAGCTGCATCGCCTGCGCCGGATCGCGCATCATCTGGGCGACCACGTCCTGCCGCTTGACGTCGACCCGGTGGCGCAGCGTCAGCACGATGGCCCCGATCATCGCCACCAGCAGGATCAGACCGGCCAGTTGGAACAGCAGGAAATACTGGTCGTAAAGGATCAGCCCGAGGCTCTCGGTATTGAACCGCGCGGGCTCGATCACCTGCGCGCGCAGCCCCTCGGCCGCCGCGTTGCTTTCCCAAGCCCCGAAGGCCATCACGAACTGCATCAGGATCACCAGCCCGATCAGCAAAGCCAGCGGCATGTAGCGCGCCATCTCCGCCTTCAGTTCGGCGAAATCCACGTCGAGCATCATGACGACGAAAAGAAACAGCACCGCAACCGCGCCGACATAGACGATGATCAGCAGCATCGCCACGAACTCCGCCCCCAGCAGCACGAAGAGGCCCGCCGAGGACAGAAACGACAGGATCAGCCAGAGCACGGAATGCACCGGATTGCGGCTGACCACGGTAAAAAGGCCCCCGGCGATCACGCAGATCGCGAAAAGGTAAAAGGAAAAGACGGTCATACGTCACCTTTCTTGTCATCGGCCCTGTCGTCCAGCACGGTCTGCGCCAGTTCCAGCGCACGGGTCATGGCGGGGATGCCCGCGAAAACCGACATCTGGCCGATCGTCTCGATGATATGCTGCTTGGTGGCCCCTGCCTCCAGCGCGTGACGCACGGTCTGGCGCAAGCCCACATCGTTCTGAGCGCCCTGCATGGTCAGCCCCGCCAGCGTCAAGAGCAGCCGGGTGCGCGCATCAAGCCCGCCTTCGTTCAGCGTATTGCCGAACATCAGCTCCATCATGTCCTTGGGCATCGTCCCCATCATCGCCTCGAACCCCTTGGGCGAGAACGCATCCATTGCCGGGAAGGCCCGCGCCATCTCGGCGGCCTGTTTCATCATGGCCTCGAAGGGGTTGGTGGGATCAGTCATCGGTAGGGTGCATCCATTTCAAGGTTGCGCGCGATCTCTGCCTCCCAGCGATCTCCATTCGCCAGCAGCTTTTCCTTGTCGTAGTAAAGCTCTTCGCGGGTTTCGGTGGAGAATTCGAAGTTCGGACCTTCCACGATGGCGTCCACCGGGCAGGCTTCCTGACAGAATCCGCAGTAGATGCACTTGGTCATGTCGATGTCATAGCGCGTGGTGCGGCGCGAGCCGTCCTCGCGGGGTTCCGCGTCGATGGTGATGGCCTGCGCGGGACAGATCGCCTCGCAAAGCTTGCAGGCGATGCAGCGTTCCTCGCCCGAGGGATAGCGCCGCAGGGCATGTTCACCCCGGAAACGCGGGGACAGCGGGCCCTTTTCGTGCGGGTAGTTCAGCGTCACCTTGGGGGCGAAGAAGTACTTCATCCCCAGAACGAAGCCCTTGAAGTAGTCCTGAAGCAGGAAGTACTTCGCCGCGCGGGAATAGTCGGTCGCCATATCAGCCTCCTGTGGTCCAGCGGGCATAGATGCCCCAGAACCAGTCGAATTTTGCCGCAAACGCCACAAAGACCACCCAGAACAGTGAGAACGGCAGGAAGACCTTCCAGCCCAGCCGCATCAGCTGGTCGTAACGGTAGCGCGGCGTGATCGCCTTCACCATGGCGAACATGAAGAACACCATCAGCATCTTGAGGAACATCCACAGGAACCCGTCCGGCAGGAAGGGTACCGGCGACAGCCAGCCGCCGAAGAACATCAGCGAGACCAGCGCACACATCAGCACCACGGCCACCAGTTCCCCGATCATGAAGAGCAGGAACGGCGTGGAGGAATATTCGACCTGATAGCCCGCCACCAGCTCCGATTCCGCTTCCGGCAGGTCGAAGGGCGGGCGGTTGGTTTCCGCCAGCGCCGAGATGAAGAACAGGATCAGCATCGGGAAGTGCGGCAGGAAATACCAGTTGAACAGCCCCCAGTCGCCACGTTGTGCGTCCACGATGGCGGTGAAGTTCATCGACCCGGTGGAGATGATCACCCCGATGATGATGAGACCGATGGAGACCTCGTAGGAGATCATCTGCGCCGCCGAGCGCAACGAGCCGAGGAAGGGATACTTGGAGTTCGAGGCCCAGCCGCCCATGATCACGCCGTAAACCTCCAGCGAGGAGATGGCGAAGACATAGAGGATGGCGACGTTGATGTCCGACAGGATCCAGCCTTCGTTGAAGGGGATCACCGCCCAGGCCACCATGGCCATCACGAAAGAGATCATCGGCGCGAGGAAGAACACCGGGCGGTCGGCCCCGGCGGGCACCACGACCTCCTTGACGATATACTTCAGGAAATCCGCGAAGGACTGCAACAACCCGAAGACGCCGACCACGTTGGGCCCGCGCCGCATCATCACGGCGGCCCAGATCTTGCGGTCGGCATACATCAGGAAGGCCAGTGCCAGCAGAAGCGGAATGACCAGCAGGAACACCTGCCCGATTGTCAGCAGGCCGATGCCGAGCCCTGTGTTGTGAAAGAAATCAGCCATAGGTCCTCACACCGCCGGAATGCCCTTTTCCGCACAGCTTTGCGCGGTCACTTCGGCATCAATTGTCTTCAAGCCCCGTGGCAGGCTTGGCGAGATCGTGTAAACAGCATCTGCATGCCAGATGCCACCCTTTACGTCCACATTTGTCCGCACGTGCCGCGCGAAACCGTATCCCCGGATCAGCGTGTACTGCGCCGCGGCACATTCGGCATAGGCCGCGACGTCATCGGCGCTCTGCGCCTTGGTCATCGCCACGTTGAACTGCACCAGATCGCCATCCAGCAATGACGTCTCCACACCCTTGTACTCGGGAATGAAATCCTCCGCATCGGGCACCTGCGGTGTGCAGGCGGCCAACAGGAGGGGTGCAAGGGCGATCATTGCCTTCACTCGGCCGCCAAAGCGCCGGATGCACGGCCCGCAGCACCGCGCGCAAGTTCAGCCATCAGCGGGCTGGCGCGGGCAATCGGGTTGGACAGGTAGAAGTCCATCACCGCACCGCCAAACGCGCCACTGCCCAGCTTGCCCTTGGGCAGGACGGTCCAGTCGTTCAGGGGGACTGCGTCGATCTTGCCCAGATGCGGCACTGCCTTGACCAGTGCGCGGCGCAGGGCCGCAAGACT
>JBBSJO010000297.1:0-4075 GCA_038257185.1 Rhodobacterales bacterium | reverse complement strand
TCGATGCCTGTCACTTCCACACGCGGATGCTGCATCACCTCCCGCGCCCGCACCAGACGTTGCTCCAGCGGCGCAGGCCCTTTCGCCTTGAGAGGATTGCCGGGGCTCACCAGCCACCAGACCCGGTCCAGCCCGAACCTCTTGAGCGCCTCGCGCGTGATATGCGCATGGCCTGCGTGCGCAGGGTCGAACGACCCGCCCAACAAGCCGACGACCTGACCGGGGGCTGCATATGGAAAGTCATGGCGCAAGAAAACGGCCCCCGAACTGCTTCAGGGGCCGAAAAGATGGGCTCAGATGCCCTTTGTCAATCGCGTCCGGGTGCGATCAATGCGCGAACTTCTTCAATTCACCCGACTTCAGGCGCCTGAAATAGCTGTTCATCTCGCGCTTCACGATGGGCATCAGCACATAGAGCGCCGAGATATTGACCACCGCCATGGCAAAGATCATCGCATCGGAGAAGTCGATGACCGCCCCAAGCTGCGCCGCAGCCCCCACGATGATGAAGAAACAGAAGATCAGCTTGAAGATCAGTTCCGTCGTCTTGCCTTCACCGAAGAGGTAGGTCCAGGCCTTGAGACCATAGTAGGACCAGCTGATCATCGTGGAGAAGGCAAAGAGGATCACCGCGACGGCCAGCACATAGGGGAACCAGGAGAACCCGGTGGCAAAGGCCGCCGAGGTCAGCTGCACCCCGCTGGACCCGTCGACTGTCCTGATCGCCGTGCCCGCCTCGTTCAGCAAGAAGTTGCCCGTTGCCGGATCGGTGACAAGCACGCCCGAGATGGTGATGACCAGCGCCGTCATGGTACAGATCACGACCGTGTCGATGAACGGCTCCAGCAGCGACACCACGCCTTCGGTAATCGGCTCCTTGGTCCGCACCGCAGAGTGCGCGATGGCCGCAGAGCCCACGCCCGCCTCGTTGGAGAAGGCCGCCCGCTTGAAGCCCTGGATCAGCGCACCGACGAAACCGCCCGCGACACCGAGACCGGTAAAGGCCCCTTCGAAGATCTGTCCGAAAGCCCAGCCGATCTTGTCGTATTCCACGATCAGGATGACCAGCGCCGCGCCGACATAGAGGATGCCCATGAAGGGCACGATCTTTTCGGTGACCTGAGCGATGGACTTGATCCCGCCGACGATGACGGCAAAGACGACCGCCGCGAAGATGACGCCGGTGATCAGGCCGGAAAAGTCACCCACGATGCCGGTGATCTGCGCATGCGCCTGATTGGCCTGGAACATGTTGCCCCCACCCAGCGAACCGCCGATGGTGAAGATCGCAAAGATGATGGCCAATGCACGCCCACCGGGCTTGTCGAGTTCCTTGAAGCCCTTCGTCATATAGTAGAACGGACCACCCGAAACGGTGCCGTCGGCATATTCGTTGCGGTACTTCACACCCAGCGTGCACTCCGTGAACTTGGAGGCCATGCCCAGAAGACCCGCCAGGATCATCCAGAACGTCGCCCCCGGCCCGCCGATGCCGACCGCGACAGCGACGCCCGCGATGTTGCCAAGCCCCACGGTCCCCGACAGGGCCGTCGTCAGCGCCTGAAAGTGGCTGACCTCGCCCGCGTCCGCCGGATCGGAATAGTCACCTTTCACCAGCGCGATCGCATGGCCGAAGGCCTTGAACTGGATGAAGCCGAAGTAGATCGTGAAGACCGAAGCCGCGACAACAAGCCACAGCACGATCCACGGAAACGCGGTGCCGGGAAGCGGCGCGAAGATCAGGTTCACGAACCAGCCGGTCGACCCGGCGAAGATGTCGTTGATCCGCTGGTCCATCGAGACCGCCTCCTGGGCGGCGGCGAAGGTCGGAATGCTGGCGGCTGCCGCGACCATTCCGGTGTTGATAAGTCTTTTCATGTTGCGCACCTCGAATTCAGGGAATGATGGTCACGGGGACACTGGACGCGGCGACAAGCCTGCCCGTGACACCGCCGAACAGGCGTTCCTTCAGCCCGCGCGCGCCGACCCGGCCCACAACGATCTGCACGGCAGCTTGCTTGGCCGCGATCTCGTCCAGGATGTCGGCCACGTCCCCGTGCCGGATGATCCCCTCGACCGCAAATCCCTCGGCCTTGGCGGCCGTGACCGCCGGGTCCACAACCCTCTCCCGCGCCATGGTCAGTTCTTCTTCGCGACGCTTATGCCGCTGATCGTTCTCTTCCGGCGTCTGGAAGGAAAACGGCGACCATTCGATCACGTAGACGATCGCAATGGTGCAATCCCCTATCAGCTTGGCCTGCGACTTTCCGAAAGTCAGCGCGCGCGCGCCGGCATCCGAACCGTCGATGCCCACAACGATGGTATTTTTTGACATATCTGTCCCCTGTTGCTCGATCGCCACTCCCACACCTTGAAACGACGTTTCGGTGACGATCTTCTACCCTTGCGGCGCATTTTTGGCTCGAAACGCCACCGCAAGTTGTGGCAAGCGTAGCAATATTAGCTCCGACGTGTCGACAACTTATGTCATAGATTAATCGCTAGGGTCCTTGAGGTGTTGGTCAGGGAACGACAAGAGGCCCGCGAAAGCACCTCTTCCGATGGCTCGCGGGTACCTCTTCCAGCGACGCCCTGGGCGTCCGCTCCAATCCGCCGAACGTTCTGAAGTCTGTGCGGACAGGCGGCGTCACCGCGGCGCGCACTCTCCTGTTGCCACGGCCTCAAAGCCCCCGTTGATCTTGCCCCATGGCCGCGATATGCGGTGCGGGTCCACCTTCAGATGAGGAATTGCGCCATGGCCGCCTATCAGTTCGTTTACCACATGTCCGGCGTCTCCAAGGCCTATCCGGGGGGCAAGAAACTCTTCGAGAATATCCACCTCAACTTCCTGCCGGGGGTCAAGATCGGTGTCGTCGGCGTCAACGGCTCGGGCAAGTCCACCCTGCTCAAGATCATGGCCGGCATGGACAAGGATTTCACCGGCGAGGCCTGGGCGGCCGAAGGTGCCCGCGTCGGCTATCTGCCGCAGGAGCCGAAACTCGATCCGACCAAGACCGTCCGCGAGAACGTGATGGAGGGCGTGGCCGAGAAGAAGGCGATCCTCGACCGCTACAACGAACTGGCGATGAACTACTCGGACGAGACCGCAGACGAGATGGCAAAGCTGCAGGACGACATCGACGCCCAGAACCTCTGGGACCTCGACAGCCAGATCGACGTCTCCATGGAAGCCCTGCGCTGCCCCCCCGACGATGCCGACGTCAGCACCCTCTCGGGCGGCGAAGCGCGCCGCGTGGCGCTCTGCAAGCTGCTGCTGGAAGCGCCCGACATGCTGCTGCTGGACGAACCGACAAACCACCTAGACGCCGAAACCATAGCATGGCTGCAACAGCACCTCATCGCCTACAAGGGCACGATCCTGATCGTCACCCACGACCGCTACTTCCTCGACGACATCACCGGCTGGATCCTCGAACTGGACCGGGGCCGCGGCATCCCGAACGAGGGCAACTACTCCGACTGGCTGGAACAGAAGGCCAAGCGCCTGATGCAGGAAAGCCGCGAGGACAAGTCCAAGCAGAAAACGCTGGAGCGCGAACTGGAATGGATGCGGCAGGGCGCCAAGGCGCGTCAGGCCAAATCCAAGGCCCGCATCAAGTCCTACAACGAGATGGCCGAAACCTCCGAGCGCGAAAAGCTGGCGCGCGCCCAGATCGTCATCCCCAACGGCCCGCGCCTCGGGTCCAAGGTGATCGAGGTTGAGGGGCTGAAGAAACACATGGGTGACAAGCTGCTGATCGAGGGACTGGAATTCTCCCTGCCCCCGGGCGGCATCGTGGGGGTGATCGGCCCCAATGGCGCGGGCAAGTCGACACTCTTCAAGATGCTGACAGGTCAGGAAAAACCCGACGCGGGCACGGTGGAATATGGCGATACGGTGGACCTCAGCTACGTGGACCAGTCCCGTGACGATCTCAATGCCGATGACACCGTGTGGCAGGCGATCACCGGCGGCGCGGAACTGATCGCACTGGGCGACGCCGAAGTGAACTCCCGCGCCTATTGCTCGTCCTTCAATTTCAAGGGCGGTGACCAGCAGAAGAAGGTCGGTCTG
>JBBSJO010000296.1:0-4091 GCA_038257185.1 Rhodobacterales bacterium | reverse complement strand
GAACGCCGACATGCCAAGGGAATCCCTTGCTGACGTTCTTTTCTAGTTCGAAGCAGAGCTCGAACGTTAGGAAGAGGTCTTTCTGCACAAGCGCCGTCAATGCTTTGCAAAAATAAGGCCTGGAAATCAACTCATAGATATCCGTTTTCTCGGTCTCAAAATCGTATTTGGCCCCATCGGAAGGTTTCCGCGTAGGATTACTTTAAGCGAGAACATTACATGAACATATTCAGGTTCCCCAGTCTCTGGCTGGCCTGATGTTCAGCGGCCGCGCAATTTTGCGGTCAACGGCCTTGGAATGCCAATCGAAGTCGCCGGAAAGGATGACGTGCTCCCAGCCGAGTGGCGACGTGTGCGGAAGCAGCCCGGCATCGTATAGCGGGCTGGTCTGCGCGAGGTGGCTGGCGGCTTTCTCCATGTAGATCGTGTTCCAGAACGTGATGGCGGCGATGACAAGGTTGAGCGCCATAGCCCGTTTCTGTTGGGCCGCGTCAGAGCGATCATGAATGCGCCCTTGTGAGTGGGCAAAGACGGCTCTGGCCAGCGAGTGGCGCGCTTCACCCTTGTTCAGGCCCGCATGGCATTCCATGCGCAGATCGGCGTTCTCAATCCAGTCGAGCATGAAGAGCGTGCGTTCGATCCGGCCGATTTCACCCAAGGCAAGGTAGAGCCGGTTTTGTTGGCGGTACGCCCCAAGTTTGCGCAGGATTTCAGACGGTTTCAGAGACTTGTCTCGAATGCTGGCCGCGAGCCGCATGATATCGCCCCAATGTTGCCGGATCACCTCTTCGTTGATTGGCTTTCCGATGAGGGGTGACAGGGTGGGCCACGCCTTTGCGCCACCGAAGCATGCCAACCGCCGGTCGGGAAAGTCGCGCAAACGCGGCGCGAAGGTCATCCCCAACAGATGGAACAAGGCGAAGACGTGGTCCGACACGCCGCCGGTATCTGTGTAATGCACGAGCGGATCGAAGCTGGCGGGGTTGTTCAACAGGCCGTCGAGCACAAATGGCGCTTCGCCTGAAGTTGCCCCGATAACGCTGGAATGGAACGATCCGTACTGGCCCGACAAAAAGGAATAGATTTTCAGGCCGGGGTCGGGCCCGTACTTGGCGTTGATGAGCCCGCTGCCACGATTGGCAGAGAAGAACTGACCGTCCGATGAGCTGTGCGCCGCTGCGCCCCAATGTTGCGCGAAGGGCAGGCCATGATGGGCATCGACAATGCGACCCAAGGCATCCGCGAACGTCTCGGGCCGAAGGTACCATGTCTGCGCCCAAGTCAGCTGCGCATGGCTGACACGCGATGAAGCATGGGCCATCCGCTCCAGGCCGAGATTGGTGGCTCCGGCCAGGATCGTGGCTAGCACTGCGGCAGGTTCCTCGTGCTGCTTGCCAGACCGTAGGTCGGTGAAGGCATCGAGGAACCCGGTCTGTGCATTCACCTCCCAGAGCAATTCCGTGATGCGGATGCGCGGCATCACGGCGTCAATCGCCCGTTCCAGGCGCGCCGCAGCGGGCGGTGTCACTGCGTCATGTGGCGTAATCTTCAACCGTCCGCGCTCAATTCGGACACCAGGGAGCGCATTGCGCTTCAAGGCGCGGTCCACCTGCTCAAGGCGTTTCGCCAGCGTGGCCCGGCGATCAGACAACCATGCTTCCGGATCTGTCTCGAAGCCCGCGGACCGCATGACGGTTTCCGCTGTGTCCCGGGGCATCAGGTAGCTGTCGAACCGGCGATACTCGCGACTGCCATCGACCCAGACATCCCCGGCGCGCAGGCGATCTCGCAAGGTGGACACAACGGCGGTCTCGTACACGCGCCGTTGTGGCTGACCGTCCTGGACGATCAGCGACGGCCAATGCTTGGCCGCGAACGGCATGGGCGGATCATCGGGCAACTTGCGTTTGCCGGTGCGGTTCTGATCACGCAGCAAGGCGATTGAATCCTTGAGGTCATCTCCCGCATCGGTGGCATTGAATTGGAAAGCCTCCAGAAAGGCAGGGGCAAATTTGCGCATATAGGCATAGCGCTCGGCCGCCAGAGAAAGCGGGTCACTGGTTGCCAGTTCTCCGAAGCCGGCGATTTCGTCACGCTTGCCCAAGAGAAAGTCCCACCCAACGTCCGCATCCAGCGCAGCAAAGGGATCTTGCCCCGTGTCCTGCGCGCGGGCCATTGCGTCAATGGATGCGCCGAAGAGCTGCATCAGCTTCCCAACCCGGGTCTTCCCCATACGCCAGACCTCCTCCTGACGATTGCGGGATCTTGAGAAGAGCTGGCCGATCAGCCGCTCAAACATGGCGATGGTCGCGTCGGTGATCGTAATGGATAAATCCGCCGTCTGCGCCGCGAGCGTTGCGATCCGCCGGCGCTCACCAAAATCGTTCAGCAAGCTCACAGGCGCCACAGCGCCCTCGCGTGCGAACTTGAGCAGCCGATCGGGGTGCAGGCCGTGCCCAAGGTCTGGCGGCAAGTCCAATGATCGCAGATATTTCAAGCGGTCCAGAAGCGCGGTCATGCTGGCAGGGCTGGTCGAATGCGGAAAGCCACGCAACCACGTAAGCCGCGTTTGCCCAACGGACGGATCGTTCACCAAGAGCGCCTGCAACTGGTCACGCTGCTCCGGTGAGAGAGCATCGAACAGCGCCGCAGCAGCCTCCCGCCGGGCGCGAGCCCGCCCCTTCAAGGCAAGGCGCTCAAGCGTGTCAACGCTCGGCAGCACCAGACGGTGCTTGCGCAGATCCGCAATCAGCGTCTCAACAATCTTCACGCCATGATCCGTCGCGAAGGCCGCCCTCGTGGCGATATCCTCCGCCATTGCCATATGCGCTTTAGCAAACGGAGCCAGATCCAGATGCTGCAGCGCGAGAGCTTGATGCGCAGCCCGTGTCGCCCCGCGGCTGGCATAATTCAGAAGGTGTGACGCCGAGAGATGCAGCTGATCCCCGAGCCAGTCCAAGAGGGCTGCTGGCAATACCACCTCATCGCGCCATCCTTGACCCGGGTGACGGAGCAGAGAGATATGGACAGCCAGCCCGAACCGGTTTTCATCGTGGCGGCGCGTCCGGATCAATTCCAGATCCGACGGCGACAGCAAATAGTGGCGCATCAGGCCATCAGGGTATGTCGGGATATCGAAGAGGTCTGCGCGGACACGGGCGGAAAGCAGCGAACGAGGGGGCATAGGTGTCCTCAAAAGGGTCTCGAAGTTTTCTGGACACGCTTTAATATGAAGACTATTAAATAGACAGATATCGATATCCGGAAGGACGACCCCTCACCTCTCGGGCAGGCGTCCCCAAACCGTTCGTTTTGGAGACACCATGCCACGCACTGGCGACATCCTCGGATACGCAAGGGTCTCAACCGCCGACCAGGATTTGTCCGGCCAGAAAGACCGGTTGCTACAACACGGCGCTATTCGCGTGTTCGAAGACGTGATCTCCGGCAAGACGTTCAACCGGCCCGGTTTGGCAGCCTTGCTTGATCAGGCCAGACCCAACGATACCCTGGCCGTCATCCGCCTCGATCGCTTGGGGCGCTCGCTCAAGGAACTCCTGGAAACCGTCGACGGCCTCAAAGCCAGAGAGATCAATTTGATCAGCCTCGAAGAGCGTATCGACACGACATCCGCCGCCGGAGAGCTCGTGTTCCATGTCTTTGGCGCTATCGCTCATTTTGAGCGCCGTCTGATCTCAGAGCGCACCAAAGACGGGTTGGCGAGCGCCAGAAAGCACGGCCGCGTCCCTGGAAGGCCGCCATTACAGCCGGCGACAATCTCTGCTCTCCAAGACCTGGTCGGTGCAGGAAAATCTGTCTCACAAGCCGCGAAACATCTCGGCATAGGCAGATCAACGGCATACAAGGCGATCAGGGAAACCGGCAAACCAAGCGTGTTCGCTGAAGGTTCCTCCTTAGAGTAATCCTACGCAGTAACCTTCCGATGGGGCCCGATTGAACCGCCGCTGCAAATTTGGCGCTGTCCGATGGGGGCCTCTTATGAAGGTGAACCCACAAGCCCCATGCAACGGCTCTACGAAGCCACCTTTCCTGACGCCCAACTTCCGATGCAGTCTATTCCGACCGATAGT
>JBBSJO010000295.1:0-4091 GCA_038257185.1 Rhodobacterales bacterium | reverse complement strand
GACGCTCGACCGCCGGGTTCCACCATGGATCATAGAGGATTACCGTGTCGGCCTCGGACAGAGTCAATCCGACGCCTCCTGCCTTGAGGCTGAGCAGGAACACCGACGCATCGCCCTGCGCAAAGCTGTCGAGGACCGCCGCGCGGTTCTGTGTCTGCCCCGTCAGGGTCAAGTGAGAAATGCCCGCCTCGGTCAGATCGGCTTCGATCAGGCGCAGCATCTCGACAAATTGCGAGAAAACCAGCACGCGCCGCCCCTCGGCAACCAACGCGCCCAAGAGTTCGCGCAGGCGAGCGCGTTTGCCGCTGTCGGTCACGGATCGCGCAGCTTCGGTCTTCACCAAAGCCGGGTCGCAACAGACCTGCCGCAGCTTCAGCAAGGCGTCCAGCACCGTAATCCGCGCCGCCGCCAGGCCGCGCGTCCCGATCGCTTCGCGTACGCGGGCGTCCATGGCGCTGCGCACCGTCTCGTAGAGCGCCTGTTGCGGTTTCGGCAGATCGACGCGTTCGAGGATTTCAGTCTTGGGCGGCAGTTCGGCGGCAACCTCGTCCTTGGTTCGGCGCAACAGGAACGGCCGCAACCGGCGGTTCAGCCGGATCTGCGCGGCAGCGTCGCCATGCTTTTCGATCGGGGTGCGGAACAGCGTCTGAAACCGCTTGCGGTCGCCCAGCAGGCCGGGGTTGACCCAGTCGATCAGCGTCCAGATGTCCTGCAGCGAGTTTTCCAGGGGCGTGCCGGTCAGCGCAAGCCTCCCCTTGGCGGGAATGTCGCGCAGGGTCTTTGCCATTTGCGAGGCGGGGTTCTTGAGCGTCTGCGCCTCGTCCAGAATGACCAGCGGCCAGTCCTGCGCCGCCAGCCAGTCGCGATCGCGCGCCAGAAGTGGATAGGTCGTCAGCACCAGATCGGCCTGCAAGGCGGCAACACGCGAGGCGGCACGGCCCGTGCCATGCAGGACCACAAGGCGCAGATCGGGCGTGAACTGCGCCGCCTGTGTCTGCCAGCCATGCAGCAGGCTGGTGGGCACGATCAGGAGCGTCGGGCCGGGGATTCCCGCCTGGCGGCGCGCCTGCAAGAGGGCCAGGGTCTGCACCGTCTTTCCCAGCCCCATGTCATCGGCCAGCACACCGCCGAACCCGGCTTCCAGCAGGCTGCCCATCCAGGCGGCCCCATAGGCCTGATAGTCACGCAACTCTGCGTTCAGGCCCATGGGTGGTTCAAAGCGGTCAGTCTCGGCCAGCGCCTGCAGGCTGCGCGCCAGCGGCAGAATTCCGGCATTGTCGGCGAAGCGGATGGTGCTGCCAGCCAGCGCCTCTTCGACCAGACGCGCGACGCTGGCATCTGACGGGTGCAGCGCGCCCAACTCGGCGTAATGGGTCAGGAACAGATGCAGCAGCGGCGCAAGTGGGCCGAGATCCAGCGCGACGTATCCCTGCTTGCCCCTGTCCAGATAGACGTGCCGGTCGGCCAGATACTGCGCCAGAGTGTCGATATCCGGCACCTCCTCCCAATCCTCGCGTGTCTGTTCCAGAAACGCCGCGACAAGCGGCGCCACATCCACCGATTTGCCGGCAATCTCGGCCTGAAACCCCAGCGAGAACCAGTCATTTCCCTGAAACGCCCCGCCCGCCTCGGTCCGTGTCGCGACCGACAGTTCGACCGCCTCATCGCTCAGGCGATAGGGCCATTTAGGGGTCTCGATCACTTCCCAGCTGTCACGCCGCAGGTCCGGCAGTGTGCGAAAGGCAAAATCGAGCGCTTCGCCCATGTCCGAGATCGTCAGCGTCTGATTGTTCATCTCGCCACCTGCGAAGACGAAATCGCAGGCCATCATGCGCTCGCCCGGCCAGTGGATTTCCAGCTCATCCACCGGCAATGCGCCCGCCTCCATCAACCGCGTGGCGCAGGCGGCCTCCCAGGCATGGTCGCGGGTGAGCGTCACGATGTCGTTGCCGTCGCGCATACGGGGATCGCCTTCGCCATCCCCGACCGCTTGCCCGTCATAGACAAAGCGCAGGGTCAGCGTCGGCAGCCGCAGCGCAGCGCCGTAATAGCGCGGCCCGTCATGGGCGGTTTCGGCCCCGAGGGTCAGCTGGGCAAAGCGCTGCTTCGCCGCGCGTCGGGTTTGCCGGATTGTGCGGGGGCGTGGCAGGGGCAGCCCGGCCAGCGTGTCGGGCAGCACGTCGGCCAGCGCCTCTGCCTCCTGGGGGGCGATCGCGGGGCTGGCCCCCACAAGGCGCAGCACATCCGTGTCCATCGCCTGCGCCACCTCGCCGATGTGCCCCTGCCCGGTGTCGATCCAGAGCGCCGCGCCCTCCAACCCGCGCAGGACCAACGGCTGGCCCGTGTCATCCTCGAACCCCAGCCTCTGGGTGCCATCCGCCGCCATCCGCCAGCCCAGCCGGGGGGCGAGGCGCATGTCGGACCAGGTGAGGCGGGCATCGGGGGCATTGTCAGACAGGAGCCGCCCAGTGTCACACAGGCGGCGGATCAGGTCGATGGCATCGTTGCCCCTGGGACGGAACAGTTCGGGCAGGCCATAGCTGTGATGCGTTTCCCACAGCCGCGTTTGCGCCAGGGCCGACAGCAGCTCCAGATCCACCGGACGGATGAATTTGGCCGGGGCGGCGCTGCGCAGGGCGTGTGCCGCATCATAGCGCCGGATCGACTTGTTCAGCGCGGTTCCCGCAGAACTGATCCGACCCTTGTAAATGTCGATCTTCAGCTTCGCGTCATGCGGGGTCAGCACATAAACCAACCGGTCCTTGACGTTGTCGGGGTAATCATCGGGCCGCGCCTCGGCCCGGTGCTGATTTGCCACCGCGCTTTCCCTGACCTGGCTCAGCCAGCCCTGCACCGGCGCGGCAAGGGTCGGGCGGTCCAGTTGCTGTGCCGACACCGTCATCAGCACTGCGGCCACATGCTTGCAGTTATGGCCCACCGGACAGGAGCAGATGCCGTCAACCAGCCCTCGGCCTGATGTGATTCTTTGCTGATAGCTCTTGCCGCGCCCGTTCGACACCCGCCCCTTGATCGCGCCATCCAACAGGCGATCAACCGAAACGACAAAGCCGCGCAGGACATAATCGCGCGCGCGCTCCAGCGTGGTCGTGTCGAAATGGTCCTTCAGCCGTATATCCACGCTGTTCCCTCGCAATCATTTTTGGCGGTGGCCTGTGCCGGTTTGTCTCAAATCCCTCAGTCCAGCTTTCGCTTTTCATTCTGCGCGACCCCAAGTCCTGCCAGATCAGGCAGCCGGGTCAAGTGGCCGAAGCGCAATTCACTGAAATGGGACGCGCAATAAATGTCGGGTGAGCCGTAGCGACCTACATTGCGCCGTCAATTTCGATGCAGAACGCGCATATCCTGACCCTCACAGCACCATTCTGCCGTCAGCTGGTTTTATGGAAGTCCGGCCCACTTACCCGCTTCGCCCCACCGCGTTGAGCGGAGGGGAGCCGGATCAGCGTGGCCATGGCCTCTGCGAGGTTCCTCGACACCAGTTCGCCCTCGATACACTGCGTCCTGAACCAGTCGACGAGGCATTCCTTCTTTTCCTGACGTTGCGCCGAAAGCCCAAAACGCCTGATCGCCGCGTGCATCAATTCGAGGTACGGCGTGGTGTAAGTCGTCGCACTGTGGTTTGAAAGAGAGGGAACCAAATGGCGTTCCGGCCAATCCGGCCAGATCGCCACGACCATGAAATCCGGCACCTGAATCTGGATATATTGCCAAGACGAACCCGTCAGCAGGAGATCACTGGCGTCGAATTCCCCGGCGCGCCATTCGTCTGTGGTGATCAGCGTGGGATCCGTTGCATGTAGCCGCCACGTGTCGTTCTCGGTTGTAGACCCCTGACGTCTGGTTGTTGAGCGTCGGCCCGTTGCGCGAACGTAGCCATCGCGCAAGGCGAGGAGCAGTCCGTCGATCGACCTCTCTGTGGGGTATCGCCGAGGTTCCTCAGCTCGAGGGCGTGCACCGAGTTGTATGGTCTCATCGTCAAGAACCACGCGGTAGAACTCCTGTTCGCGCTCGTAAGCTTCAATGCGCTCAATGTGTTCGATCGCAGTGGCGAGACGCCAGGTCGCGCCCAG
>JBBSJO010000294.1:0-4108 GCA_038257185.1 Rhodobacterales bacterium | reverse complement strand
TTCCTGATAGGCGACCATATCGCGGAAGAGCGCCATCTGCTCGACCTCCTGAAAGCCGCCCTGACCGATGGTCTTGTTGGCCGCCTGCGGGGTGACCAGCAGCAGCGGCGTGTGGTTCCAGTAGGCGGTTTTCACCGGCGTCACGAAGTTGGTGATGCCCGGCCCGTTCTGCGCCACCATCATCGACATCTTGCCGGATGCGCGGGTGTAGCCGTCGGCCATCATGCCCGAATTGCCTTCATGCGCTCCGTCGTAGAACTTGATCCCCGCTTGCGGGAAAAGGTCGGAGATCGGCATCATCGCCGAGCCGATGATCCCGAAGGCATTCTCGATCCCGTGCATCTGGAGAACTTTGACGAAGGCCTCTTCGGTGGTCATTTTCATGGCGGGGATCCTTGGATGGTGGGGGTCGTAGCGATTCCGGCGGCTTGGCGGCAGGGTAAGGCTGCGGGCGGTTGGGGGTTAGGGCCAGGGGGATTGGGCGGATAACGCCAGATTATGCAAACATCCGCATTTCTTCTGCGATCATTGCGACACCTTCGGGAATGCGGGTGGTGGGGATCGAGGAGTAGGCGAGGCGGTAGTAGTTCGCGGGCCGCTCGTCCCCGGCGAAAAACGCGCGGCCGGGTTCGATGAGCACACCCTTGGCCTGAAGCCGCCGCGCGATGTCGTCCGTATCGACACCCTGCGGGGCGCGCATCCAGAAGGACGAACCGCCATAGTCCCCGCGCCCAGAGATGCGCAGATCATGGGCCGAGAGCGCCTGCTCCATCACCTTTCGGCGGTCATGCAAGGCGGTGCCCATGCGCCGGATCAGCGCGTCGTAGTGACCCAGCGACAGGAAATAGGCCGCCGTCCGCTGGATATGCCCCGGCGGATGGCGCAAGACACTGGCCCGCAGGGCGCGCGCCTCGCGGATGAAGGGCTCGGACCCCACAAGATAGCCCAGCCGCAGCCCCGGAAACAGAGACTTCGAGAAGCTGCCGACATAGATCACCCGCCCGTCCGTATCGAGGGATTTGAGCGCGGGAGAGGGGGGTTTCAGAAACGACATCTCGAATTCGTAGTCGTCCTCCACGATGAGCGCGTCCAGTTCGCGCGCCCGGTCCAGCAGGGCACGGCGGCGGTCCATCGGCATGGTGGCGTTGGTCGGGCACTGGTGGCTGGGCGTGGTAAAGATGACATCCGTGTCGGGCGGGATCGCGTCGGGCGGCAACCCGTCCTGATCCACGCGCACCGGCGTCACATGGCAGCGCGACTGGCTGAGGATGTCGCGCAGTGCATGATAACACGGGTCCTCCAGCGCGGCCCGGCGCCGCTGCGTCAAAAGCACCTGCGTGGTCAGCCACAGCGCGTTCTGCGCTCCCAGCGTGATGAGGATCTGCTCGGGCCGGGCGGAGATGCCGCGTCGGGGCAGGGTATGCCGCGCAATGAACTCGATCAGACGCGGGTCATCCTGATCGTAGTAGTCCGTGGTCAGAGAGGTGAAGTCGCGATGTCCCAGCGCCTGCAGGGCACAGAGCCGCCAGTTGGCGTGATCGAAAAGCGTCGGATCGGCCTGCCCGTAGATGAAGGGGAAGCGGTACGTGGCCCAATCCTGCGGCTTGGAGGGGGTGACCCCGCCGCTGAACCGCTGCCCGATGGCGCGCGACCAGTCCACTGCATCCGCGCTTTGCGCCGTGAGAATGAAGGAGGGGGGCGCGGGGGCGTTGCGGGACACGAAGTATCCGGAGCGGCCCTTGGCGATCAGGTAGTCATTGGCCAGCAGTTCGGTATAGGCAATGGTCACGGTGATCCGGCTGACCCCCAGATGCCGCGCCAGCTTGCGGGTCGAGGGCAGCTTCTCCCCCTGCTGAAAACGCCCCGACAGGATGCCTTGGGCAATCATCTGCTGGATCTGCTGCTGCAACGTGCCCTGTGCATCGGGATGCAGAAAGAAGGTTTCGACGGGGAGTGTCATGGAGGCAGTTTACGCTGGACCTAAGGCGCAATCAATCTGGCATTATCGACCAGCGAATACGGTCGCCGTTACTTCCAGACAAGATGTGAAGATCACCGCCAAAAACTTCAAAAAAATGAAACTGCCGGTTTCAATGGAATCACAAAATGGGGCCGATTGCCCCTGTGATACCCGTACACCGGCCGTACACCCCCCATGCACCGGGCGGTGCATTCGCGCGCTTTTCACCCCTTACGGTGATGGTTCGGCAGCACCAGAGGATGAAGAAGGGATGACCAGATGAACAAACGCGACGCACATACGCGGATGATCCACGAACTGGAACGCTTGCAGGAGGACCTGTCGGAAAGCTGGCTCGACAAGAGCCTGCCCGACGACTGGAAGGGGCTGGACTGCTACGATCCGGTGAAGCCGCACCAGACACGGGTGACGCTGAGGCTGGACAGCGACATGATACGCTGGTTCCGCAAACTGGGGCCGGGATACGGGCCACGCATCAACCGGGTGCTGCGGATCTACTGGACGGCCCTGCTGTCGGGGCATGTGCAGGGCTATCCTAACGACCGGGTCGTGCCGCGCCTGATGAACGCAGCCCAGCACGAGTTGGACAACACCTGGGGGACACTGAAACAACAGCCGACGGAGTGGTAGAGGCCCGCGCTGCACAGCAGGGTTTCGCCATGGGCCGGCCCAATCCTGTTGCCTGCGATGTGCGAGCAAGACTAGAACGGCGTCGAGGCAGAAGAGAACAGGAGAGAGCGATGCGCAATGTGATCATTGGCATGATGGCGGCAGCCGTCTTGAGCGGCTGCACCGACACAGTGCCCACGGCGGGGGTGCAGCGAGGCAACTTCGAGGTCTTCGGTGTCGAGGACGGCGACCTGCTGAAGATGCGCGCGGGGCCGGGCACCGGCTACGAGGTGATCGTGGGCCTGCCGAACGGCACCGTTGTGCGCGTCCATGAATGTCAGCAGACGGGCGGCACGCGGTGGTGCAGCGCGACGACGGACCAGGCGCGCGGGGTCAGGGGGTTCGTGTCCTGGGCGTATTTGCGGGAGATTTGAAGGGCAGTGCCCAAGCCGATTGAATAATACGAAGCCGGGTATTGCTCTGCGACATGTCAAAAAAGGGCACGGCCGGCCGGATGGGCTGGGAGCGGCGCGATGTCCGATATGCGGACGAAGTGTGAATTCGCTGCGGGTGCACCTGTGACCGCTTTCGGGCAGTTGGTACAAACTGCTACTTGGTATTAAAAGCAGCAATATGAACGACCTTACCGTCTCGTTGGTAGTAAATTGCCATTGCTCTACATCCGAACAGCCAGCGAACAAATATTGATCGGGGGAGGCAGAATGCAACCAGGTAATTTGCGGATGCTTGCGGTCGGTGTGTTGTTCCTGGAGTGGTTGGCTCAACCGTAGTAAATTTCCAACCGCGTGCCTGATGATATGACTTTAGGACGTCATCTGGGCAAGTCTTGCCAATCAGGAATTTGCTAAACCCTTCATTGCCGAGCATTAGTAACTCGTCGCCGTACAGCTCTGTAAACTGTCTCCCAGCAAGCACCTCGGCACACCCAACCTCATCGCCGTCAACGGTGGTTGTATTTTGGGCCTCAGCGGTCACCTGAGCCGCTAAAGGCATAGGCAAGAGCAAGGAAAACCCAAATATCCACATGAACGAAAATTTGCGTACCTCTCGAAACGAAGGTTTGGCCATTCTCAATTTCCCAAGTGTTCATTCGTTTCAGCTATTCCCGTTTAGTTAACGGACCAACGAAAGAAAATCGATAGCTGCCATTCATGCCCCATGCAACATCGCTCACTAAGGGCTCTTAGCTGCCATTCCCGACTCATCCGAATGCAATGCGCCTCACGCGAAGCATCAACCTTCCGGCCGCTCCCCGCGCGGCGCACGCTCTCCCTGAAACCCCGTATCATTGCACCAACAAAAAAGGCTCCGGAAATCCGGAGCCTCTTTCTTCTTCGTTTCTAAAGACTTACGGGCAGGCCGCGTAATAGCGCTGGCCCTGCGAGTTCTGATAGACGCAACGACCGCTCTGAGTGCGGCCAGCGTAGGCACCTGCTGCGCCGCCGAGGACGCCACCTATGACGGCACCTTTGGCACGGTCACCGTCGCCGGATACGA
>JBBSJO010000293.1:0-4115 GCA_038257185.1 Rhodobacterales bacterium | reverse complement strand
TTCAGTTTGATCGAGAGCGAACCCGTCCCTGCCGATGAAAAACCCACATGCGCGGCGGACCTGAAGCCGACATTCCACTGCATTTTCCGCGCCCTCCAGGTTTTGGCTAAGCTCTTGGGGAACTTTCCCGGATTGCGGATCTGTCAATGTCACAAATTGTGCCGGTCCGGACAGACGACGCCTCCGCGTCAGGCTCCCGGGCGCGAGGCCTTTGCCACAAGTTCCGCCGCCGGGTCGAAGGCGACGTGTTCGCCCAAGCAAAGGGCAAGACCCTGCTGCGCCTTCACATGCTCTGCCATCAGCGTCACCTCCCCCGCGCTGGTCCACTCCGCCAAGGGCTGATCGTCCATCCAGCCGTTCGGTTCCTGCAGGGTCGAAGCGCGATGGGTGATGTTCCACACGAAGTAATGATGCGGCACGGTGATCCGCGCGCCCAGCCGCTCGCGGATCGCAGCCACCTGATCGAAGCTGAGCACGTGGGGTGAGCCGTCGATGGGCAGCAGCGCGATATCCACCTTCCCCAGCCGCTGCCACACCTCTTCGGGTGGGTTGGGCCTGTTGTCACCCCAGTGCAGGATGCGCAGGCCAGCCGTCTCGATCAGCAGCAACGAATTGTCGAACGAACGCCAGTTTTCGGGTGGAAGCGTCTCCATCGGCGTCAGCTTTCGCGTCAGCCCGGACCAGTCGTATTTGCAATGGCTCGCGTCCGACGCATGCTTGTCGGCAATGCCGGTCACGGCCACATCGCCGAATTCGAAGCGGCCCACCAGACGGTCCAGCAAAGTGGAGGCATGCAGTGAATGAAGATTGTCGTGGTCGAAATGGGCGTGGGTCGACAGGCCAATGTCCACCTCGACACGAGGGAAATCGTAAAGATACCAGTCCCAAGTTCCCCAAGGCGGGTTGCGCCAGGGGTCGATCATGAGAGTCAGGCCGGAAGGCGTGGTGATGCGAAAGCAGGAGCCGCCAAAATAGGCGAGCCGGATCGCACCCTCGCCCGGTCCCTCTAGCCTTCCGCCCCCCTGAACTGCAATCATGCGGTTGTTGTTTTCGCTCTGCTGCCAGGTCCAGAGGCCCTCGTTCCTGCGATCTGCCATGATTTCCCTCCAGGAGCGCCTCAGACGAGGATCGGCTCCACCCCTTCTTCCATTTCGATCTGAAGCACGTCGTTGAAGCGGTTGAAGAAGCCGCAAAGCGCGATGCGCAGCGTCAACTCCACGATCTGCTCTTCGCTGAAATGCGCCTTCAGCCGGTCGAATACGCCATCGCGCACGCGGTGAAAGTCGTTCGTTACTTGCACGGCATAGTCGCGCACCAGCAGGTCCACCTCGTCGAAGCCCTCGGGCCGCTCGGACAGTATGTCGTCCACCGCCGCCTGCGGTAGCCCGTAATGCACGGCGCGGGGTGCATGGTGGGCGATGCAGTAATCGCATTTGTTGAGAGTGGAGACGACGACGACGGCGATCTCCAGATACCGCTTGGGCAGCACTGCCTCGTCAGACAGTTCCATCAGCATTCCCATCAGATGTTTCAGCGCGGGCGGTCGATGCGCCATCACCCGGACCTGGTTGAGGAAAGGGCCGTATTCCTGCGTATAGCGCGCATAGATCGGGCGCACGTCCTCGGGAACCTCGTCAATTTCCACGTTTCTTACTCGGGCCATGGGCAGTCTCCTTGAATGGCGGGCCGGGAGTTGTGCCCCCGGCCCGGAAAGGTCAGAATTCGAGCCGCTCGATCACCACGTCCTCGCCGCCCTTTATCTCGGAAAGCTGGAAGTCGCGGCCAAGCACCATGCCCTCCTCGTCGAACTCGATGGACCCCGAGGCACCGTTGTAGTTGATATCTTCGCCCGCGCGCAGGGCTTTCAGCCCGTCGGCGAGATTGTAGACGACAGTCTTTCCCTCGCCCGTGGTGACCTCCCAAACGGCCTTTGCCACGGTCGGCCCGTCGGTCGCACCCGACTTCTCCATCGCGAGCAGCAGCGCGGTCATCTGGTCGCGCCCTGCCGTGCCAAACGGGTGCTGCACCGATCCGGTATCCTCCAGCCCGGCCTCAACCAGATACTCCTTGTAGGCGGGCGAGTTGATCGCAGGCACAGGGAAGCCGTGGACGATGCCGTCCGCCGCGTCGCCGATCGCCTCCTTGAACTCCGGGCCAGTGGCAAGCGAAGTGGTGATCACCAGGCCCTCGTAGCCCTGTCGGAACAGCTCTTTGTAGACTGCGGTGAAGTCGGTGACGTAAGACGGCACGAACACCGCCTGCGGGTTGTCCGCGATAAGCTGTGTCACCTCAGAGCGATAGCTCGATTGCTGGGGATTATAGTAGAATGGCTCGTTGATAATGGCAGCCGCGCCCACGGTTTCGACGAAGGCGTCCATCATGGAACGGGTGAAGTCGTTATTCAGCGCCATCAACGCGAAATTCTCGATCCCACGCGCCTTTACCAGATTGCCGATGGCCCGGCCCCAGATCGGAGAGAGCGGCTGGAAATTGAACACAAGGCCCTTTTCGTCGGCCACCGGAATGTCTGACGAAGATGAGGTGCACATCTGGATCACGCCCGCTGTCTGGCACTTGGGCATGACCCCCAAAGTGACCGAGGACGACCATGTGCCAAGGATCGCATTGACCCCATTGACGCTGATCAGCTTTTCGGCGGCACGGACGGCTGTTTCGGGGTTGGTCTCGGAGTTTTCCTGATAAAGTCGGATCTGGCGCCCCAGGATGCCACCCATGGCGTTGGCCGCTTCTGCCACGCGCTTGTGCGCGGCGGTGATGTTGGGGCCGAAGGGGCCACCGCCGCCGGTATTGGGCGTCAGCGAGCCCACGGCGATGTCGCCGTCTTGCGCGCGTAGAATCGCGGGCGTGAAAAGCGTGGCGGTGCCTGCAGCGAGCACACCGCGTCGGGTCAGCGTCAGGGTCATCAAATCACTCCTTGTCAGGTTGGGGAATGCGCCGGTTTGCCGGCGTCCTTGCGGGGTTCGTAGGTAAACTTGGGCTCGGGAAGCAGCCCGCGCGGCCGCAGCCGGATGGTGACGATCAGCAGAAGACCAATGATGATGATGCGCAGCGCGCTCATCTTCTCGGCGTCAAGCGAGGGGATCACATCGCCGATGAAGCGGGTGCCTTCGAGAAACATGATCACCGTTCCCGCCCCGATCAGAAGGCCGCGATTGTTGCCGGCCCCGCCCACGATGACCGACATCCAAATGAACATCGCCACCATCGGCATGAAGACCTCTGGGCTGATGTTCTGGGTGTAATGGGCATAAAGCGCGCCTGCGAGCCCCATGAACCCACCGCCTATGGCGAAGATCTGAACCCTGTGGCGGAAGACATCCTTACCCAACACCCCGGCCACCACATCGTCTTCGCGGATGGCACGCAGGGTGCGGCCCATGGGGCCGGTGCGGATACGCTCGCAGATCGCATAGGTGACCGCCACGAAGAGCGCGACGAAACAGAGGTAGAAGATGGCGTAATTCTCCTGCCCCACCAGATCGCGGAAAGGCTGCGCGTCGATCCGCAAGCCGCGCGGACCTTCAGTGATCTGGTCCTCGTTCAGCACCACCAACCGGATCATCTCGCCCACCCCCAGCGTGACGATGGCCAGAAAGTCCTCTCGCAATCGCATCGAAAGCAGTGCCACAAGTCCGCCCGCGACAAGGCCCACCGCCACCGCCGCCGGAATCGACAGGCCCAGTGGCCAGCCCGCCTTGGCCGACAGCAGGCCTGATGCGTAAGCCCCGAGCGCATAGAAGCCCGCGATACCGAAGTTGACCATGCCGGTGAGGCCCCATTGCAGGTTAAGCGCGAGAGCCAGGATCATGAAGAAACCGGCGTAGGTGGTCATTGAGATCAGATAGGCGCTCATTTCTTTATCTCCACCGTGCCGAACAGGCCCTGCGGGCGCACCAGCTGCAGCACCGCGATAATCACGAAGCCCACCCCGATCTTGTAGGTGGAGGGCAGCACGAGAATCGTCAGTTCCTCTGCCAGCCCAAGGACGATCGCACCCAAGATCGCGCCATAAGGCGAGCCAATACCGCCGAGGATGGCAGCAGCGAAGATCGGGATCGTCAGGTTCCAACCCACCAGCGGCTCGATCACCAGAT
>JBBSJO010000292.1:0-4189 GCA_038257185.1 Rhodobacterales bacterium | reverse complement strand
AGCAGATGCCGCAACCCCGTGAGATTAACCCGTTTCTGAAATCGGCGCTGGAGTTCGGCCCGGTGTTGGTCTTCTTTGTCGCCTACCTGCGGCTGAAAGGCGAAGTCTTTACCATCGGGGGGACGGAGTATGACGGCTTCATCGTGGTCACGGCGGCCTTCATTCCCTTGCTGGTGGCCGCGACAGGCATCCTCTGGGCACTGACGGGGCGGCTGAGCCGGATGCAGGTTGCAACGGTGATTCTCGTGGTGATCTTCGGGGGGTTGTCGGTCTGGCTGAACGATGATCGGTTCTTCAAGATGAAACCCACGATGATCTACCTGCTTTTCGGGGGGATCCTGGCGGTGGGGCTCATGCGCGGGAAATCCTATCTCAAGTTCGTGATGGAGGAGGTCATGCCGCTGCAGGACGCGGGCTGGATGATTCTGACACGGCGGATGATGTACTGTTTCCTCGGGCTGGCGGTCGCCAATGAGGTGATCTGGCGCAGTTTTTCGACGGAGACCTGGGTCTATTTCAAGACCTTCGGGCTGACGGCGGTGGTCTTCGCCTTCTTCATGTCTCAGGGCAAGTTGTTCCAGACCTATGGGTTGGAGAAGGACGAGAAGTAGCAGGGGGCGCTGCCCCCATCGCGGCGGGCCGCGATTCCCCCGGAGGTTTATCTGGCAAGATGAAGCATGGGAGTGGTGGCTACTTATTGGCCGTGGGGTCCTTGCGTTTGTCGGCATGGAGGGCGCGGCCGGCCTGAACGCCGGGGCGGGCGGCCATGATGTCGAGCCAGCGGGACATGTGGGGCTTGTCCTCCAGCGTCTGTTGCTGACCCTCCCAGAGCGAGGCCCAGCCCCATATCGCGAAATCGGCGATGGAGACGAAGTTGCCCGCGACGTATTCGTTCTCGGCCAGCTGTCGGTCCAGCACGCCGTAGAGCCGCGCGGTTTCGTTGCGGTAGCGGTCCTTGGCGTAGGGGATGTCCTGCGGCGGGTCTGCGAGGGGGGCGAACTTCAGGAAATGATGCGCCTGGCCCGCCATGGGGCCCAGGCCGCCCATCTGCCACATCAGCCATTGATCCACCGCGATGCGCTCGCGTTCCGTGCTGCCGCAGAACTTGCCGGTCTTGCGGGCGAGATATTGCAGGATGGCGCCCGATTCGAAAATCGCGATTGCCGCGCCGTCCGGACCTTCGGGGTCCACTATGGCGGGCATTCGGTTGTTGGGGGAGATTTTCAGGAAGGCCGGCGCGAATTGTTCGCCTGCGCCGATGTTCACCAGATGCGTGGTGTAGGGCAGGGCCATCTCCTCCAGCGCGATGGAGATTTTCCAGCCGTTCGGTGTCGGCCAGTAGTAGAGGTCAATTGGCGTGCTCATAGCGGGCGGCTCCGGCTGTTGTCCGGGCCATCATGCGGGTTTTGATCGCCGTGCCAAGGGAAAGCCGCGCCCTGGGGCGCGTGCGTGGCGGGCAGGGCGTGGCGCAGCAGGTGCAGGGGCAGTGCCTCGGGCGTCAGCAGGCAGCGGGCGTAGAAGGCCATGGCACCGGGACGGGTGTATCCCGACCAGTGGCAGATGCGCCGCGCGGAGGGCGAGATGGGGCTGCCGAGGCGGGTCAGTGCCTCCAGCGTAGCGGGGCAGTCGAGCTGCACCGTCAGCGCGCGGGCCGCGTCGATGCCGTGGCCCAGCACCCGGCTACCGCGCTCGGGGGCGGGGATCATCCATTCGAAGGCGAAATCGAAGAGATCGTTTTCGCGGCTGACCACGTTGAGCAGTTCCGCGTGGCGTCCGGCGGGGCTTTGCAGCGCCTGTGCCGCGTGGCTCTGAAAGCTGGCGGCGGTGAGCAGGATCACCCGGCCCACCGAGCGCGCCGGGGCCTGGGCAAGGGCCGAGAGCGCCACTTCGGATCCCATCGAGTGTGCGATCAGGTGGACCGGGCGGTGCGGGGCCGTCTGGTGCAGCATGGCGATGAGGCGCGCCACGGCGGCCCCGTGGCTGCCTGCTTCGCGGAACACCCGGTTTAGGGGGCCGCGCGCGGGCCAGCCGATGCTGACCCCCAGTGCGCCACCGCTGGCAAGGCCAAGCTGCACCGGCCAGCTATTGGCATGGTCGGTGGAAAAGATCAGGCCGTGCGGGCAGTCCCGGGTATTGGGGGCGTATTTGTAGCCATGCAGCATCAGGACGACTGGACCCGCCTCGTGGGCCGCCCGACGTAGCGCCGCGGTGGGATCCTGCCTGCTGCCATGCAGACAGGCGCGCCCGCTTTCGGGGCATAGATTCATCCGAATCAGGGTCATGCGCCGCTCTCGCATCTACATCTTGTGGGGGCTTGATGGCGCAACTCTATGACAGACAGGTTATGCCTCCGTTACAGCACCGTGACGGTGTTGACGAAGCCCACCGCAGGGCGTAGCAACACCCTCGTGGTGATTTGTTACCGGATTGCGGGCCACGTTAAACAATCTGCTAAAAGGTCAGGATGAAAGACCCCTTTCGCTTGGCCGCGTCTGGGGTTTTTTTGTGCCCGAAGGGGCCGGGAAGGAAGAATGATGACCAAGGATTTGCACCCGCGCACCCGCGCCATTCATGCAGGCACCCGCCGCAGCCAGTACGGGGAGGTGAGCGAGGCGATCTATCTCACGCAGGGCTTTGTTTACGACAGCGCCGAACAGGCAGAGGCGCGGTTCAAAGCTTTGGGGGAGGATGAATTCATCTATGCCCGCTACGGCAACCCCACCGTGCGGATGTTCGAGGATCGCATTGCGTCGCTGCTGGGCTATGAGGATTGCTTTGCCTGCACCTCGGGCATGGCGGCGGTCAGCGGGGCGCTGACGGCACTGGTCAAGGCGGGCGATCACGTGGTCGCGGCGCGCGCGCTCTTTGGCTCGTGCCTTTATGTGCTGGAGGACGTGCTGGCGCGCTTTGGCGTGGAGATCACGCTGATCGACGGCACGGACAATGAAGCCTGGGATGCCGCGATTCGGCCCGACACGCGGCTGGTGTTCTTCGAGAGCATCTCCAACCCGACGCTGGAAATCGTCGATATCCGCCACATCGTGAAGGCCGCCCATGCTGTCGGCGCGCTGGTGCTGGCCGATGACGCCATGGCCACGCCGGTCTTTTCCTACGCGCGCGCCTGCGGCGCTGACATCGCCATCATTTCCACCACCAAGCACGTGGACGGGCAGGGGCGGATGCTGGGCGGGGCGATCTGCGGCTCCAAGGAGCTGATCCGCGGCCCCATCGAGGCCTATATGAAACATACCGGCGGTGCGATGAACCCGTTTACCGCCTGGACGCACCTCAAATCGCTTGAAACCATCGACCTGCGGGTGCGCGCTCAGGCCGACACGGCAATGAAACTTGCCGAGGCGCTGGATGGTCACCCGCGCATTACCGCCGTACGTTATCCGACCCATGCCGCCCATCCCCAGCAGGAACTGGCATTGGCGCAGGCGCCCTCCGGCGGGACCGTGCTGGCCTTCGAGGTGAAGGGTGGCAAGGCGGCCTGCTTCAAATTCCTGAACGCGCTGGAGATCATCAAGATTTCCAATAACTTCGCCGATGCCAAGTCCATCGCCACCCACCCTGCGACGACGACCCACCAGCGGCTGCCCCAGGAGCAGAAGGATGCCTTGGGCATCTCACCCGGACTGGTCCGCCTGTCCGCCGGGCTGGAGGATGCAGAGGATCTGGTGGCGGACCTGCTTCAGGCACTGGATCAGGCCTGAGGGGTCACGGAACCTTTCATCCGATCCACCCTGCCGCGCGTATCCGTGCTAAAGATGGAAATTCGCCCCCCGACATACTACATTTCCGGGGGCATGAAGGGGTGAAGACCATGAACATCGTTGCATCCGTCAAAGGCGGTCCCGACCGCGATACCGCAAAGGCAGCCCTCGCGACCCTCAAGGCCTGGGCGCGCAGTGCCTCGGTCGAGGAGATCGCGGCACTGGATCCGGCGATGGCCCGTCTGTTGGGGACGGCAGAGTACCCTTTATTCAGCCGTATCTATCCGGACGATTTCGCGGTGGGCGAAAATTACAAGGCGACGCTACCCGACTTGCAGAACGGGCCGTCGAGCCTGATCAAGGGGTCGAAGCAGCAGATCCAGCACGTGGGCATCTCCAACTTCCGCCTGCCGATCCGGTTCCAGACCCGCGAGGGTGGCGTGCTGACGCTGGAGACCTCAGTCACCGGCTCT
>JBBSJO010000291.1:0-4194 GCA_038257185.1 Rhodobacterales bacterium | reverse complement strand
TGGCCCCGGTCCAGCGGATCGAGGGCGCGCGGCTCGACACGCTGCGCATCACCTCGGCCACCGAAGGGGCGGTGATCCCACGCCTTTATGGCCGGATGCGGATCGGCGGCAATATCATCTGGGCCACTAATTTCCGCGAAGAGATCAACACCACCAGCCAAGGCGGTGGCAAAGGGGGTGGGCCGACGGTCACCACAACGGAATATCTCTACTATGCATCCTTCGCCATCGGGCTTTGCGAAGGGGCAATCACCGGCATCGGGCGCGTGTGGGCCGACGGCAATGCGATGGACATGACCGGCGTCACCTGGCGCTGGTACCCCGGCGACGAGGCGCAGACGGCCGATCCGTTCATCACTGCCAAAATGGGCGCGGCCAATACGCCTGCCTATCGCGGCACGGCTTACGTCGTGTTCGAGGAACTGGACCTCAGCCCGTTCGGCAACCGCCTGCCGCAGATCAGTTTCGAGGTCTTCCGACCGCTTGCCGATCCCGACACCGCCGAGGGTCTGGTGAAGGCCGTGACGCTGATCCCGGCCTCAGGCGAGTTCACCTATGCGACCGACGCCATCCGCAAGGGCAGCGGTGGCGCGACGGTGGCCGAGAACCTGAACGCGCTCCCCGATCAGCCCGACATCGTGGTGGCGCTGGACCGGTTGCAGTCCATGGCCCCGGCGGTCGAAAGTGTCAGCCTCGTCGTGGCCTGGTTCGGCAATGATCTGCGCGCGGGCTCCTGCAAGGTGAAGCCAGGCGTGGAAGTGGCCTCCAAAGCCACCACGCCCGTCAACTGGTCGGTGAATGGGGTCAGCCGGGGCTCCGCGCATCTGGTCAGTCGCGACGCCGAAGATCGCCCAGTCTATGGCGGCACACCTGCGGATTTCGCGGTGGTGCAGGCGATCCAGGAGATGAAGGCGCGCGGGCTGCGGGTCACCTTCTATCCCTTCCTGCTGATGGACGTGGCGCCCGGCAACACCCTGCCCAACCCCTACAGCGCCAATGCCGCCACGACGGGCCAGCCCGCATTTCCATGGCGGGGGCGGATCACCTGTTCCCCGGCAGCGGGTTTTGCCGGTTCGGTGGACAAGACCGGTACGGCCGCGACGCAGGTGTCGGCGTTGTTCGGGGCGGCCACGCCGGGGAGTTTCAGCGTGTCGGGCGAGACCGTCGCCTTTACCGGCTCGCCCGGCGACTGGGGTCTGCGCCGCATGGTGCTGCACTACGCCCATCTTTGTGCTGCGGCAGGCGGGGTCGATGCTTTCCTGATTGGCACGGAGATGCCAGGGCTGACCACCATCCGCTCCGGTGCCAGCACCTATCCCGCTGTTGCCGCATTCAAGGCCCTCGCGGCGGACGTCAGCACCATCCTTGGGGCGGGGACGAAGATCAGCTATGCGGCCGACTGGTCGGAATACTTCGGCCACCAGCCGGGCGATGGATCTGGCGACGTCCATTTCCACCTCGATCCGCTCTGGTCAGACGCCAACATCAACTTTGTCGGCATCGACAACTACCTGCCGCTGTCGGACTGGCGCGATGGCTTTGACCATGCCGATGCCCTCGAAGGCTGGCCCGCGATCTACGACCGGGCGTACCTGCAGGCGAACATCGCGGGCGGCGAAGGCTTTGACTGGTTCTACGCCAGCGCCGCTGACCGCTCCGCGCAGATCCGGACGGCTATCACCGATGGTGCGGCGGCCAAGCCGTGGGTTTTTCGCCCCAAGGACTTGCACGCGTGGTGGTCCAATCCGCACTACAATCGGCCGGGCGGGGTGGAAAGCGGCACGCCAACCGCATGGGTGCCGCAATCCAAACCGATCCGTTTCACCGAACTCGGCTGCCCCGCCATCGACCGGGGCACCAATCAGCCCAACGTGTTCTTCGACCCGAAGTCCTCGGAAAGCTTCACACCGTATTTCTCACGGGGCTGGCGCGACGATGCCATCCAGCGCGCTTATCTCGAGGCAAGCTACCTGCATTGGGGCGATCCGGCCAACAACCCGATCTCCAGCGTCTATGGTGGCCGGATGGTGCATGTTCCGGAATGTGCCGCCTGGACCTGGGACGCGCGGCCCTATCCGTTCTTTCCCGAACTGACCGATGTCTGGACCGATGGCCCGAACTGGCGGCTGGGGCACTGATTGACCGGGCGGCTGGGGGCGGTGTCGCTGGCGGCTCTCGTGCGCCACCTCTGCCTGCGCGCCGGGATGCCCGAAGCGCTGATCGACGTGTCCGGCCTCTGGGGGGCCGTCGAAGGCTATGCCATCACCGCATTGGAAGCCCCGCGATCCTCGATCAGCACGCTCGCCCGGCATTTCGGCTTCGATGCCATCGAGACCGAAGGCATGATCCGCTTTGTCATGCGCGGGCGCGCGTCCAGCACCGTGCTGACCCATGACGACCTCGTGGCATCGCGCGAAGGCGAGGCGCTGGAACTGGTCCGCGCGCAGGAAACGGAACTGCCGCAGGCGCTGAAGTGGCAGGTCGCCCGGGCCGACGAGGATTATGACGCGGCCCTCGTCGAAGCCCGCCGCATCACCGTCGACACCACCCGCATCGCCTCCGAGTCCTTCCCGATGGCGATCCCGCCCGAGGAGGCCGAACGCCGCTGCCGCCGCGCGCTGATGGAAGCGTGGATCGGCCGCGAAAGCGCCAGCTTCCGCCTTCCGCCCTCGCGGCTGGCACTGGACCCCGCCGACGTGATCCGGCTGGTGCATGACGGCCGCGAAATTGAGCTGCGGCTGGTGTCCATTGCCGATGCCGATGGCCGGGGCGTTGAGTCCGTCCGCCAGGATCGCGCCGCCTATGATCTGCCACCCCGCGATCCGCGACAGGCCACACTGACCCGGTCCGTGGTCTTCGGCGCGCCGAATGTTGTCCTTCTTGACCTGCCGCAACTCTCCGAGGATCAGCCTGCGCATCGACCGATGATTGCCGCCCATGCCGTTCCCTGGCCGGGCGAGATGGCGGTGTTCCGCAGCCCATCGACCGATGGTTTTGGCCTGCTGACCACCTTTCGCAGTCGCGCCCGGATCGGCACGCTGGTGTCGGATTTCTATTCCGGTCCGACCTCGCGCTTCGATCTCGGCAATGCACTGGTCGTCGATCTTGCCTCCGGCACGCTGGAGAGCGTCACCGATCTGACGCTGCTCGGCGGGGCCAATGCACTGGCAGTGGAAACGGCACCTAGCATCTGGGAGATCGTGCAGGCGGGTGCGGCAGAACTGATCGCCCCCGGTCGCTATCGCCTGACCCGCCTCCTTCGAGGTCAGCGCGGCACCGAAGCCGCAATGGGCAATCCAACCCCGGCAGGGGCACGCGTGGTGATGCTGGATTCCGCCCTTGCTCCGCTGCCCATCGCCGAGGCCGACCTCGGTCTGCCATGGAACTGGCGCATCGGCCCCGCGGCACGCGCGGTCGGTGACGCCAGCTACACCGCGCTGGCCTTTACGCCCGCAGGTCGCGGCCTCGTGCCCTTCGCCCCGGTCCATGTCGTGCAGCCGTGGCGCATGGCCCGCATGCCCGGCGATCTGACACTCCGCTGGACGCGGCGATCCCGTGCGCTGGTGGCCGATGCCTGGGAGCAGGTCGAGGTGCCGCTGGCCGAAGACTTTGAGAGCTACGACGTCCAGATCTACGACGGGGCAACTGTCAAGCGAAACTTGACGGTTGCTGTGCCAAGCGCCGTCTACACCACCGCTCAGCAGACCGCCGACTGGGGCGCGCCCCTCGGCCCCGGCAGCACACTGGCCATCCGCGTCTACCAACTCTCGAACCGCCTCGGTCGCGGCGACCCCGCCGCCGTCATCCTCCAGTTCTGAAGGCCTCTCATGTCCGATACCTCCACCCATCTTAGCCTGCCGTACCTTCTGGCGGCCCAAGCCCAGAAGCATGTCACCCACAACGAGGCCCTGCGCCTGCTCGACGCCATGGTGCAACTTTCGGTCCTCGATCGCACGCACACCACACCCCCGGCAGGCTCGGCCGAGGGCGACCGGCACCTCGTGGCCTCTGGCGCAACAGGGCTCTGGGCCGGGTGGGATCTGAACGTGGCCTTCTGGGTCGACGGCGTCTGGATGCGCCTGGTGCCGCGCCCGGGCTGGCTAGTCTGGATCGCGGATGAAGCTGCGTTCACCGTTTGGGATGGCGCAGCTTGGGATCCCGTTGGCGTGCCGCAGGACGTCTCGGACGCCATCT
>JBBSJO010000290.1:0-4257 GCA_038257185.1 Rhodobacterales bacterium | reverse complement strand
TGGGTATCTTCGCCTCAAGCCATTTGGCCAGCTTGCGACGTTCTTCGAGGTTCAGGTGAGGGTAGAAGCGTCCCATTGATCAACTCCATGCAATACTCTGTTTTGATACAGAATTTGCACTTCATTTGTGAATCCACCGTGAGCAGAGCGTGATACCTGTAATCTTTTTTATGTAATAATACGGTTTACCGCGTGCGGGTGTTGCCCGTCCAAGTCACCGTGTTAGGTGCACAGGTCGCACCCGACGTGGTGCGCGGCGCATTGATCCACTCAAGCTGTTCACGGTCTGGTTGGTGATCGCCGCCAAGGCGATGGCATGCTTCATTATGCCGCCGCAAAAATGCTTCCAGCGCTCGGAAAGACCAACCTCGCCGACCTTGCGTTCTCCCTCGCCAACAAAGACGCTTTTCTCTCTAGCGTGCGAGCCCCGAACTGCCGACCTTCAACGGGTTTCGTGTCCGCCTATCCGGGCTCACGCTGCCGGATAGCTGCTGAAAACTTCGGTCGAACCGTCGTGCCGGATGAGGAACACCTCATACGCTTCACGCGCGCTTTCCGATCCCATTCCGGGTGAGCCGTAGGGCATGCCGGGGACCGCAAGGCCCACAGCGTCGGGACGCGCTTCCAGCAGAAGGGATATGTCGGCGACCGGTACATGGCCCTCGATCATATAGCCATCGATGCGGCCCGAATGGCAGGATATCATCTCCGGCGGAATGCCGTTCTCTGACTTGTAGCGCATTAACAGGGTCCCCGCGCTTGCCTCGGTCGTCACAGTGAACCCCGCGTTTTCGAGGATATCAATCCAGGCAGTACAGCAGCCGCAGTTCGGATCCTTCATTACATGGATCGCCGGTCCGGCGCCCTGCGCCAGTGACCTCAGGGGCGATCCCACCACCAAAGCCGTCCCGCCAATCAGGATCATACGGCGCGAAAGTACATCTTGGGTCATCAGGTTTTCCTTTTCTGGCTAGTCATATTTCTGAACGGTCAAAGATCGACTCGCCGCAGCCGCAGCGCGTTGGAAATCACCGAAACCGAGGACAAGCTCATCGCGGCCGCAGCGATCATCGGCGAGAGCAGAAGCCCGGTCACAGGGTAGAGCAGCCCCGCCGCGATCGGCACGCCAAGCGTGTTGTAGGCGAAGGCGAAGAACAGGTTCTGCTTGATGTTGCGCAGGGTCGCCCGCGCCAGTTTGCGAGCGCGCACGATGCCCATCAGGTCGCCGCCTAACAGGGTGATCCCCGCGCTTTCCATCGCCACGTCGGCCCCGGTGCCCATGGCGATGCCGACGTCTGCGGCAGCCAGCGCGGGGGCGTCATTCACCCCGTCGCCCGCCATGGCGATCTTGTGGCCCTCGCGGCGCAACTGGTCGATCAGGTCCTTCTTGGCCTCGGGTAGAATACCTGCGCGTACCTCGTCGATGCCGAGTTTGCCCGCCACCGCCTGCGCGGTGCGCTCGTTGTCGCCTGTTGCCATGATGACGCGCAGCCCCTGCGCGTGGAGTTCCTTGATCGCTTGCGCGGTGCTGTCCTTGATGGGGTCGGCCACGGCCACGATGCCCGCCAGCGCTCCATCAACCGCGATGAACATCGCCGTCTTACCCTCGGCGCGCAGGGCGTCGGCTTTTGTCTCGGCGGTGCCTGTGTCCAGCGCCAGTTCCTGCATCATAGCCGCGTTGCCGAGGGCGACAGCGTGTCCCCCGATCTGGCCACGCACACCCTTGCCGGTGACCGCCTCGAAATCGGTGGCCTCTTGCCGTGCGGCACCCGCCGCTTCGGCGCCCTCGACGATCGCTTCCGCTAGCGGGTGTTCGGACCCGCGTTCAAGAGCGGCGGCCAGCGACAGCAGGTGCGCCTCGGCCACATCCCCCAGCACCACCGTATCGGTCAGCTTGGGCTTGCCCATGGTGAGGGTGCCGGTCTTGTCCACGATCAGCGTATCGACGCTGGCCATGCGCTCAAGCGCCTCGGCATCCTTGATCAGCACGCCCGCCTGCGCGCCGCGCCCGGCAGCCGTAGTGATCGAGATCGGCGTGGCGAGGCCAAGCGCACAGGGACAGGCGATGATCAGGACGGAAACGGCCGAGGCGATCGCGAAGACCAGCGCCGGTTCGGGTCCGAAGATCATCCACACGACGAAGGCAAGGATTGCCACGCCAACCACGGTGGGCACAAAGACGGCCGCAACGCGGTCGGCCATTCCCTGAATCGGGGCCCGCGACCGGCGGGCGTTCGACACCATGGCGACGATCTGTGCCAGCACCGTGTCGGAGCCGACCTTGCCCGCCTCGATGACGAGGCTGCCGTTCTTGTTGATGGTGGCCCCGGTCACCGCGTCACCCGGACCCTTTTCGACCGGCATCGATTCGCCCGTCAGCATGCTTTCGTCCAAGGAAGACCGCCCTTCGATCACCGTCCCGTCCACCGGGACCGCATCGCCAGGGCGCACGCGAAGGCTGTCGCCCTCCATGATGTTTTCCAGCGGCGCGTCGTATTCGGTGCCGTCCGGCAGGATGCGCCGCGCGGTCTTAGGCGCGAGGTCCAGCAACGCGCGGATCGCGTCGCCGGTGCGTTCGCGCGCTCGAAGTTCCAGCACCTGGCCGACGAACACCAGCGCCACGATCACCACCGACGCTTCAAAATAGGTGCCGACCCCATGGCCCATTCGGTATTGTTCGGGGAAGAGGCCCGGCAGGAACGTCGCGAAGATCGAGTAAAGGTAGGCCGCCCCAACCCCGAGGCTGATCAGCGTCCACATGTTGGGCGACCGGTTCACCACTGAGTCCCAGCCGCGCTTGAAGAACGGCAGCGCCGCCCAAAGGACAACTGGCGTGGCGAGTAGGAACTCGAGATAGCTGGCAGTCCGGTGTCCGATCCAGTCGCGCACCGGCAGGCCGACCAACCCGCCCATCGTGAGGACAATCAGCGGTACCGCAGCTGCCGCCGAGATCCACATCCTTCGCGTGAAGTCGGTCAGCTCGTCGCTGGGTTCGTCGGATGGCACCATCGGCTCCAGCGCCATGCCGCAGATCGGGCAAGGCCCCGGCGCGTCGCGGACGATTTCGGGGTGCATCGGGCAGGTATACTGTACCTCCGCGGGCGCGGCCTTCTTCACCCCTGTGGCGCGGCCTGATGCGTAGTGCCAAGGGTCATCCTTGAATTTCGTCTGGCATTTCTCCGAGCAAAAGTGGAAGGTCTCGCCTCCGAACTCCGCATGTCGCCCGTCGGGCTTGACCGCGACCGTCATCCCGCAGACCGGGTCCTTGGCCGTCTCCGTTCCCGCCGGAATGTTGGGTGCCGTGTGAGGGTGATCGAGGTCCATGACGTGGCCGCCTTTCAGTTGTTTCTCAGCCTAAGGCTTCCAGTCGTTGGAAGCTCAAGCGATTTCTCAATGGTCATCGTGAGAGTCTTTCCTGACCGGATTGCGCGCGAGGAAAATCCGCACGAAGAGGAACACGAGCGCCATGCCGACGATGCCGATCACGACGATCAGCGGGTCGGACTGTCCCTTCATCACGGCGAAGGCGGCCAGCACCACGGCATCGAGGAAGATAGCCGTCAGCAGCACCCAGCCCCGGGCGCCGATCTCCTCGCGCAGATGCCGGAACACGCCCAAATGGATGATGATGTCCATCACCAGATAGAAGAACGCCCCAAGCGAGGCGATGCGGCTGAGGTCGAAGAAGACCGTCAGGAAGCCCGCGATCACGACGGTGTAGACGAGTGAATGGTCCTTGATCGTACCCGGCATCCCGAAATGGCTGTGTGGGATCATCTTCATGTCGGTCAGCATTGCCAGCATCCGCGAGACCGCAAACACGCTGGCGATCAGACCCGACGCCGTGGCGACCAGCGCCAGCGCCACCGTCAGGTAGAAGCCGGTCTGTCCGAGGGCGGGCTGGGCGGCTTCGGCCAGCGCGTAGTCCTTGGCCGCCACTATGCGATCGGGCGGCAGGCTGGAGCCGACTGCGAAGGCAACAAGCAGGTAGACGACCACGCAGATCGCGATGGACAGGACGATGGCCCGTCCCGCGTTTTGATGTGGCTTGGTGATCTCGGCGCCACTGTTGGTGATCGTGGTGAAGCCCTTGAAGGCGAGAATCGACAGCGCGACCGATGCCAGGAACCCGGTGGCGCCCGCGTCACCCCCCGTCGCCTCGAGCGACAGACCGCTGGCCCAAAGCGCGGTAACACCGAACAGCGCGATGCCGCCCACCTTCAGCACGGCCATGACGATGGAAACCAGCCCGACCGA
>JBBSJO010000289.1:0-4292 GCA_038257185.1 Rhodobacterales bacterium | reverse complement strand
CTGGCGGTCGCCCAGCACAAGCCCAACGTCTATTACGACATGTCGGGCTGGTCGCCGAAGTATTTCCCCGAAACCTTTATCCGCTACGCCAACTCGATCCTGAAGAAGAAGATGCTCTTCGGCTCGGACTGGCCCGCGATCACCCCCGACCGCTGGCTTGCGGATTTCGAGGCGGCCCCCTTCAAGGACGAGGTGCGCCCGCTGATCCTGAAGGAAAACGCGCTGCGGCTGTTGGGAGAGACAGTCTGACATAGCGCGATTGAAAGACGTCATCTCTGGGAGGAAGTTAATGACACCGAAGACATATGTTCTGGCCGCGCTGCTGATGGGCAGCGCCACGGGTGCACAGGCGCAGATGGCCTGCGACGGGCTGACGCCAGAGGCTTTCGAACTGAGCGGAGTCACGTTCACGGAGGTCGCCATGGTAGCGAAGGGCGAGGACAGCCCCGCCGCGCAGTGCCGTATCCGGGCGGTGATGGCTGAGCGGACGGGGGCGGATGGTCGTCCCTATGCGCTGCGGTTCGAACTGGCCCTGCCGGATGAGTGGAACGGCGACTTCGTCCACCAGTTCAACGGCGGCAACGATGGCGAGGTGAAGCCGGCCAATGGCGGGATGGCGGCCGGAACGGGAGACCAGACGCCGTTGGAACGCGGTTATGCGGTCGTGTCCTCGGACGCTGGCCATGACGGCAAGGCGGTACAGGATGCGGGCCTTGCCGGCGGCGCGCGCTTCGGCTTCGATTTCGAGGCGCGGCAGATGTATGGGTACAAGGCCGTCGCGCTGCTGGACCCGATCGCGCGGCGGATGGTGGAAGATTACTATGATCGCGGCATCGGCCATTCCTTTGGGGTTGGCTGTTCCAATGGGGGCCGCCACGCGATGGTCGCGGCGGTGCGGATGTACGGTGACTTCGACGGCTTGCTGATTGGCGCGCCGGGTTACAACCTGCCCAAGGCAGCCTTGCAGCACGCAGTGGACGTGCAGGCGCTGACGGCGGTGACGAGAGATCTCGCGACGGCATTCAGTCCCGAGGATCTGATGGCGGTATCGGACGGCATCCGGCAATCCTGCGACGCGCTCGACGGGTTGGAGGACGGGCTGGTGATGGACACCGCAGCCTGTCAAGCGGCCTTCGATCCTGCGTCCCTGACGTGCAAGGACGGGCAGAATTCGGCCTGCCTCAAGCCCGAACAGGTCACGGCGCTCACGACAATCCACGCAGGTAGCGCCACGGATGCAGCCCCGGTCTACAGCACCTTCCCCTGGGACACTGGCATTTCGGGCGGCGGCTGGCGCTTCTGGAAGCTGGAAAGCCCGATCCCGCCCTGGGGCAAGAAGCCGATCATCGCGGTGATGGGGGCGGCCTCGCTGGCGCAGATCTTCACCACGCCGCCCACGGAAGTCGCAGGCGATCCTGACGCGCTGGAGGGGTTCCTGAAGGACTTCGACCTTGCCGCACGGGCGGACGAGATCTATGCCACCACACCGGAATTCCCGGAATCAGCGATGGAAGTGATGACGCCGCCGGGCGCAGACAACCCCGATCTGGCGGACTTCAAGGGATCGGGCGGCAAGATGATCGTCTTCCACGGGGTCTCCGACCCGGTATTCTCTGCCAATGACACGATGGCCTGGTACGACAGGCTGAACACCAACAATGGCGGGGCGGCGGCGGACTTTGTGAAGTATTATCCGGTGCCCGGCATGACGCATTGTTCGGGCGGCCCCACGCTTGACGGTTTTGACATGTTCACTGCACTCGTCGACTGGATTGAGGAAGGCGCGGCACCGGGACCGATTACGTCCACGAGCCGGGCGGACAACCGAGACCTGCCGGCCTCGCTCGCCGGTGCCTCGCGCCCGCTCTGCCCCGCACCACAGGTCGCGCGCTATACTGGCAGCGATCCGTCTTCAGCGGGCAGCTTCACATGTGAATGAACGGGTGACCCGGTGCGGGATGGCCGCACCGGGCCGCAGTTTCAGAAAGGTTCGATATGGCTTCGCTTGCTCCTCTCGATGAGACGATCACCCTCGATCAACTGGATCGGGACCCCTATCCAATCTACCGTCGCCTGCGGGCCGAGGCACCGGTCCTGCGGGTCAAGTCGGTGGGACGGACCTTGCTGACCAAGGCTGCCGACACGAAATACGTGAAGGACACGCCGGAAATTTTCAGCTCCGACGATCCCAACACGCCCATGAAGCGGGCCTTCCAGGCGCATACTCTGATGCGCAAGGACGGAGAGACCCACAAGCGCGAGCGCATGGCGATGGCCCCTGCGTTTTCCCCGAAGGTGATTCAGAACGAATGGATGCCGCGCTACGCGCAGATCGCAGAGGAATATGTGGCAAGGTTGCCAAAGGGAGAGATCGTGGACCTTTTCCCGGCGCTGGCGGGGCCTTATGCCGCGCGGGGGCTGGCTGTCCTGTTGGGGCTGGAGGAAGCGACGGACGACGAGATGCAGCGCTGGTCGCAGGCGCTGATCGACGGGGCGGGGAATTTCGGCTGGCGGGATGAGCCCTTTGCCCGGTCCGATCGGGCGAACCTGGAGATGAACGCGCTGATGGACAGGTTGCAGGACAGGCACCGCGCAGCGCCGAACAATTCGGCCCTGTCGGTCATGCTGAATGACCCCGACCCGATAGAGTCCTCGCAGATCTATTCCAACATCAAGATCGCCATTGGCGGCGGCATCAACGAACCGCGCGACGCGCTGAACACCATCGTTTACGGGTTGCTGACAAATCCCGACCAGCTGGAGGAGGTCAAGCGCAACGACGACTGGGTAAAGGCCTTCGAGGAAGCGGTGCGCTGGGTCGCGCCCATTCAGGTGTCCTCGCGACTGGTGATGGACGATACCGAAATTCGCGGCTACCTGATCCCCAAGGGCGACACGGTGATGACCATTCAGGCGAGCGCCTGCCGGGACGAGGAGGTCTATGGCAACGGTGAGGATTTCGATGTCTACCGCGAGAAGCAGCCGCATCAGGCCTTCGGCAATGGGCCGCACTTCTGTCAGGGCACGCATGTCGCGCGGCGCGCGGTGGGTCAGGTAATGCTGCCGATCCTGTTCGAGCGGTTCCCCAACATGTCGATCCCCGATCTGGACAAGGTGGTCTGGCGGGGGTTCGGGTTCCGCGGGCCGATCACGATACCAGTTTTGCTGGAGTAGCTTTCCGTCCACGACGATGGTTGCCACGGAAGTCAGCCCCTGCCGCCGTGCTGAAAGCACGCCTGCGGCGTGATGGGGGCAGTTCGGCCTGAGGCTGGACGCGACACTTCTGAGAAGTCCCGGGATCCCTCACCCCGGCCCCGCCGACAGCGCCGCCAGAACCAGATCCCTCAACCTCTGCGCCAGCGGACTCGCCGTGTCTTCGCGCCGCTGGATCAGGTGATAGGGAGCGATCACGATCGTCTGGCGCAGGGTCACCGTCTTCATCCGCCCTGCCCCGGTCCGCCCGATCAGGTCCGCGACCTCGCTCGATACCGGGGACACAAAATCGGAGGTTTGCAGATAGGCGATCATCACCAGCAACGACGTGGTGTTCACGATCTCGTCCGGCAACGCCATGTTGTGCGTAAAGAACGCATCCTCCAGGGCCTGTCGCATCGGCGTGCCGGAGGACTGCGCGACCCAGCCGTAGCCCGCAACATCCCGGATCGTCGACTGCGCGATCTTTGTCAGCGGGTGGTCGGCACGGACGAGGAACTCCAGCGTCTCCACACGTCCCTGCATCACCTCGAATCGCCGTGCGTCCAGCTTGCCCGGAATGCGCGAGAGAATGAAATCCGTCTCGCCGCTCAACAACCCCTCCATCAGCGTATCGCTGGGGCCGACGTCGACATAAACCTCCGCCCCTTCGGCTTCCTGCTTGAGCGCCTGTATCGCCGGCACCACATAGGCCACCGCCGCACCGGTGACAGAGCCCACACGCACCGTGCCGGTCTTGCCCGACCCAAAGGCGGAGACTTCGTCTGCCGTGGCCGCCAACCCCCGCAGCAGGCTCCCGGCATGGCGGACAAGCACGCGGGCGATGGCGGTCGGAACCATCCCCTTGGGGTGACGGTCGAAAAGCGGCTGGCCGACCATTGCCTCCACCTCCGCCAACATGCGCGAGGCGGCGGGCTGGGTGATCGACAGCCGCTCTGCCGCAATGGAGAGCTGCCCGTGTTCGTCGATGGCACAGATCAGCCGAAGATGCCGCCATTTCAGGCGACTGATGAGGTCCTGCATGGAACGACATGACAGAACTGGTATGGAGATGTCAATTTATGTAATTTGATCGTTAT
>JBBSJO010000288.1:0-4310 GCA_038257185.1 Rhodobacterales bacterium | reverse complement strand
CGTGAGTGCCGCCATATCCGAGGGCAGACCATGCGGCGGTGCGGTCCGGGGCGGGCGTGAATACGTCGGTATCCACGCCGTGCGGGACCACCGCGCGGACGTTTGGCACAAAGGCCGCGGCCTTGTCGGTGGTGGCGATCACCGCATCCATCCGCGAGATCAGCCAGCGCGGCCAGGCCGAATGCAGCCGCTGGGCGGCGGAGGTGAAGACGATGCGGATCGGCGCGCGGCGGACGTCGCGCAGCCAAAGCGCGCTCAGCATCTCCGGATTGCGGCGCACGTGCCAGATGGCGAAGGGCTTGTTGGGCGGGGCTGTACGGGAGGCAAGATGCGCTGCGGCGCGTGTGAGGGGGACAGGACAGCCGGGCAGGGGTTGGCCCACGAGCGCGGTGTCGTAGCGCCCGACCTGCTGACGGAGCACGTTGGCGGCGGTGGCGGAGACGCCAGTGAAATGTGGATTGTAATTGGTGACGTAGAGTTCAGCCATCGTCACCGAGACCCAGTGCGGCGATCAGGCGGGTGGCGATGCCGTCCAGCAGGTCGGTCTGCCCCGCCGCGAAGTCTTGCGCGGCTGCGGCTGCCTTTTCCCGGGCGTCATCGTCTGAAAGCCAGTGCGCGACCCGTGTCGCCAGCTCCTCGGGTCCGGTTACCGTCCGCGCCGCCCCGGCATCCTCCATCGCGGCGAAGGTTTCGGTGAAGTTGGCGACATGGGTGCCGGACACGACGGCGGCCCCGGCTTGCGCGACCTCGAAAGGGTTATGCCCGCCGATGGGCAGCAGCGAGCCGCCGAGAAAGACAATGCGGCTCAGCGCATACCAGGTGCCCAGTTCCCCCAGTGTGTCGGCGAGGTAAACCTGACCGCCCGGTGCATCCCCCGTCGTGCGGCGTCTCATGTCCAGACCCGCTTCGGAGATAAGCGTCGCCAGTTCATCCCCCCGTTCCGGGTGGCGGGGAGCCAGGATCAGGCAAAGGTCGGGCCAGCGTTCCAGCAGCGTCTTGTGTGCCTCAAGCACTACCTTCTCTTCGCCCGGATGCGTCGAGGAGGCGATCCAGACCGGACGGTGCCCCAGCGCCGCGCGGGCCTCGTAAAGCGTGTCCTCATCCATCGGCAGGGGGCCCGCCATCGACTTGAGGTTGAGGCCCCGCGCCACGCGGTCGGGTGGCGCGCCAAGTGCCACCATCGCCTCCGCCATCGCGTCGTTCTGGGTCAGGATCAGGTCGAAGACGCCGAGCAGGTAACGTGCCGTCTGCGGAAGCTTGCCCCAGCGCTTCAGGGAGGTCTGCGAGAGCCGCGCGTTGACCAGCGCCATGCGCGTGCCACGGCCATGGGTGCGGCGCAGCATCTGCGGCCAAAGCTCGCTTTCCACGAAGATCGCCGCATCGGGACGCCAGTGTTTCAGGAAGCGCCCGATGGGGCCGGGGGCGTCGAGCGGAGCGAACTGGTGGACCGCGCGGGGCGGTATCCGGCGGGCGATCAACTGGGCGGAGGTCGCAGTGCCCGAGGTGATCACGAAGCGCGCGTCGGGAAGGACCGCACCCATCCGGGTGATCAGCGCCAGGACCGACAGGCTCTCGCCCACCGAAGCGGCGTGAAACCAGATCAGGGGACCGCTGCCCTCCCGACGTATCGTGGCATGGCCAAGCTTTTCGTGAGCGCGGTCGACAGAAACGCCCGCGCGGCGCAGTTTGCGGGTCTGGGACCATGCGGCGAACGGCACCAGCAGCATGCTGGCCGCGACCCAGGCCTTGTAGGGAAGGGGGGCCGACACGGGGCGCGCTTAGCCGCCCGTGTGGCTCATGTGACGCGGCATCTGGCCATCGGCGCGCTGGCGCGAGTAGTCGAAGTCGTGACCCTTGGGCTTGCGGTCGATGGCGGCCCGGATGGCCTCCTGCAACGGTGCGTCGTCGGTCGGGTGTGCGCGCAGCGGGGCACGCAGGTCGGCCACGTCCTCCTGCCCGAGACACATGTAGATCTCCCCCGTGCAGGTGATCCGCACCCGGTTGCAGCTTTCGCAGAAATTATGGCTGAGCGGGGTGATGAAGCCGATCTTCTGGCCCGTCTCCTCCAGCCGCACATAGCGGGCAGGTCCGCCGGTGCGCTCAGTGAGGTCGGTGACGGCGTAATGCTCGGCGTAGCGCGCGCGGACATCGCGCAGGGACCAGTACTGGCCCAGACGATCCTCGTTGCCGATGTCACCCATCGGCATGACCTCGATCCAGGTCAGGTCCATGCCGCGTTCAGCGCACCAGCGCGTGATCGCGGGAAGTTCTTCCTCGTTGAAGCCCTTCAGCGCCACCGCGTTGATCTTGACGCGCAGCCCCGCCTTCTGGGCGGCATCCACACCGCGCAGCACCTGCGGCAGGCGGCCCCAGCGCGTGATCTCGGCGAACTTCGCGTCGTCTAGCGTGTCGAGCGAGATATTCACGCGGCGCACGCCTGCGGCATAAAGGTCATCTGCGAAACGTTCGAGTTGGCTGCCGTTGGTGGTCAGCGTCAGCTCCTTCAGCGCGCCGTTGTCCAGATGCCGGGTCATCGCGTCGAAGAAGGTCATGATCCCGCGCCGCACGAGGGGCTCACCGCCGGTGATACGCAGCTTCTGCACGCCGAGGTCCACGAAGTTGGTGCAGAGCCGGTCCAGTTCCTCCAGCGTTAGCAGGTCCTTCTTGGGCAGGAAAGTCATGTTCTCCGACATGCAGTAGACGCAGCGAAAGTCGCAGCGGTCCGTGACGGAGACGCGCAGGTAAGTGATCGCGCGGGCGAAAGGGTCGATCAGGGGGGCATTCATGCCTCATAGGTAATCACCCGCCGACACGCAGGCAAGCGGCATTTGGGAGATTGCTGAGCGGTGGCTTGCCGTCTAGGTTGGCGGGATGAAGCGCATTCTCATCACATCACTGCTGGTCCTTGGCGTCGCGGGTTGCGGCGTGGCGGACCGGTTGGGCCTGGACTTCGGCAAGCGCAACCGCGCTGGCGCTGCACCCGCCGATCCCTTTGTCACTGGCACGACCGATATGTCCGGCACGACGCTGAGCCCGGCCACCGCCGCACCGCCGCCCCCTGCCGCTGCGCGCACCGCCGAGGCGCTGGACACCACTACGGCGGAACAGCGCGCCGCAGCGACCGCGGCACCGGGCGCGCCGTCGTCCGTATTGGGCAGGACCGTTGTCTCTCTGGGTAGCCCGACAGAACCGGGGCTTTGGCTCAAGACGCCGCTGGTGCAGACAGATACGCAGGGCCGCGTGGCCAACCCGGCGACGGGGCAGTCTGCTTTGGTGACGCTGATCCCGCTGGATGGGCCTGCAACGGCCGGCAGCCAGATGTCGCTGGCGGCGATGCGGCTGATCGGGGTCTCGCTGACGGATCTGACCGAGGTTGAGGTCTCCGCCGACAGTTGATCGGCGTGGCGGGCGTGGTCGGGGGCGCTGCCCCCGCAGCCTTTGGCTGCGCCCCCGGGAATATTTAAGGCCAAAAAGAAGGGAATGGTCAGCGCGGGGTGATGACGCGCATCGCTTCCTTGGCGGCGAAGGGTTTGAGCCGGGTGCCGTGGGTTTCCACGAAGGCGCGGGTGCGGTCGGGGTCGTGTTTGGACAGTTCGCGCAGCCACCAGCCGATGCCTTTCTGAATGAACCATTGATGGTCGCTCGCAAGGGACGCGCACCAGCCGAGGATGCGGTCGCGGGCCGCCAGTTCTTCGGGTTTGGGGTGGTTCTGCTTGGTCCAGGGCAGGGTGCAGACCAAGGCGGCGCGGCGGGTCCACATGTGATCGGAGGCGATCCAGCGCTCGACCTCGTCCAGGCGGGTGGGATCGGCGACGAGGCGTTTCTGGCCCGCCATGCTGGCGTGATCGGCAATGGCCCAACTGTCGAAATCCGGGGTCCAGGAGGCGATCAGCCGCCATGCGGCAACGTCGTCGGGGCGGATTCGCGCCTGTGTCAGGAGTTTTGCGGCGGCAACGCGCGCCTCGAAGATGTCTGTCTGCCAGAGCCGGTCGGCAAGATCCACACGGGTTTCGGTGTCGATTGCCTTCCGCCACTCAGCCGTGAGGTCGTTGATCTGCGGGTTGGTGAGGCCGAGGTAGACGCGCTCGGCCTTGTGATACTTGCGCATTTCCACTGCGCGGGCGGGATCGGCGAGGGCGGTGATTTGATCCAGGTACGGGTCAGGCATCCTCATCGGCCAGGATATGCGTGGGTAGACCGTCGATGGTTTCTCGGTTCTTTTCCACCCAGTAAGCCGCGACACCGTCTTCGCCCTTGTTCTCCGCCCACTTCGCCAGCGTGTCGCGCGGGCCCGCGTGATCGTAGAACGG
>JBBSJO010000287.1:0-4336 GCA_038257185.1 Rhodobacterales bacterium | reverse complement strand
TCGCCGGCATTCCCACCATCGTCTACGGCCTCTTCGCGCTGCTGACCGTGGGACCCTTCCTTGTGAACATCTTCGGGCGCGGCGATCAGGGGCTACTTGGCGTCGACTGGATGAGTGGGGCGACTTCCGTGCTGACTGCCGGTCTCGTCATGGGCATCATGCTGATCCCCTTCGTGTCCTCTCTGTCGGACGACATCATCAATGCGGTCCCGCAGAGCCTGCGCGACGGCTCCTTCGGCCTTGGCGCCACGCACTCCGAAACGATCCGACAGGTGGTGCTGCCTGCCGCTCTGCCGGGCATCGTCGGCGCCATTCTCCTCGCGGCCTCCCGCGCCATCGGCGAGACGATGATCGTGGTGCTGGGGGCAGGGGCCATCGCCCGCATCTCGGGCAACCCACTTGAGGCGATGACGACCATCACCACCCGCATCGTAAGCCAGCTGACCGGCGATACCGATTTCGCCTCGCCCGAAACGCTGGTGGCCTTCGCACTGGGGCTGACGCTCTTCGTGCTGACACTGGGGCTGAATGTCCTGGCGCTCTACATCGTGCGCAAATACCGGGAGCAGTACGAATGACCGACATGGCCAACCCCAAGGGATCCCTGCTGATCCAGGACAAGCGCACGAAACGCCGCAACGCCGCCGAAAGCCGCTTCAAGCTTTATGGTATCATCGCCATAGGCATCGGCCTGCTGATGCTGCTGATACTGCTCTTCACCATCATTTCCAAGGGCACGGGCGCATTCCAGCAGACCTTCGTGACCCTTCCGGTGCAACTGCTGGCCGACAAGCTCGACAAGAACGGCAACCGCGATATCGAGGAGATCAAGAAGGTCTCCACCTTCGGCTACGCGCCATTGATGAACGCGGCGCTGGAAGCGAAGGTGGCGCAGGCCGGGATCACGACCGATCTGAAGCCCAAGGCAATGGCAGACATCCTGTCCAAGGACGCCGCAGCACAGTTGCGCAACTTCGTGCTCGCCAATCCGGAACTTATCGGCACCAATGTCGAGTTCAACTTCCTGACCAACAGCCGAGTCGACGGCTATCTCAAGGGGCGTGTCACGCGCGAAAGCATTGCCAACGACAAGAACATCAACGCGGCCCAGCTTGATCTCGTGGATGCGCTGGTGGCCGACGGGAGTTTGCGCAAGCGCTTCAACCTCGACTTCATCACCGGCTCAGACGCCTCCGACGCGCGACCAGAGGCGGCCGGCATGGGCGTGGCGATGGTTGGGTCGTTCTTCATGATGCTGGTGGTGCTGATCCTCGCGCTGCCCATCGGCGTTGCGGCCTCCATCTACCTTGAGGAATTCGCGCCGAAGAACTGGATCACCGACGTGATCGAGGTGAACATCTCAAACCTCGCTGCCGTGCCCTCCATCGTTTTCGGTATTCTGGGCCTCGCGGTCTTCATCAACTACATGCACCTGCCGAACTCCGCGCCGCTGGTGGGTGGATTGGTGCTGACACTGATGACCCTGCCGACGATCATCATCTCCACCCGCGCCTCGCTGAAATCCGTGCCGCCTTCGATCCGCGACGCGGCACTGGGGGTAGGGGCCTCCAAGATGCAGTCGGTGTTCCACCACGTCCTGCCCCTCGCCGCACCCGGTATCCTGACGGGTACCATCATCGGTCTGGCACAGGCGCTTGGCGAAACCGCACCCCTGCTGCTGATCGGCATGGTGGGCTTCATCGCCTCAAACGCGCCCGACAGCATCGCCTCCGGGCTGCTCGCCCCGAACTCCGCCATGCCCGCCCAGATCTACGAATGGGCGAAACGCGCCGACCCGGCCTTTTACGAACGCGCCTGGGGCGGTATCATCATCCTGCTCGTGTTCCTGATCACCATGAACGCCATCGCAGTCCTGCTGCGTCGCCGGTTCGAGCGGCGCTGGTAAGAAAGGACGACAAGACAATGAAAGACAACGTAACTTCGGAGCTAGATGTGACCACTTTGCCGATCAAGATCGCGGCCCGCGACGTGCAGGTCTATTACGGCGATACACACGCCATCAAGGACGTGTCGGTGGACATCGAGGACAAGACCGTCACCGCCTTCATCGGCCCCTCGGGCTGCGGGAAATCCACTTTCCTGCGTTGTATCAACAGGATGAACGACACAATTGATATCTGCCGCGTGACCGGCGACATACGCATCGACGGCGAGGACATCTATGACCGCAGCGTCGACCCGGTGCAGTTGCGCGCCAAGGTCGGCATGGTGTTCCAGAAGCCGAACCCGTTTCCCAAGTCGATCTACGACAACGTCGCCTATGGGCCCCGCATTCACGGCATGGCCCGCAACAAGACGGAACTCGACGAGATCGTCGAACGCGCTCTGAAACGCGGGGCGATCTGGAACGAAGTGAAGGACCGGCTGCACGCGCCCGGCACCGGCCTTTCCGGCGGCCAACAGCAACGGCTCTGCATCGCCCGCGCCGTGGCCACCGAGCCGGAAGTTCTGCTGATGGACGAACCCTGTTCCGCGCTCGATCCCATCGCGACAGCGCAGGTGGAGGAATTGATCGACGAGTTGCGCAAGAATTTTTCGGTCGTGATCGTCACGCACTCCATGCAGCAGGCCGCCCGCGTGAGCCAGAAGACGGCCTTCTTCCACCTCGGGAACCTGGTCGAATTCGGGGACACGGACAAGATCTTCACGACGCCCGAAGACCCGCGCACCGAATCCTACATCACTGGCCGTATTGGATAAAATTATGTCGGATCAACATATTGCATCAGCCTTTGACCGCGATCTCGAAGGTATTCAGGCGCAGATCATGAAGATGGGCGGACTGGTGGAAGACGCCATCCGCCTTGGTGCGCAGTCGTTGGAGACCCGCGACGAGGAGCTGGCCGATCAGGTCCGCGGTGCCGACAAGGCGATCGACGCGCTCGAAGATCTCATCAACGAACGCGCCGCCCGCGTCATCGCTCTCCGCGCCCCGACCGCCATTGATCTTCGGTTGATCCTCAGCGTCATCAAGATCAGCGCCAATCTGGAGCGGATCGGGGATTACTCCAAGAACATGGCCAAGCGCACGGGCGTCCTGTCGCAGCTGGCACCTGTCAGTGACAGCACGGGCGCCATCCGCCGTATGGCAAAGGTCGTCGAAGGGATGCTCAAGGATGCGCTGGATGCCTATATCCAGCGAGACGCGGAACTCGCGGGCGACGTGATCGCGCGCGATGAGGACGTGGACCAGATGTACAACGCGCTCTTCCGCGAATTCCTGACCTTCATGATGGAGAATCCGCGCAACATAACCGCCTGCATGCACCTGCATTTCATCGCCAAGAACGTGGAACGCATGGGCGATCACGTCACGTCGATTGCCGAACAGGTGGTCTATCTCGTCACCGGCGAACACCCCGAAGAGGCGCGCCCGAAGGCGGATGAAACCTCAGTGTTGTCAAAGGCGTGAAGGATATGTCGATTACACAGCCGCAGGTTCTGCTGGTGGAGGACGAGCCGGCGCAGCGTGAGGTTCTGGCCTACAACCTCGAGTCCGAAGGCTTTGCGGTGCGCCGGGCCGAGAACGGCGAGGAAGCGATGCTGCTGGTGGCCGAGGCGCTGCCGGACCTCGTGATCCTCGACTGGATGATGCCGCTGATGAGTGGCATCGAGGTCTGCCGCCAGCTCAAGACCCGCGAGGACACGCGGCATATTCCGATCATCATGCTCTCGGCGCGGTCCGAGGAAGTCGATACCGTGCGCGGGCTGGAAACCGGTGCGGATGATTATGTAATCAAACCATATTCCCTTCGCGAACTCATGGCGCGCGTCCGCACCCAGCTGCGCCGCACGCGGCCCGCAGCGGCAGGGGGCGCGCTGACCTTCGAGGACATTACGCTCGATCCCGAACGCCACCGCGTGAACCGTGCCGATCAGGAACTGAAGCTGGGACCGACGGAGTACCGCTTGCTGGTGACGCTGCTGGAGAAACCCGGCCGGGTGTTCAGCCGCGACCAGTTGCTGGACCACGTCTGGGGCCGCGACATCTATGTCGACACGCGTACAGTCGACGTCCACATCGCGCGGCTGCGCAAGGCCCTGACGCAGCACGGGGGCGCAGATGTGATCCGCACCGTGCGCGGCGCCGGATACGCGCTGGGGTAAGGCTGAACGGCCTCTGGGCGACCATTTCAGTTACATAATACTGATTATAAGTATTGGTATGGGGTGGTGGTGGATTCACAAATGAAGTGCAAATTCTGTATCAAAACAGAGTATTGCATGGAGTTGATCAATGGGACGCTTCTACCCTCACCTGAACCTCGAAGAACGTCGCAAGCTGGCCAAATGGCTTGAGGCGAAGATACCCATC
>JBBSJO010000286.1:0-4337 GCA_038257185.1 Rhodobacterales bacterium | reverse complement strand
GATCCGCGGCGCGGTGGCGAGCTACGACTGGACGGGGGTGTATGCCGCCATCCACAATTTCTGCGCCGCCGACCTCAGCGCCTTCTATTTCGACATCCGCAAGGACGCGCTGTACTGCGACGGCGACACATTGCGGCGGCGGTCGGCGCGCACGGTGCTGGACATCCTGTTCCACCGGCTCACGACATGGCTGGCGCCGGTGATGGTCTTCACGATGGAAGAGGTTTGGCTGGAACGGTTCCCGGGGGAAGATTCATCGGTGCATCTGGTGGATATCCCGGAGACGCCGAAGGACTGGCTGGACCTGGAACTGGCCGCGAAGTGGGCCAAGGTGCGGGCGGCGCGGCGTGTGGTGACGGCGGCGTTGGAGGTGCAGCGGACGGAGAAGGTGATTGGTGCTTCGCTGGAGGCCGCACCCCTCGTCTATGTCGCAGACGCAGACCAGCGCGCGGCGCTGGAGAGCGTGTCTTTCGAGGATGTGGCGATCACCTCCGACATCACTGTGACGGGCGACCCCGCCCCGGCGGAGGCGTTCCGGATGCCCGAAACGGACGGCGTTGCGGTAATCTTTGCCAAGGCAGAAGGCGAGAAATGCGCGCGGTGCTGGAAGGTCCTGCCGGACGTGGGCACCCACGCGCATGCGGGTCTGTGCGAGCGCTGCGACGATGCCGTCTCGGACTGAGATCGAGGCGGAGATCGCGGCGCAACTGAGCGCGCGAGGGGCGGGCAGGACGATCTGCCCCTCGGAGGTCGCGCGGGCGTTGGCGGAGGACTGGCGGGCGCTGATGGACGATGTTCGCGACGTGGCCGGGCAGATGGCGGCGCGGGGCGAGATCGCGGTGACGCAGAAGGGCCGCAGGGTGGATGCGGTCAAGGCGACGGGGCCGATCCGGCTGGGGTCGGCGTAAGGGATCGAAACGTCCTTGCCGAAGGGGCACTGCCTTCTGCCAAAAGCGCAGGAACCGGATCGACTGGAGCGCCCTCGAGATCCATGATCCGGGGCATGAAACAGCGCACCGTTCATACGCAATTCGGCGACCTGACCCTGACGGAGCAGGCGGGAGAGATCACCGCGCTTCGCTGGGGCGCCGTGTCGCAGCAGGACGCCTCCGACGTGCTGGATGAAGCGGCGGCGCAGTTGGCGGCTTATGATTCAGGGGCTCTCACGACCTTCGACCTGCCCTTGCGGGTGACGGGCACCGACTTTCAGCGCGACGTCTGTGCGGCGATGTCGGAGATCGCCTTTGGCTTCACCCGCACCTACGGCGAGATTGCCCGCGACCTCGGCGTGCCTGCGCAGACGGTGGGGCGGGCGTGCGGGGCCAATCCGATCCCGGTGATCATTCCCTGCCACCGCGTCATGGGCGCCAAGGGGCTGACCGGGTTCTCCGGTGGCAACGGGGTGGAGACCAAGGTGGCGCTGCTGCGCCACGAGGGGGCGGCGGGCTTGCTGATCTGATCCGTCAGACCACCCTGTCCTTTGGATAGCGTCGCACCAGCCCGATCATGGCGAGAAGGCCGATCGCGGCAAGGGGCAGGCAGGAGGCGAAAATCATCTGCGTCACCCGCACTCCCGTCCCGTCCTGAGCCATCGTGAGGAACCCGGACGCATTCGCCACGACCCCGATGTAGGCCGCCCCGAGAGCATAGCCCATGCGCTGCACCGTGGGCACGGCACCGGAGACGCGGGAGACTTCCTCCGCTGGGACAAGTAGCGTGATACGCCGCAGGATGAAGGTATAGGCGAGCCCGAAGCCGCCGCCCTCCAGCAAGGCGAAAAAGGCGATCAGCCAGAGCGGCCCCGCTGGCATGGCATAGACGTATCCCACGACGCCCGAGACTGTCATGACCATGCCTGCCGCGATCCAGAAGCGGTCCAGCCGTTCCGGCGCGCCGCTGACAAGGATCGCGGTCAGCGTCCAGCCGATGGAGGAACAGGCCACGACATAACCCGCCTCCAGCGCCGAGGCACCGTGCAGGGCGGTCATCAGCAGCGGGCCGTAGGCGAGGATGGCGATGGTCGACATGGGGATCATCAGCAGCATCAGAAGGGTCGCCCCGGTTGCCGTGCGCGGATCGAAGGGCGCGACAGGCAGCAGCCGGTCCGCACCCGCGCGCCCGTCGCGCCAGAGGAACCAGATCAGGCAGAATGCGCCCGCGCCGATAAGCAGGGTGGAGCGGAGCGCCTCAACCCGCACGCCGCCCGCCGAGATGGCGACGACAGCGAGGCACAGGAGTGCCAGGCGTGAGACCGGGAAGCGTCCGTCGGTCGCACCCTTTCCGGCGTCGGAGAAATCGCGCCGCAGGGCGATCCATGCGGCAAGGGCGAATGCCTGCACTGCGAAGAACCAGAATCCCGCGCGCCAGGTCATGAACTCCACAAAGAGCCCGCCGATCAGGGGGCCGAGAAAGGCCGACAGCCCCCAGAAGCCCGACACAACCGCAATCGTGCGCGCAACATAGCGGCGTTCGAAGAGCAGGCCGATGGCGACGAAACCCATTGCCACCAGCCCGCCGCCGCCGAGACCCTGCAAGACGCGGCCCGCCAGCAGGACCTCCATCGCGGGGCTCAAGCCGCTCATCCCGCAGCCGATCCCGAAGACCGTCGCGGCGCCGGCCATCGGCAGGCGCAGGCCGTAGCGTAACGTCAGCAGGGCCGAAGCGGCCCCGGCGACGATCGACCCGATCTCGTAGATCGAGACGGTCCAGCTGAGATAGGCCGCCCCGCCGATGTCGTTCACGATGGCGGGCAGCATCGTCGCCACGATCAGGCTGTCGGCCGCGTGGAGCCAGACGGCGAGGCACACAAGCGCGAGGGATGCGCCGTGGCCGCTGCTCAGGAATTCTCTCCAGGACACATATTCGTCGGGCGCGGTCGTCATGGAATCGGACATGGAGTTTCCTCGGGCTGGGTCCCGCCCTTGATGCAGGCTCAACCCGACTTGAGGTCAAGGGCAAATCCGCACCGGCCCGGTCAATCCCCGGATCGGGGAAACAATTGCTGGATCGCGCCCGCGCTGACGAGGTAGAGGCTGGTGACGATCAGCCCCCAGTGCGCCCAGCTCTGGGGATGGAAATCCACCCAGGCGGCCCAGCCCGCGAAGAACGTCCAGGCAAGCGCCATCGGCAGCGTGACCATGCGCCAGCGTTCGGTGCGCACGGGGTGCACGAACTTGATCGGTACGAACATGGTGATCGCGAGAATCGTCACGATGATCAGGCTGACCCACCATTCGGGCTTGAGTGCGAAGAGCACCAGCACCAGCATGTTCCAGCACCCCGGAAAGCCGGAAAAGGAATTGTCCTTTGTCTTCATGCGGGTATCGGCGAAGTACATGGCCGAGGCGAAGGTGACGATGATGATCATGACCCAACCGCTCCACCCGTCCATCAGGCCCGAATTGAACAGTGCGAAGGCGGGGATGAAGACATAGGTGAGGTAGTCGATGATCAGGTCGAGCAGCACCCCGTCGAATTCGGGGGCATTGTTCTTGACGTCGTACTTCCGCGCCAGAGGGCCGTCGATACCGTCGACAAAGAAGGCGACGACCAGCCAGAGGAACATCAGGTCCCATTTCCCCTCCACGGCGGCCAGCATCGACAACATGGCAAAGACCGCCCCGGTGGCGGTGAACAGGTGGACGAGAAGCGCGCGGTTTTGAATGGTCATGCACCAGCAATCGCAAATCCACCGCGGGGATGCAAAAGGAAATGCGCTGCCGCACCGCCGGTCATGCTTCCGGCGCGCCTTTACGCGCTCTGGTGGCCGCTTTAGGCTGCGTGTTGAGCGAAAGGCGGATGACAGGATGCTGACCAACATGGACATCGCGGAACTGACCGAGTTCCGCCGGTTGCTGCACCGCTTTCCGGAGGTTTCGGGCGATGAGGTGGCGACGGCCCGGCGGATCGTCGATGCTTTGGAGCCGCTGCGCCCGACGCGCGTCTTGACGGGCCTTGGCGGTCACGGGGTTGCCGCAGTGTTCGACAGCGGCGCTCCCGGCCCGACCGTATTGTTCCGCGCGGAGCTCGATGCCTTGCCGATACCGGAACTGTCGGAGAAGCCCTGGCGCTCTACCATTGAGGGCAAGGGGCATCTGTGCGGGCACGACGGCCATATGACGATGCTGTTGGCCCTGGGGCGTCTGGTGTCGCGCAAACCCGTGGCGCGCGGGCGCGTTGTCCTGATGTTCCAGCCTGCGGAGGAGGACGGCAGCGGGGCGCGGGCAGTGGTGGCCGACCCCGCCTTCGCGCAGATCGCGCCGGACTGGGCCTTTGCCATCCATAACGAGCCGGGGCGCGCCTTTGGTCAGGTCGCGACCCGTCCGGGGCTGATCAAT
>JBBSJO010000285.1:0-4340 GCA_038257185.1 Rhodobacterales bacterium | reverse complement strand
CCTCATCGCCCCCTTTCGGGACATCGCTTCGCGATGCCCTTCCGGGCAGTGGACAAGGCCTACGATGCCATGACCCTGCGCCGCTGGCTCAAGCGGCGACGGATCATGGCCGTGATCCCGTCCTTGGCCACCCGGGCCTTCCCCTTCCCGCTTGTGGAGCAGCATTGGCTGGTCATCGATGCTTGTCATGACAGAATGGCGGTCTGACTGCGGCGGCGGGACGGCGATCGTGCTCGTTTGTTGTGATCTGCCTGATGGGGACGATTGCCTTTCGTTCTTGTTATGTTCCATCACCTATGGATGCCCTACGAACCTGTCAGCCTCGGATTGAAGTTCGCCATCCGGCTCGAACATCTGACGGTACGCGATGTCGTCGTCATCACCTGCGCTGGGTGTCATCGCAGGTGGAACGTGCCCCCGTATCGTCTCCTGGAGCGCTATCACGCCTACAAGCTGATCCAGACGCTGGAGCAGGACATGAAGTGCCGGCGTTGTGGCCCAGGGACCAAGATGCACTGGTACATCATACGGGCGGCCGGCCCGGAGTTTCCGCGTTCTGCCTGACCCACCAAAACAGAGCTGTAGTTTCAGCGGTCTAAAAGGGCCGAATACCTGTGAGCATTCTTCGTAGGCATGCTTTACTCGCTGACGTACTGACCGGCCGCCAACGTGACCACGGGCTACGGTGGCGCCGATACCACTCGGATCCTGATCTTCCCGGTCTTCGGCCTGCACACGACGCTGGCGCAGAACCTCAAGATGGGCGCCGTGTTCACGATCGTGAGTTTGACCAAGTCCTACGCGCTGCGGCGGGTTTTGGAGGCGGTCAGCATGCTGACAAACCAACTGGAAAAGTGACGCGAGGATGCTGTTTCGTTGTATGCTGAGCGGCACGTGCCGACCCCATGTGACCGCGAGGGGCCGGACGCTGCAGATGAGGTAAAACAATGGATCATGAACGGGCAAACACCAGGGTCTTCCCAAGTCTGCCTGCTGCATGCGCGCTCTTGATCGGGATGCTGATCGGTGGGGCCGAGCCAGCGGCGGCAACGCAGGAATATATCCTGCCCACGTTGTTCGATGTGACGGGGGTTGCCGCAGACGACGTGCTGAACATCCGTGCGGCCCCCAATGCCAGTGCTGAAATCATCGGGACTTTCGAACCGAACGCACGCGATATCGAAGTCGTGGGACATGACGAGACCGGACAGTGGGCCCGGATCAACACGGGCGAGCGCAGCGGTTGGACCGCTCTTCGCTACCTTGCCTATCAGGTCGATGTCTGGCCCCCCGGGATCTTGCCGCAGACCCTGCATTGCCTCGGAAACGAGCCGTTCTGGTCGTTCCGGCCAGAGGGAGACGACGTGGTGTTCTCGAAGCCGGACAAGCCCGAAGCCGTGATGCGGATCGAGAAGGTAATGTCGACAGGCATTCTCCGGGATCCACGTCGGTCGCTATCGGCCCAGGGTGAATCCAGCCGCATGACCGCGGTGATCCTGCCAATGGCATGTTCGGATGGGATGTCCGACCGCAGCTACGGCCTCGACGTCACCCTGATCTTCGGGGGAGGCGACGCGCCGCAGATGCTGACAGGCTGCTGTTCCATTGCCCCGCGCTGAAATCGTTTGCGGTTGTGCAGACTAATGCCGCCGCTCTGACGGACCGGACATGGGTCGGCAAGCCCATCTGAAAAGGGTCCGCGAAGATCATTACAAACTGCCAGCGCCGGGTTTCTTGCAATACGTCGCACGGACCCGACGTCCGAACGACAGCACTACCAGCGGAACAAGAACATGAGAAACCCGAGAGAGAACGATTTCAGCGGTCGCCGCAGCGCTGCTGCCGATGCAAAAGCGGCCCTGCTTCAATCCCACCGTGTCGTCAAGGAAGCCGCCGAACCGACCCGGGTTGCACGGCAGGAAGAACGTCTGGCGACGGCCGCGGCCAGGGAGGCACGCCAGGCAGAGCGAGCACGGAGAAAACTCGAAGAGCAGGAACGTGTTCAAACTGATGCCTTGGCAGCCGATGTTGCAGCCAAAGCCGAGGCGGGAACGCGCGAGATAGTTCAAATAGACCATAGCTCCCGCGTCACCGATGATGAAGCCGCCCAAAAAGCCGAACGGGACCGGCGCTACGCCAACCGAAAAGCGAAAAAGCGGTAACGGTCAGGCCACTATACGGTAGCAACGTCCCCGCCCGTCCACCTTCTCGGAGGTGATGGTCAGTCCGAGCTTCTTCTTGAGCGCCCCAGCCATTGCGCCACGCACCGTGTGCGACTGCCAGCCCATCGCGGCAATGATCTCCTCAATGGTCGCGCCGTCCGGTGCGCGCAGCATGGCGATCATCGTGGCCTGCTTGGTGCCCTCGCGCGGCGTGCGCGTCTTGGGCGCGGGCTTGTCTGGCTAGGGGTGTCCGCCGCATACGGTGCGAAGGTACTCTGCGGTGCGGAATAGACTGCGAGAACTACTTCGCCCCGCCTTACACTATTGTGTCCTGTCGCCGCTCCGCAGGGAGGCGGCGTCAACGGGCGGGCGGATCGCGTTCAGGAGGTGGTTGGTGCGCGCGGCAGTCGACACGATCCGGAACAGTTCGGCCTGTTCAATCTCCGTCATCCCCTTTTCCCGTGCCGAGGCCAAATGGGAATGGTTGCAGTAGTCACAGGCATTGGCGATCGAGACGGCGGCGTAGATCATCTCCTTCGTCTTGGGGTCGATCAGGCTCGGTGTCGAAAGAACGGCCTTTACGTCGCGCCAAGTCTCTTCGAGAAGGAATCGAACGCAAGGTAGCGCCAGATGTTGTTAAAGAACTCGGTGCCGCACGTCTTTCGGATGTCGTCGAAGACGGCCTTGACGCGCGGATCCGATTCGGGATTGGAAGGAGGTTCGACGGTTGCCATGGGACGTCCTTCAGGCATGAGGGGCCCGCCATCGCGCGCCGTCGGGCCCAAAGGGAGCGTCAGATCAGGGTGAAGATGCGGGCCGGGCCGCCGGTGCCGCCCGCATGCTTGGGCGCGCCCACCACGAGGGTTGCGCCGCTCGCCGGGACCGCATCAAGATTGGCCAGACATTCGATCCCCCAGCGGCCCATCGGAAGCCAGGCGTAGTGGAAAGCGAAATCAGGCGACGGACCGTGGTCGAGCGACAGCGTGTCCGACGCCACGCCCGCGACGTCGGCCTCTTCGGTCAACATCTGCGCCGCTTCGACATGGAAGCCGGGGAAGTGCATGACCCCCTCGGCGTCGGCGTTGCGAAACATTTCGCTGTGCAGATGCGTGCCCCAGCCCGAGTTCATCGCGACGCAGCAGCCGGCGGGCAGATCTCCATTGGCCGCTATCCAGGCACGAATGTCGTCGGGCGTGACCTGCGCATCCGCGTCTGCGGCCGCTTTTTCGCGGATATCGATCACGACGAGCGGCACGACGAGGCGCTCGACTTCGATCTCGTCGACCGACGTGCCGTCGGCCGAGAAATGCAGGGGTGCATCGATATGGGTGCCGGTGTGTTCGTTGATCCGCAGTTCCTTGAGATTGAACATATGCTCGGCGTAGTTGAAAACTTGTGTCTCGAAGAATTGCTGCTCGCCGAAGAAGGTCGGGAAATCTGTTGTCAGCGTATGGGTCATGTCGGTGACGCTGCTATGAGCCATCGCATGTGCTGGTCGGACGGCCATGCCGGAGCCGAGCACGGCCGCAGCGCCGACGGTGGCTGAGACACGGAAAAAGTCGCGCCGGTTCAGCATTTGTGCCTTCACCGATTTCATCACGCAGATATCGCACATCGTCCAGCTCTCCCTGTCGCGGCGAGTCGTCCAAGCGCCGATCTCCGAGGATGGCGCGCCGAAACCTGCGGCGTCAATGGAAATGGCCCGATCGGAGCTCAAGGCTCTCGTCATTCCTGACGTGCTACTTCTGGAGTTAGTGGTCAGGGCGGTTCAGGACTGGACCGCGGCAGCCGGCGCGAAGACAGCTCGCGTCGAGCCGTTCAGCCCGTGGGAGAAAGGCCAGTTCGAAAGCTTCAAATCAAAGCTTCGGAAAGGGCTGTTCTATCGGCGAGATCTCCTACAGCTTGGCAGAGGTGGAGATCAGCTGACAGAGTCACTGCTATGCATCCCCGCGCGGCTGTCAGTTGTGCCGCGCCAGCGTCGCTTCAATTGCGCGAGCTAGGCGGCGCACGCCTGCCTCAAGCCGGTCGGGCTCGTTTAGTGCGCGCACCACGGTGATCCGGCCACGGATTCCATGAGCATCCGGCCACCGGTTCCACCGCGATCCGGCCACCGGTTCCACGAGGATCCGGCCACCCTCGCGTGAGCTCCTGCGGGGCAATCTGAAGCCGCCTATCGTG
>JBBSJO010000284.1:0-4352 GCA_038257185.1 Rhodobacterales bacterium | reverse complement strand
TGAGTTAAGCTACTGCCTGCACCTGCTGATCGGTTTCAATGCTTTTGTAGTAGACCACGGCGGGCGGTTGACCGCCATGGGCGGCGTGGGGCCGCAGATGATTGTAAAAGGTGATCCAGCGTCCGACGCCTGCCCGGGCCTCCCAAGTTCGACAGTTAATCGACTAAGTAATTGATATCGCTATATCCGGAACAGCGATTGTGTGACTACACGGGGCGGTCAGGCCGGTTTTTGCAGGCTCAGTGCATCAAAGAGTTCGAGTTGCTCCGGGGTTGTTTTGCTAATCCCATGGAAGGATTTCTTGCCGATATGGGCGGTGTGCTTCTGGATGCGTGCGAGCAGATCCAGCGCGGTTCGCGGACTGGCGCTGTGGCCCATGGCTTTCAGGCGCATCCGCATCACACGGTAGAGCACGAGGGCGAGGAAGCAGATCATCGCGTGCGCCCGGATGCGCTCTGGCAGCCTGTGGTGGACCGGCGCGATCTCGATATCGGACTTCAGGACGCGGAAGCCGCGCTCGATGTCGGCGAGGCTCTTGTAGCGGGCGATGGCCTCTGCGGGCGCGATGTCCGGGGCATTGGTCAGAACGGCCAGCTTGCCGTCGAAGAGTTCTGCTGCGCCGATCGCCGTGTCGTCGACGGTATAGCTGAACCTGTCGGAGTGCAGATCGGGTTTGATGAAGCGGGTCAGTTCCGCCTCGGCCACGGCGCGGGCAAACCGGCTGTAGGCCCCGCGATCCGAGGCACGGCGCCCGCGGGTGGTCTGCCCATCGTCTTGTGCGTCGAGCCGGGCCACCATCTTGGTTGCCATCGCCTCCAGCTCGGCGATGCGCGCCCGGCGCTTCCCCGATTGGGCATCGGCGCGAAGGGGATCGTGCGCCACGATCAGCCGGTGGCCGGCAAAGGTGCTTTCGGCGACGCCATCCTCGTCATAGGCAAGGTTCTGGAAGATCTCGGACAGTTCAGCATAACGACGGGCGGGCACGGCCAGGATGAACTCGAGCTTGCGCTCCGACCGATCTGCGACAGAGGTCAGCTCCGCGATGTTTTCGAGGCTGAGCAGACCCCGGTCGGCCACCAGCACTACCCGCTCGATTGGAAAGCGCGCAAGCACCTTTTCCAGCATGCCCTGCAACGTCTTCGTTTCGGCCACATTGCCGGGGTGGACAGTGTGCAGAAGTGGCAACCCTTCGGCGGTCTGCACCACACCGAGGACAAATTGCCGGGCAACGCCGCCGCGCTCCTTGTTCATTCCGAAGGCCCGCAAGTCGTCGGCAACCTGCGCATCGCCGTGGATGCGCACGGTGGTCAGGTCGTAGAACACGATCGAGAGGTTGCGGTCGATCAGCGGACGGAACTGGCGGCTCAGCGCCGTCTCGACGGGATCGAGGTTGTCCATGAGCGCGTCCATGGCGCGCAGGAGCTGCTGGTGCGTCACGGCATCGGGCATGGCGGGCATCGCAACCGTCTCCAGCCAGCGCAGGCAGCCCAGTTTCGACTCCGGCGCGCACAGCCGGTTGAACACCATTGCGCGGATCAGTGTCTCCGCGTCGAAGCCGCGTCGCGATGATCGCAAGGCACGTTGCAACGCCCTGTCGATCCCCAGGTCACGCCAGAGTTCATGGAGGGCGAAGACGTCACCATAGCTGCGACCCGACTCCTGGACGACGACCGACGAGGTGTTCTCTGCCCTTCCCACTGCCCGGTTGAGGCCGTTGATCAAGGGGTCGAGCTTTTTCGGACTGAGCTTGTCCAGTCGCCCGAGGTTCGCGATCACGCGCACGCGCGACTGCCCGCGGTCATTGCGGTAGGCCTCCACAAGCTGGAGATACTGACGGTCGCCGGTTTTGGTAAGGCGCGTATACATTGTGTAGCGAAGATATCATCCGAATGCCTCAACACGCAAATATCAATATCCGCATGGCGTGTGACTACAGGTACCCCCGCTGTTCGCCTCGTCACCTTCGTTAAACCTTTGAAACTGCGGCACCCGCGAAAACCCGTGATCCAAAAACCGCTACTGAACTGTCGAACTTGGGGGGCCCGACACCTTCCTCCACGCTTATGAGCGGCTTGGCGTGATCGAGGAGATGATGACGCAGGGCTGGCGGCAGCGGCTCGCGTTCGGGTTTCGGTTTCCTTCGATGAGGCAGGAAGGCTGACCGAGGAAGATTACTCAAATCCTGCGCACCAAGCCTTCGGCAAAAACAACGCAGGCCGTCCAAGACCCCAAAAATACGATGTCAGCGGTGAGGCCCATCGGAGGCTCTCCCGTGATCACGTAAATGGGGAAAAACACCATCGTTACGGACGTGGCCCCCATCCCAATTGCATAGGCGCGGATCATCCAGTTGCGGTGGCGGGTAAAATCCCGCTTGTGGATCCCTTTCATCGCAATGGCCAAAGCCACGCCTAACGCAATTCCGAACAGCAACCGCCCGCTGTTCATGGCCACCGAATACGTGTCGGGAAAGTGCCAAAGCAGACCCAGCGAACTCAGCGCGATCGACACTCCTGCTGCCACAAATACTCGGCCCATAACGCGGTGCAAACGCCCATACCTGCGCATAAGAACACGGCTAAACTGGATTGGACCAAGGATACCAAACGAGGCACCACCCAGCACATGCATGAAATGCCACAAGGGGGCGGCGGTGAGGCGCTGGCTGTCCTCTGGGAGGGCTCCCAACGGGATTTGCACTACTTGCACCAGCGCCAAAAGGATCGTGAGGAGAGTGGCGAAGAACAATGCGGCAGGGACGACAACTGGTTTCGTGAAAAAACGAGTCATTGTAATGGTCCTTCAGTACAGAGGCTTACGGCTCATGGGTGAATGCTTCTCTCACCGGACTACCAATGACCTCTGCAAACTGAAACGTGCGATCCAGCGCGGGTGAGTGCCCTTCATTCTCGATCGCTCTGATCGTATGTCGGGTAGAGAGTGTTCTGCATGGCCGATATCTTTGTGTGCGAAAGGGGATCGCCAGGGAAATCCTGACGCTGGATTTACATTGTAAGCCAACAGTCCGACTGCTATAACTTACACTGTAAGCATGTCAATCCAAATCGCGGACATGAAACCATGAAGACACCCGACCCACCCCGGAGACCCGGCCTGACCCCCGCCCGGATCACCGAGGCCGCGCTCGCGCTGGCCGATGCCCGCGGCGTGGAAAGCCTCAGCATGCGCGCTCTGGCTAGGGAACTCGGGGTGGAGGCGATGTCGCTCTACAACCACATCCGCAACAAGGAAGATCTCCTGGACATGGTGGTCGATACAGTGGTGGGGCGCATCGACCTGCCGAGCAAAGGCAGCAATTGGCAGAACGAGATGCGCCGCCGCGCGCATTCGATGCGGACGGTGTTACTTGCACACCCGTGGGCTCCACCGCTGATCGTGGGACGGATCAATGTGGGGCCCAACATGCTTGCGCTCATCGACGCCACGCTGGGCTGCCTGCGCGCGGCCGGGTTCAGCTATGTCCAAGCCGATCACGCGATGAACGCTCTCGACAGCCTGATCTACGGCTTCCACCTGCTGGAACGCAGCATGCCCGTGCAACCCGAGAACTACGCCGAGGCCGCGCGCACCTATCTGCCCTCGATCAATGCGGATCGCTATCCGCACTTTTGCGCCTTGGGCCGGTTGGTGGCCGAGGGCTCCTATGACGGGGTAAACAATATGGCGTTCGGGCTGGACCTGCTGTTAGAGGCGCTTGAAGCGCACCGGCAGGGATGACCACCGAGCTTTCTGCGCTTTTCATACCTTGGTGATCCACGCGGCGAATGGGAGCGTTCCGGCTAATCCGACCTTGCGATCGTCGACGGCGTCCGTTGGATCCCCTGAAGAGCAACCACGCTGTCGCCGGACTGCCGGGACCGCCTGACGCGATTTTCTTGATCGGCAGTACGTTCCCTTCTGCCCACCCCTGATCGACTGCGAGCGCGCGTCGTCAATCCGCGCCTATCCCTCGCTCGATTCCCTCATTCGTGCCCCTCATCTGGAGCGCCACCCATGGCCACGCTTGTCCTCGGCGCAGCCGGCGCCGCCATTGGTGGCAGCATTGGCGGCGCGATCCTCGGCGTCAGCGCCGCGACCATCGGCGGCTTCATCGGCTCGACCATCGGCTCGGTCGTCGACAGCTGGATCGTCTCGTCGCTGGCGCCCACACAGCGCATCGAGGGCGCGCGGCTCGACACGTTGCGCATCACCTCGGCCACCGAAGGCGCAGTGATCCCGCGGCTCTACGGCCGGATGCGGCTGGGGGGCAACATCATCTGGGCGACGGATTTTCGCGAGGAGACCAGGACCACCACGCAGGGCGGCGGCAAGGGCGGCGGGGGCGGCAAGGT
>JBBSJO010000283.1:0-4354 GCA_038257185.1 Rhodobacterales bacterium | reverse complement strand
GCCTTCGGCAAACCACACAGCACTGGTCAAGACTTTGCGCAGCACACCCGTCTGGCCTTTCACACCCATGCGCTGAAAAATCTGCTTGGAGCAGCTGCGGGTGGTGTCCAGCGTCCAACCCAATGCCACCGCCGCGTCCGTCAAGCTGACCCCGTCGCAGATCAGTTGCGTCAGACGCGCTTCGCTGTGACTGAGCCCGAAATGTTTCGCGACCCGGACGGTATCGAGGGCGCGCGCTGAAGGGGACTGGCGCAATACGCCGCGCAAGCCCGCAGGCGCGGTCTTGCCGTCTGGTGAGAGTAACAGCTGCACGCCCGGTTCCAGGTCGATCGCCGCGATGCCACCGCTTTGCGCGATTGCCAGTCCGCGGCGCAAGGTCAAGGTTGCGACGGGGTCATCGAGGCTGAGCCAGCCCGTCGGCAGCAGCCGGAGGCCAGCCGCATATCCCAGCCGGTCCTCAAGCTGGTCGCGCAGGGCGGGGGAGAGGTCGATAACCCGGCCGCCAGGAGTCAGGCGCAACCAGAACACCCCCGCAGCCAGGGTCAGGCGGCGGTCCTGCGCGGCCCGGTCACGCTCACGCTGCAGCGCCTCCCAGGTGGCAACGGCCTGGCCAAGGTAGGGGCTCAGGTGCGAGAGCTGCACCGTATCCGTGGCGCGGAAGTCCCGGGTGCCGCGGCGCAGGGTCAGCACGGCCAGCCCCTGCGGTCCGGTGGCGGCGCGCAAGGCGCGCAGGGGCGCCGTATCTGCTCCGGCGCCGGGGAAGTCGGCCTGGGTGTAGACGCGATCGTTGCGCATGCGCTGCAGCGTTTCCAGCGGCGGGGCGTCCGTATCTGCCGGCGCAGACCTGTCCACATCCCTGGGAGTGGTCAGGGCCAGCCAGTTCCGGGTGATCCGTCCCTTGGCCAGGACTTGCAGGCGGGCGCTGTCGGCGCGCAGGGCCGTCCCCAGGGTTGTCAAAAAACCGGACCAGGGGGTGGTTCCTGCCTGCGTGACTGCGGGACCAGTCATGCCATCAGACGCTGTTGCACTGGCAAAGAGGGCCGTCAGGAAATCGGTATCGGACGCCACGTGTTCCTCTTTGTGAGAGATGCCCCCCATATGGGGGGTTTTCCACGGGATGTGCGCCTTTAGCTCGCAGGTCAACACCACAGTGAAGAGAGACTGGCCCGATCATGACTCCATTGACCCATCTGCAGCGTCTGGAAGCCGAGAGCATCCACATCCTGCGCGAAGTGGCTGCCGAGGCCGATAATCCCGTCATGCTCTATAGCGTCGGCAAGGACAGCGCCGTCATGCTGCATCTGGCCAAGAAGGCGTTCTATCCCGCGCCGCCGCCGTTTCCGCTGCTGCATGTGGATACGACCTGGAAGTTCAAAGACATGTACGCCTTGCGCGACCGCGCCGCAGCCGAGGCCGGGATGGACCTGCTGGTTCATCAAAACCCGGAGGCCAAGGAGAAGGGCATCAACCCCTTCGATCACGGCGGGCTGCACACGGATATGTGGAAGACGGAAGGTCTCAAGCAGGCCCTGGACAAGCATGGCTTTGACGTGGCCTTTGGCGGGGCACGCCGCGACGAGGAAAAGTCCCGGGCCAAGGAGCGGATCTTCTCCTTCCGTGCCGCCAATCACCGCTGGGATCCCAAGAACCAGCGTCCGGAGCTTTGGCGGCTCTACAATGCGCGCAAGGCCAAGGGCGAAAGCGTGCGGGTGTTCCCGATCTCGAACTGGACCGAGCTGGACATCTGGCAGTACATCCACCTGGAAGGCATCGAGATCGTGCCGCTCTACTTCTCGGCGCCACGGCCGACAGTGGAGCGCGACGGGATGATCCTGATGGTCGATGACGACCGCTTTCCATTGAAGGATGGAGAGACGCCGCAGATGCGCTCGATCCGGTTCCGCACCCTGGGGTGCTACCCGCTCACCGGTGCGGTGGAAAGTGAAGCCGCGACCCTGCCTGACGTGATCCAGGAGATGCTGCTGACCACCACGTCCGAGCGCCAGGGCCGCCTGATCGACCACGATCAGGCGGCCTCGATGGAGAAGAAAAAGCAGGACGGCTACTTCTGACGCCCGTCCTCTCTTCGCCGGTTCCCCCCACGCTCAAGCAGGTATGCCCATGACGCTTCAAGACACGATCTACAAAACCGATGCCCTCATCGCCGACAACATCGAGGCCTATCTCGAAACCCATCAGCACAAGTCGATGCTGCGCTTCATCACCTGCGGGTCGGTGGACGACGGCAAGTCGACGCTGATCGGGCGGCTGCTTTACGACAGCAAGATGATCTTCGAGGATCAACTGGCCGCCCTGGAGGCCGACAGCAAGCGCATGGGTACCCAAGGGCAGGAGATCGACTTTGCCTTGCTGGTGGACGGTCTGGCAGCCGAGCGCGAGCAGGGCATCACCATCGATGTGGCTTACCGGTTCTTTGCCACGGAAAAGCGCAAGTTTATCGTGGCCGACACGCCGGGCCATGAGCAATACACCCGCAACATGGTCACCGGTGCCTCTGCCGCTGATCTGGCGGTGATCCTGATCGACGCGCGCAAGGGCGTGCTGACCCAGACCCGGCGGCACAGCTATCTGGTGCATTTGCTGGGCATCCGGCACGTGGTGCTGGCGGTCAACAAGATGGACCTTGTGGACTACGACCAGGCCGTCTTTGATCGGATCGTCGCCGACTACCGCACCTTCGCTGACAGCATCGGGATCACCGCCTTCACCGCGATTCCGATCTCCGGCTACAAGGGCGACAACATCACGCGCCGGAGCGAGAATACCCCCTGGTATGCCGGTACACCGCTGCTGCCGCATCTGGAGACGGTGACGTTGGAAGATACCATCGAGCAGACCGGTCCGTTCCGGATGCCGGTGCAGCTGGTGAACCGGCCCAACCTGGATTTCCGGGGGTTTTCTGGAATGATCGCAGGCGGGCAGGTGCGCCCGGGCGATGCTATCCGGGTGCTCCCTTCGGGGAAGACCTCGACGATTGCGCGCATCGTCACTCTGAAGGGTGACAAGGACGTGGCCGTCGCCGGTGAATCCGTGACCCTGACCCTGGCGGACGAGATCGACTGTTCACGGGGCCAGGTCATCGTGGCTGCCCAAGCGCCGCTCGAGGTGGCCGACCAGTTCGAATCCACCATCGTCTGGATGGATGAGGTCGAGATGGTGCCCGGCCGCGCCTACTGGCTCAAGATCGGGACGCAGACGGTCTCGGCCACGGTGCAGCCGCCAAAATACGAGGTCAACGTCAACACCCAGGAGCATATCGCCTCCAAGACACTGGATCTCAATGCCATCGGCGTCGCCAACGTGACCACCGACCGCGAGATCCCCTTTGCCCCCTACGCCGAAAACCGCGAACTGGGCGGCTTCATCCTGATCGACAAGATCACCAATCATACGGTCGCAGCCGGGTTGATCAACTTCGCCTTGCGCCGGGCTCAGAACATCCACTGGCAGGCGACGGACATCGGCCGCGATCATCACGCTGCGATGAAGCACCAGAAGCCTGTGGTGCTCTGGCTGACGGGTCTGTCGGGGTCCGGCAAGTCGACCATCGCCAATATCGTGGAAAAGAAGCTGGCGCGGATGAACCGCCATACCTTCCTGCTGGATGGTGACAACGTGCGCCACGGGCTCAACAAGGACCTGGGTTTCACCGAGACCGACCGGGTGGAGAACATCCGCAGGGTCGGTGAGGTCGCCAAGCTGATGACTGACGCGGGCCTGATCGTGATCACCGCATTCATCTCGCCCTACCGGTCCGAGCGCGAGATGGTGCGCGGGCTGATGCAGCCGGGGGAGTTTCTGGAGGTCTTCGTAGATACGCCACTGGACGTGGCCGAGGGCCGCGATGTGAAGGGGCTTTATGCGAAAGCGCGTAGTGGCCAGCTGAAGAACTTCACCGGCATCGATTCACCCTACGAGGACCCCGATGCGCCAGAACTGCGGATCGATACCACGCAGATGAGCGCCGAAGAGGCCGCTGACGTGATCATTGCGCGCCTGATCCCCTGAGGGCCAGCTGAAGGGGCGGCGTGGTGCGCGGACCACGCGCCTGCAGTTCTGAGACCCGGTGGCCCGCCTTGAGGGCGGTGCCGCCGGGGACCACCGGGCCTGGCGCGTCAGTGCTGCGGGTCCTGCGCCTACAGTTTTCATCATCATGATTGATCTAAACGGCTTCAAGCCCATCAATGACACTGACGGCCATCAGGCCGGCGATGCCGTTCTGGTTGCCATTGCAGAGAGGCTTCGCACGTTCACGGCGCCAGGCATCACTCTGGCCCGTGGACAAATTTGACGCATATGGAGCATGTTAGCTTAAGGTATTATCTTTTGGTGG
>JBBSJO010000282.1:0-4362 GCA_038257185.1 Rhodobacterales bacterium | reverse complement strand
TCAATGTCGAGGTAGGGGAGGATCAGCTTCTTCTTGATGAAATCCCAGATGATGCGGGTCATCTCGTCCCCATCGAGTTCGACGACGGGGTTATCTACCTTGATCTTTGACATGGGCGCGCTCCTGCGTTTGGTGAACCGTTCGCAGCGCGTGTAGCCTATCCGGGTCGGCAGGGGAAGGCGGTATACCGTTGTATGCCGAAAATCGCGGAACTTCGCGGCATCATCCTGTCAGCATTTGCGCATCAATGAACCGGGAAGGAGTCTCACATGGCAGTTTACGTATTGGGGGCGGCCGACAGAATGGCCGTCTGTTCGAACCGCTGGCATATCTGATACGCGCCGAAGGACACGACGTGCGTTGGCCCCCGATCGCCGGGCATGATCCCGGCGACGACTAGGGGCGTCCGGCGAACCAGGCAGTGACCCGTCGGCGTGCATAGTCCCAAAGACCCGGCGCACCGACGGCGATCTTTTGACCGACTTTCGCGGTAAATTGCGCCTCGGTTACGCTGTATTCGACCCAACTGCCGCCGTTTGATTGCAGGTTCTGCATCGGAGGCTGGAAGCGGTCGAGCGATTTGGCAAATTGCGCGGTGGGCGTTTCATTGGCCTCGAACTCTTCCCAAGTTGCCCTGAGGCTGTCGCGCAGATCGTCGGGCAGCAGACCGAAGATGCGGTCGGCGGCGGCCTTCTCCTTGGCCGCCATTGCGGCGGCATCGTAGTCACCAAAGATCGGGTTGTCGCCCGCGTCGATCTCGACCAGATCATGCAGAATCAGCATCGGATCACACGGTCGATCTCGACGCCCGGGCCCGCCTGATCAGCCAGCACAAGGGCGTAGAGGGTCAGGTGCCAGGAATGTTCGGCCGAGTTCTCGTAGCGCGAGGCATCGCAGAGCGTGGTGCCGCGTGAGATGGACTTGAGCTTGTCGGCCTCATTCAGAAAGGCGATCTGCCGGTCCAGCCGTGCGGTCATTTGCCTTCGTTCTGTGCCAGATGCTCCGCAAGTTTCTTCTTGAGGAAGGCGCGGCCCTGCAGTTCCGCCATCCGGGTGCGGATGGCGGTCAGAAAAGCCTCTTCAAGCGTCTGGGAGGAGGCTCCCAGCACGTCGCCCACCTGCATGAAGAGCCGGTCATCCCCGGTCTTGGCCTGCACCGCAAGGCACTCTTCGGCCAGCTTGTTGGCCATGTCGATGACGGTCTGATCCGCCATCAGCGCGAGGTTTCCGTCAGGCGACGCTTGACGTAGTCGGTGGTCGAGGTGATCAGCGTCTCCATATGCGGTTCCTCGAAGAAGTGGCCGGCCCCTTCGACTTCCTGATGGGTGATGGTGATGCCCTTCTGCTCGTGCAGCTTGCCGACGAGGTTCACGGTATCGGCGGGCGGTGCCACGCGGTCGGCGGTGCCGTTGATCACCAGTCCCGACGCCGGGCAGGGCGCGAGGAAGCTGAAGTCGTACATGTTTGCGGGGGGCGACACGGAGATGAACCCGGTGATCTCGGGCCGTCGCATCAGCAGTTGCATGCCGATCCACGCCCCGAAGGAAAAGCCCGCGACCCAGCAATGTTTGGAATTGTTGTTCATCGACTGCAGGTAATCGAGCGCCGAGGCCGCGTCGCTCAGTTCGCCCAGCCCCTGATCGTACTCGCCCTGACTGCGCCCGACGCCGCGGAAGTTGAAGCGCAGCACGGTGAAGCCCATGTTATAAAAGGCATAATGCAGGTTGTAGACCACCTTGTGGTTCATTGTCCCGCCAAATTGCGGATGCGGATGCAGCACGATCGCGATCGGCGCGTCGCGCTCCTTTTGCGGGTGGTAACGGCCTTCGAGGCGGCCTTCGGGTCCGGGAAAAATAACCTCGGGCATGGATGTCCCTGTCTGGGGGTTCCGGAAGTGCGGCGAATAGTTGACGAATTCGCTAAGGCACCTTAGAACGGTTCTAATCTAGGGCCGCGCGGGATGCGCGGGTCAGGCACTGCACTTAGGCATTTCGCGCGCCCGCGTCAATCGACTGGCGGGCGGAACAGGGGGAACGGCGGATGAAGCTTTCGACCAAGGGACGCTACGCGATGGTCGCTTTGGCCGATATCGCGCTGCAACCGGGCGACGCGCTGGTGTCTTTGGGCGACATCGCGGAGCGTCAGTCGATCTCCTTGCCCTATCTGGAGCAGCTGTTCGTGAAGTTGCGCCGCGCCAGGCTGGTGACCTCTGTGCGCGGGCCCGGCGGCGGCTACCGGCTTGCCCGTCCTGCGGCGGAAATCCGGGTCGTCGATATCCTGGCCGCGGTGGACGAGATGCTGGACGCGATGCACAAGGGCGCGGGCGTGTCAGGGGGGCTTTCGGGCAGCCGGGCGCAGTCGCTGACCAACCGTCTTTGGGAGGGTTTGAGCGCGCATGTTTACGTGTTCTTGCACCAAACAAGGTTGTCGGATGTGATCACCAACGAATTGGTGCCCTGTCCGGCGGTGCCGAACCTTTTTGCCGTGGTGGACGAGCCATGAGGCGTAACCCACATGCCGCGCGAGCGCGATTCGATTCTATTGATGCTGATGGGGGACGCTGTCCCCCAAACCCCCTGGGAATATTTAGAGCCAAAAAGAGGTAATGAGGACCTATCTGGATCATAATGCGACCGCGCCATTGCGGGCAGAAGCGCGGGCAGCGATGCTGGCGGCCATGGATCTGGTCGGCAATCCGTCGAGCGTCCACGCTGAAGGGCGCGCGGCCAAGATGCTGCTGGAGCGGGCGCGGGCTCAGGTCGCCGCACTGGTGGGGTGCGACGTTTCGGAGGTGATCTTTACCAGCGGGGCGACGGAAGCGGCATCGGCGGCACTTTCTGCCGGATCGGTCGGCAGCGGCGCGAACGGCTATGTCTGTGCGGGTATCGAGCACGATTGCGTGCGGAGCTGGTGCCGGGAGACGCTGGCGGTGGACAATTCAGGCCGGGTCGCTGTGACGGGGCAGGCCGATACCGTGGCGCTGCAAGCGGCGAACTCCGAAACCGGTGTGATGCAGGTTCTGCCGGAGGGACTCGCGTTTTGCGATATGGTGCAGGCGGTCGGAAAGGTTCCGTTTCGCTTTGACCGCTCGGGTGCCGTCACGGGCTGCGTTTCGGCGCATAAGTTCGGCGGGCCGAAGGGGGTCGGGGCCTTGATCCTGCGCAGCGGAGCGCATCTGCCTACCTACATCACCGGCGGGGGGCAGGAAACGGGGCGCAGATCCGGCACTGAGAACATCACCGGTATTGCAGGCTTCGGCGCGGCGGCGGAGGCTGCGGGGCGCGACCTCGGATCGGGCCGGTGGGAAGAAGTGGCCACATTGCGCGATTTGCTGGAAGAGGCGATTGAAGCCGCTTCAAGCACGACTATTTTGGTAGGGAAAGACATGCCGCGCCTGCCGAACACATCCTGCATGGTAACGCCCGGCTGGAAGGGCGAGACGCAGGTCATGCAGATGGACCTCGCAGGCTTTGCGATTTCTGCCGGATCGGCCTGTTCGTCCGGCAAGGTTCGGGAAAGTGCCGTGTTGCGCGCCATGGGATATGATGAAACAGATGCCCGGAGCGCGATCCGCGTTTCATTGGGGCTGGATACCACACGGGAACAAATATTGCGGTTTGCCGAGAACTGGGCCGCCGGACTTGCCCGTCATGGGATACGGGCCGCGTGACGCGCCCATCGAAAGGAACGAGACCATGGATACTTTGATCATGAACGAGGGCGTCAAGGAAGGCGTCGATCAGGACACCGTGGATGCTGTCCGCGAAGTGGGCGGCAAGTACAAGCACGGCTGGTCCACGGACATCGAGATGGATTATGCCCCCAAGGGCCTTACCCCCGATATCGTGCGACTGATCTCGAAGAACAACGACGAGCCAGAGTGGCTGACCGATTGGCGCCTTGCGGCCTATGAGCGCTGGCTGACCAAGGAGGAGCCGACCTGGGCGATGGTCGACTATCCCAAGATCGATTTTCAGGCGCAGTATTATTACGCCCGTCCCAAGAGCATGGCCGTGAAGCCCAAGTCGCTCGATGATGTCGATCCAAAGTTGCTGGAAACCTACAAGAAGCTCGGTATTCCGCTGAAGGAGCAGATGATCCTTGCGGGCGTGGAAGGCGCGGAGGATGCGCCCGCTGAAGGCCGCAAGGTGGCCGTGGATGCGGTCTTCGACTCCGTGTCGCTGGGCACGACCTTTCAGGACGAGTTGAAGAAGGCGGGAGTCATCTTCTGCTCGATCTCCGAGGCCGTGCGCGAGCATCCGGAACTGGTGAAGAAGTACCTCGGCTCCGTCGTGCCGGTAAACGACAACTTCTATGCCACGCTGAATTCGGCGGTCTTCTCCGACGGGTCCTTCGTCTATGT
>JBBSJO010000281.1:0-4368 GCA_038257185.1 Rhodobacterales bacterium | reverse complement strand
GGCTACGCCCTCCCTACGCCGCCAGCAGCGCGAAACACGCGCCCACCGTCAACCGGTCCTCGCAGTTGAAAGGGGGTCCCTCTTGCGCGCCGATAGGGGGTCCCGATTGAACGCCGATTGACAGCATGCCCATGAGTAGGTGGGATGCTTGGCGTTCAATTTCACGTTGCGAGTAGTTGGCCGACTGCTGCGAAGTCTTCGTCCACCCCATAATGTAGTTGTTAACCTGGCGAGCGAGCGCGTCTTTCAGGCCCTGTGCATGGGCATTCGCCATGAAACGGTCGTTCCAGGTGTGCCGTAAGACGTGAGTGGAGAAGTCAGATGGGAATACGTCGGGGAAGCGCTCTCTGGTGACAACAAACATATCGTAGACGCTCGCGAGTGAAAGCGGCTGACCGTTCCGGCTTTCGAGGACGATGAAAGGTGACTTCTTGGCACCGGGCACCTTAGAGTATCCGTGATGGTCAAGCGAGTGATCTGACCCAGAGCCTGTCGGCTTTGAGCAGGGTATTTGCGATGACGATGAGTTTTCGCATGACGGCGGTGATGGCGATCTTGGCGGGTTTTCCCTGAGCGATGAGCTGCTGGTATTTGGCTTTTAGATCAGGGTTGAAGCGGGCTGCGACGAGGGCTGGCATGTAAAGCGCCTGGCGGACATTAGCCCTGCCGCCTCTTATGAAGCTTTTACCCTTCCACTGGCCGGACTGGCGGGCCACAGGCGCGAGGCCGGCCAGCGATGCGGCCTGTTTGTTCTCCAGGGTCCCCAGTTCGGGCATGGTCGCGATGAGTTGGTTGGCGGTGAGGGTCCCCAGGCCGCCGATGCTGGCGATTATTTCGTGGCGCCGCGCGAGCAGTGGATCGGCGGCGATGATGCTGGCGACCTCGACGTCGAGGGCTGCGATGTGGCGCTCGATCTGGTCGAGGCGCTGCTTGCACTGGCGTTTGAGGATAGCGACGGTCAGGTTCTTCTTGCGGTTCTTGAGCGCGGTGCGATCGCGAACCAGCCCATCGCGGGCGTTGATCAGCTCGGCCAGTTGCAACTGCTCCGGGGTTCTGGCGGGTCTGACGGGTGGCTGGAGCGTGGCGGCCATGCGGGCCAGCAGCATGGCGTCGATCCGGTCGGTCTTTGCCAGAGCGCCGGTAGCCTGGGCAAAGCGCCTGGCCCGTTCAGGGTTGAGTTTGACGCAAGGCAAGTCAGCCAACGCGACTTCCAGCGCCCGGTGGTAAGTGCCAGTCGCCTCATAGGCGATCCGCTCGACCGGCCACTGCGCCGCCCAAGCAATCAGAGCCTTGTGGCCCTTGGCAGTGTTGGCGAACTGGCGGTCGATCCCAGCGGGGAAGGCATGGGCATCCAATGTCGCTTTGGAGATGTCGATACCGATGGTTTGGTGGCTGGGGGTCTGTGGTATAGGCGTGCTCATCTTTTCCGGTGTCCTTTGCTTGTCATCCGGGCCCTCAAAGCCCCGGTATCCGTTCAGGCCTCATGGAAAAGAAAGGGGCGATCCTACTCTAACCCGGTCCCTCAACGACCGGCGGTTTCACGATCCGTCCCCTTCCGCCCGATCCGGGGTGGCCACCCCGGATCGGGCAATTCATTCTGGCCCAAACGGACGACAAAGTCATAAGACAAGCGGTGCTTGGTGATATAAGTGTGGATGGTCTGAGCAAGTAACGTGCTTATCGGCAATGTCCTGCCAGCCGTCTTAACCAGAGGCTGATCCTTTCGAGGATCACTGGGATCTCCAGGATTAGGTTCGATGGTGATCCTAGGGTTCTGGTGCAAATTAACGTGATTGGCTTTCAAGACCAACGATTCCGCTCGCCGGATCCCGAGTTCGTAAAAGAGCAGGAACAGCATGAAATTGCGGTAGCGAGTCTCGACGTAGAACGGATTTTCGGGCGAATCCGGTCTGACGATCTGGAACAGGCGGACTTGCTGCTCCTCAGTCAACCCGAGCCGCACTTTGCCTGCGCCCTTTCGTTTAAGCGCCTTCAACTGCCTCTCGATCTGTTGAAGCCGTTGATTGATGGCCGGGACGCGCAGGTCATCGATCTTCATAGCCTGCGCAACACCTGTTGACCGCCAGCGGATGTAATCTGCGACCCAGTCTACCCGATTGGCCTGCGTATCGCCGAGCACGTTACCAGGCAGGACTTGGTCGCCAACAACTACCGTCTTACGCTTGCTCTGCCCCAAGGCTGTGGCGAGGCTTTCGATCTCAGCTTGGCTAAAGAGGTCGCCGCTTCCGAACCGTTCGTCTAGGTCGATCAGGCAAGCTTCGGCCCACTCGAAGAACAGACCGATAGCTCCCACGCGACTTTTGCCGGAATTGATCGATTTGGTGCGGTGATAAGCAAGGCTGAAGTCAACGACGTCGAGAACCGGCAGTTCGGTTTCACGATTAACCAGCAAGGGAAATCGTTCACCACTGTCTAGGCGAATGGCTTTGGTCCGGTAAATGGTCTGCATTGATGTTCCCCCAATGTTCTTAATGACATGGGAAACTTATTGCTAGACTTCAAGCAGTTGTTGAAAGTGACCCACTCTGTGACAGAATGCAAAAAGGGCTTCCAACAGTTACGCCTGAAGGAAGCCCTTACTCATTGATGCTGATGCCAATGAATTAGTTACGATGATATTGTGGGAATTTCCGTAGTCCTCAGATGGTTACCTCAGGATAGTTACAGATCCCCACATACCCGTCGCTAGAAGGGAATGTCGTCGTCGAGATCATCGTAGTTCGAGCTACCGCCCGAACTGCCGCTCCCACCCGAGCTACCGCCGGATCCACCAGCCGAACCGCCGCCCCAATTGTCGCCGCCGCCCGAGGACTGGCCGCCATCCTGGCTCCAGCTGCCCGAACGCTGTCCGCCGCCGCCACCAGCACCGCCGCCGCTACCGCCACCGGGGCCGTCGAGCATGATAAGCGTACCGTCGAAGCCGCGCAGCACGATCTCGGTCGAATAGCGGTCCTGGCCGTTCTGGTCCTGCCACTTGCGGGTCTGCAGCTTGCCTTCGACGAAGACCTTGCTGCCCTTCTTGAGAAATTTCTCGACCACGTTGACGAGCCCGTCGGAGAAGATCGCCACCGTGTGCCATTCGGTGCGCTCCTGGCGCTCGCCAGTGTTCTTATCCTTCCAGTTCTCGCTGGTGGCGATGCGCAGGTTTGCCACCCGACCGCCGTTCTGGAAGCTGCGAATCTCGGGATCCTGCCCGAGGTTTCCGATCAGCATGACTTTGTTGAGGCTACCGGCCATCGATTCGCGTCCTTTGTCTGTTCCCGGAGAGGCCTATCGAAAGCCGCGCCCGCTAGCCAGTGGGCAGAGCGCCGTGTGCACAAGGCTGGTTGGGGCCGGCCCTTCGACCGAAGGGCCTACCAACCCAGCGCCACCGCGCCCCAATAGGTCAGCCCGGCGAAAATATAGGCCAGCGCAAACAGGTAGGCGACCATGAACATGGGCCATTTCCAGCCATTGGTCTCGCGCCGCGCGACCGCCAGCGTCGACAGGCACTGAGGGGCAAAGACGAACCAGGCGAGGAAGGCCAGCGCTGTGGGCAGGGTCCACAGATCGGCGATCCGTTCGGTCACACCCTCGGCGGCCAGGTCCTCGTTTTCGGCTTCGACTGCATAGGTCGTCGCCAGCGCGGAAACCGCAACCTCGCGTGCCGCCATTGCCGGGATGATCGCCAGGCTGATCTCGCGATTGAACCCGATGGGGGCGAGGATCGGGTGAAGCCCGTCGGCGATCGTTCCGGCGATGCTGACGTCGAGCTGGCTTTCGCCTGGCTCCGCCTGCGGGAAGCTCAGCAGCACCCACAGTGCGATCGTGGCGACGAAGATGATTGTGCCCGCGCGGCGCAGGAACACCCAGGCGCGCTGCCACAACCCGATGCCGAGATCGCGCAGCCGCGGCATCTGGTAGCGCGGCATTTCCATGATGAAGCCGCTCGCCGCGCCCTTTGTCACCGTACCGCGCAGCACCAGCGCCACCACCATCGCGCCGAGGATGCCTGCCAGATACAGCACGAACAGCACCAGCCCCTGCAGGCCGATCCCCGGCCCCACACTGGTCTGGGGGATGAAGGCGGCAATGATCACCGCATAGACGGGCAGCCGCGCCGAACAGGTCATCAGCGGCGCGATCAGGATGGTGGTCAGCCGGTCCTTGGGGTCCGAGATCGAACGGGTCGCCATGATGCCGGGAATGGCGCAGGCGAAGCTGGAAAGCAGCGGTATGAAGCTCTTCCCCGACAGACCCACACCCGCCATCAGCCGGTCCATCAGGAAGGCCGCGCGCGCCATATAGCCGCTGGCCTCCATCAGCAGGATGAAGAAGAACAAGATTATGATCTGCGGCAGGAACACG
>JBBSJO010000280.1:0-4376 GCA_038257185.1 Rhodobacterales bacterium | reverse complement strand
TCTGCGGCTCCGGCCCGTAGGTGGCAATGCCGTTCATCAGCTCCTTCACGCCGAAGGAGTTGATTGCGGAGCCGAACCAGATCGGGGTCAGCGAGCCCTCGTGCATCGCCGCAATGTCGAGCGGTGGCATCAGTTCGCGCACCATCTCCAACTCCTCGCGCAGCTTTTCCAGCAGGGCGGCGGGCACGTGTTCGGCGAGCTTGGGGTCTTCCAGCCCGTCGATCTCGATGGAGGCTGCGACCTTGTTACGGTCGGCGCGGTCCATCAGTTCCAGCCGGTCGCGCAGGATGTCGTAGCAGCCGATGAAATCGCGGCCCACGCCGATGGGCCAGCTTGCGGGGGTGACGTCGATGGCGAGGTTCTGCTGGATCTCGTCGATGATCTCGAACACATCGCGGCTCTCGCGGTCCATCTTGTTGCAGAAGGTCAGGATCGGCAGGTCGCGCATCCGGCAGACCTCGAACAGTTTCTGCGTCTGGCTTTCCACGCCCTTCGCGCCGTCGATCACCATCACGGCGGCATCCACGGCGGTCAAAGTGCGGTAGGTATCTTCGGAAAAGTCCGAGTGGCCCGGCGTGTCCACCAGATTGAAGCGATATTTCTTGAAATCGAAAGACATGGCCGAGGCGGAGACAGAGATGCCCCGGTCCTTCTCCATCGCCATGAAATCCGACCGCGTGCGCCGCGCCTCGCCCTTGGCGCGCACCTGTCCGGCCATCTGGATCGCGCCACCGAACAGCAGGAATTTCTCCGTCAGCGTGGTCTTGCCTGCGTCCGGGTGCGAGATGATCGCAAAGGTGCGGCGCCGGGCGATTTCCGGCGGCAGATCGGGGCGGTTCTTGGCGGTGTCCAACATCGTCTGGCGTATATCCATGGCGTGGCGAGGGCGCAAGCGCGCTGGAATTTGCCGTCTCGCGAAAGCTGTTCTTTTGCGACTCGGTTAACTGGTGTATTGAGAACATAAGATGAACATCAAAATGGAGGATGCAGATATGAACATCAAGGAAATCGCCGACGAACTCGTTGCTGGCTGCCGCGACCATCGCGAGGTGGCCAACCTCGACAAGCTATATGCGCCCGACGCCGTGTCGGTGGAGGCGATGGACAACTCCGGTCAGGGCCGCGAGACGAAGGGGCTCGACGGGATCAAGGGCAAGCACGCCTGGTGGGACAGCAACATGCATGTCACCAAGGCGTCGGTCAGCGATCCGATGCTGCACGGCGACGACCGCTTTGCCGTCATTTTCGAGATGGAGGGCGAGGAGAAGGAAAGCGGCAAGACCTTCGCGATGAAGGAGGTCGCCGTGTATCACGTCAAGGGTGGCAAGATCGTGCGGGAGGAGTTCTTCTACGGCTGATCAGCGCGTGCTGGCCTTGCGCAGCAGGGCCGCCGCGTCGGGGCGTTTCAACAGCGCCTCGCTGATGTCCAGCCCCGCATGGGGCAGGTCGGAATGGCCGGGGATGATCTCTCCCATGGCATCGGACAAGTCGGCAGGCAGAACAGACCGCGTGCGGGTGTCGATCAGCATCGATTCCGCAGCGATCCCTTCGGCATAGATGATCTGGTGACTGTCGAAGAGCAGTTGGAAGTAATCCACGAAGCCGCCGTCCTGCACGGTGACGGAATATCCATTGACCAGATGCCGCGCCTTGACCAGTAGTTCTGCGCGGCCCGCGCCCATCTCGTCGCTGCGCTGGTAGACGAAAAGGCGGTGATCGGGGCTGACGATCAGGTCGTGATCGTTATTGAGCGTACCGGCGCTGATGCAGATCGGGGCGAATTCGCCTACGGCGCGCACGGTGCTCTGGCCGACCCAGCGCACCTGCTGCACGCCGTCGTCGCGGGTCAGCACTCGGTCGCCGACTTTCATGTCCTCGATCAATCGCTGTTCGCCGGTGGCCAGCGTGATGTGGGTGCCCCGCGTGAAGGACACGCAGGCGACCTGCCCGAACTTGCGGTGCGCGGTGGCGATGTCGATACCGACAAGCCGGTATTCGACCTTCGGCGAAAGGGCATTGAGCGGCAGCAGGTAGATGTCCGCGACGGTGCGGTCCCCATCCAGTTCCACCAGCAGAAGCGCTTCGCTTATCTGCCCATCGGGGGACATGAACATGAGTGCTGAATCGAGATATACCTCGGCCCCCGGCACCCCGGTCCCGGTATCTTCGGCCAGACGGTAGAGCCTTGTGCTGAGCGGCAGGATCGACAGGCGCAGCGGTTCGGCACCGGCGTTGATTTCGTAGACATCGTCGAGGATCAGTTCCGCCGCGAAGGACAGGGTATCCCCCATGTTTGCCCCGTAGGTGCCGACCATGTCGCTTGCCCGGATGACGGGCACACTCTGGGCGGGGGCTGGGCGGGAACGGGCCATCGGCAACCTTTGAACGGGCGTTTGAACTCGGCCCGACGGGTAGCCTAGGATTGTGGCGGCGCAGGGTCAAGCGTCGGGCGTTTTGCTGGCATCCGCCGCGCGGCGTGTTAGGTCTGGCGTATATTCAGGAGGAATCAAGATGGATCTGGGGATCAAGGGAAAGCGCGCGCTGGTTTGTGCATCGTCCAAGGGGCTTGGGCTGGGCTGTGCCGAGGCACTGGCGGCGGCAGGTGTGGCGCTGGTCATGAACGCGCGCGGGGCGGAGGCGCTGGAGTCTGCCGCCGAACATATCCGGCAGGAATATAACGTCGACGTGGTGACCGTTGCGGCCGACGTAGCCAGCGAGGAAGGCCAGAAGCGCCTGATAGAGGCGGCGGGGGAGATCGACATCCTCGTGAACAACGCGGGCGGCCCGCCTCCGGGCATGTGGAGCGACTGGGACCGAGATGACTTCATCAAGGCGCTGGACGCCAACATGCTGGCGCCCATCGCGCTGATCAAGGCGCTGGTGCCGGGGATGATGGAGCGCGGCTGGGGCCGGGTCGTCAATATCACGTCGCAATCCGTCCGCGCACCCATCGGGGTACTGGGCCTGTCCAACTCGGCGCGCACCGGGTTGACTGGCTATGTCGCGGGCACCTCGCGGCAGGTGGCGGGCAAGGGCGTGACGATCAACAACCTTCTGCCGGGCATCCACGCGACCGACCGGGCCGACAGCCTCGACGGCGGCGTCGTCAAGGCCAGGAGCATCACGCTGGAGGAGGCGCGGGCGGAGCGGGCGAAATCCATCCCCGCCGGGCGCTATGGCACGGCGGCGGAGTTCGGGGCGGCCTGTGCCTTCCTGTGTTCGCAGCATGCGGGCTTCATCGTGGGGCAGAACCTTTTGCTCGACGGTGGTGCCACGAACATCACGATGTAAGGGAAAGGTCGGCCTCCTACCATGGCGGAGACGTTTTCCCTCAAGGATCATCTGTTCAACGCCGAAACCGTGGGGCGGCTGGCGTCGGAATACGGCGCTGCCATCGAGGGCTTCGACGGCCCGCGCTTTGTATCGGAAGCGCTGTCCGGGTTTGCGGACCGCGCGTTGATGGCGCGGCTGGACTGGTTGGCTGATTGTCTGGAGGGGCAGCTTGCCCGGGATTTCCCGACAATGGCCGATCAGCTGGAAGCCGCGATGCCACCGCCGCTCGACCCCGGTTTGCGCGACGACGATTTCGGGAGCTTCATCCACGCGCTTCCGGGGATCCTGGCGGTGCGCCACGGGCTGGAGCATCACCGCGACCGCGGGCTCGACCTTCTCCACCAGGCCACGCGACGGTTCTCGATGGAATTCTACATTCGCCCCTTCCTGACCCGCTGGCCCGATCAGACACTCGCGCGGCTGACCCTGTGGGCGGATGACGACAACTACCATGTTCGGCGGCTGGTGAGCGAGGGCACACGGCCCCGTCTGCCTTGGGCGCGTGCGGTAAAGCTGCCTTCTGAACGCACGCTGCCGCTGTTGGCAAAGCTGCACGCTGACCCCACGCGCTATGTGACGCGGTCCGTTGCGAACCACCTCAACGACATCGCAAGGGCCGACCCAGATCTGGTGCTGCGCACGCTTGAGTCCTGGGGCAAGGCCGGGCGTCAGGACTCGCGCGAACTGGGCTGGATGACCCGGCACGCGTTGCGGGTGCTGGTGAAAAAAGGTCATCCCGGCGCGATGCGGCATTTGGGGTTCCGCGACGATCTTCCCGTAGAGGCGGAGATCGAGGTCGAGACGCCGCAACTTGCGATCGGCGACGCGGTGCAGTTCACCGCGCAAGTTACGACCCCGCATGCGGCACAGGTTCTGGTGGATTACCGGATCGTTTTCGCCCGACCGGAGGGCAAGAGTGCGGAGAAGGTGTTCAAGCTGAAACAGGTGCGAACTGCCGCTGCGACGCCATTGTTGCTGCGCAAGGCCCATCGCCTCAGGGGCGATGCCACGACGTTTCGCCTCTATCCCGGCGCGCACCGGAT
>JBBSJO010000279.1:0-4376 GCA_038257185.1 Rhodobacterales bacterium | reverse complement strand
TGGATGAACCCTTTGGCGCGCTGGACGAGATCGTGCGGGATCACCTGAACGAGCAATTGCTGCGGCTTTGGGACCGGACGGGCAAGACCATTGCCTTCGTCACGCATTCGATCCCGGAGGCGGTGTATCTTTCTACCAAGATTGTCGTGATGTCCCCGCGTCCGGGACGGATCACGGATGTGATCGAGAGTCCTTTGCCGCGCGAGCGGCCGCTGGATATTCGCGAGACGCCTGAGTTTCTGGAGGTGGCGCACCGGGTGCGGGAAGGGTTGCGGGCAGGGCATGCGGATGTCTGAGGAGGCTGGCGCAAATGTTTTGCGCGAAACCCACGGCGGGCGTAGGATGGCGCAGCGCAACCTCGCGCTGGATTGTCCGGGGAATGCCGACCATGGCCAAGGAAACCGAGCCAAAACCGCCGTCGATGATATCTCTGATCCTGTCTGGCCTCGTGGCCCTGTTTCTTGTGTGGCAGATATTCGGGAGCACCGAAGCCGCATCGCCTGTCATTGTCACGATGCGATGGGTGTTTCTCGTCCTGATCGTGATTTTTCTGGGCTATTCCCTGGTCGCGCGCAAACGGTAGCCGCGTCGTGAGGCGGTCGGTGCTGCCTGTGCTGACCGTCGTGGGGTTCTTGATTGTCCTGTGGTATGCGGCCGCCGTCTGGCTGAACGCGCCCTGGGCCCATGACCGGGCGGCGCGCGCGGGCGAGACGCTGAGCATGCAGGCGCTGGTGGCCGATACCTGGGCGCAGGACAAGCCGAAGCTGCCGGCCCCGCATCAGGTGGTGGTCGAGATTTGGCAGACGACGGTGGAGAAGAACGTCACCTCGAAACGCTCGCTGGTCTATCATGCCTGGGTGACCCTGAGTGCGACCTTGCTGGGGTTTGTGCTGGGCACCGGGTTGGGGGTCCTGCTGGCGGTGGGGATCGTGTTCAACCGGGTGATGGACATGAGCGTGATGCCCTGGGTGATCGCGAGCCAGACCATTCCCATCCTCGCTATCGCGCCGATGATCATGGTGGTGCTGAATGCGGCCGGGGTCTCTGGGCTGCTGCCGAAGGCGGTCATCAGCATGTATCTTTCGTTCTTTCCGGTGGTTGTGGGCATGGTGAAGGGGCTGCGCAGCCCCGACCAGATGCAGCTTGACCAGATGCGGACCTGGGCGGCGGGGGCGTCGCAGACCTTCTGGAAGCTGCGGCTGCCCGCCTCGATGCCTTATTTCTTCACTTCGTTGAAGGTTGGCGTCGCGGCCTCGCTGGTCGGGGCCATCGTGGGGGAAATGCCGACAGGGGCTGTGGCGGGGTTGGGCGCGCGCTTGCTGGCGGGGAGCTACTACGGGCAGACGATCCAGATCTGGAGCGCGCTGATCATGGCGGCGGCACTGGCGGCGGCGCTGGTGGGGATTATCGGAGTCGTGCAACAGATCACGCTGAAGCGGATGGGGATGGCATGATGGGATGGGTTGTCTTTGCCATTGCCGTCTGGGTGCTGGGCTATGGGGTGAACATCTGGCTCGCGCGGCTTGCGCCCTCGCGCTGGACGGGGCTGGCGTCGCCCATCGTCTTTGGATGTACACTGATCGCGGTCTGGGAAGGCGTGGTGCGGGGGTTCGGGATCAACCAGGTGCTTTTACCGGCCCCTTCCGTGATCGCGGCGCGGTTCGTGGCCTCGACCGACATCCTCTGGGTGGATTTCGTGCAGACGGTGCTGAAGGGGGCGCTGTCGGGCTATGCCATCGGCTGCGGGTCGGCTTTCCTGATCGCGGTGGCGATCGACCGCTTTCCGTTCTTGCAGCGGGGGCTTTTGCCCGTGGGCAATTTCGTCGCGGCCTTGCCGGTGATAGGGATGGCCCCGATTCTGGTGATGTGGTTCGGCTTCGATTGGCAATCCAAGGCGGCGGTGGTCGTGGTGATGGTGTTCTTTCCGATGCTGGTGAACACGGTGCAGGGGTTGCAGGCCAGCGAGGTCATGCAGCGCGACCTGATGCGGACCTATGCGGCGGGATACTGGACGACGCTGATCAAGCTGCGCCTGCCTGCCGCGATGCCGTTCATCTTCAACGGGCTCAAGATCGGGACCACGCTGGCGCTGATCGGGGCCATCGTTGCCGAATTTTTCGGCTCCCCGATCCGGGGCATGGGCTTTCGCATCTCGACCTCGGTTGGACAGCTTGCGCTCGATCTGGTCTGGGCAGAGATTGTGGTGGCGGCGATGGCAGGCTCGGCCTTTTACGGGGCGATGGCGCTGATCGAACGCGCGGTGACATTCTGGCATCCAAGCCAGAGACGATGAGACGACACGACCATAAACCAACAAGGGGAGACTGAACGATGAAGACCATGATCAAGATTGCAACCGGTGCCACGCTGGGCCTGTGGGGGACCTGGGCTCAGGCCGCCGACGACGTGACCCTGCAGCTCAAGTGGGTCACGCAGGCGCAGTTCGCGGGCTATTATGTGGCCAAGGACAAGGGGTTTTACGACGAAGAAGGCCTGAACGTCACGATCAAGCCGGGTGGCCCCGATATCGCGCCGGTGCAGGTGCTGCTGGGCGGCGGGGCCGACGTTATGGTCGACTGGCTGCCGTCGGCACTGGCGGCACGGGAGAAGGGTGCGCCCATCGTGAACATCGCGCAGCCCTTCGCAAAGTCGGGCCTGATGCTGACCTGCCTGAAAGAGCACAACATCAACTCTCCGGCTGACTTTCCCGGTCACACGCTGGGCACATGGTTCTTCGGCAACGAGATTCCGCTGATGAGCTGGATGGGCAAGCTGGGCTATGCCACGGACGGATCGGAGGGCGGAGTGACGATCCAGAAGATCAACTTCAACGTCGATCCGCTGCTGCAAAAGCAGGTCGAATGCGCCACGACGATGACCTACAACGAGTACTGGCAGGTGATCGACGCAGGGCTGACCCCGGACGACCTGGTGGTGTTCAAGTACGAGGACGAGGGCATCTCGACGCTGGAAGACGGGCTTTACACCACTGAGGAAAAACTCGCCGATCCTGCGATGGAGGACAAGCTGGTGCGTTTCGTGCGTGCCTCGATGAAAGGCTGGAAGTATGCCGAAGAGAACCCGGACGAGGCCGCCGAAATCGTGCTGGAGAACGACCAGACCGGGGCGCAGACCGAGGAGCACCAGAAGCGGATGATGGGCGAGATCGCCAAGCTGACCGCGGGCTCGAACGGCACGCTGGACGAGGCGGCCTTTGACCGCAGTGCCGCGATCACCATGGAGGGCGGCATGATCACCAAGGCGCCGGAAGGGGCCTGGACCCATGCCATCACGGACAAGGCGCTAAACTAAGGCGGCGCTGAACTGAGCGACGCAAAATCCGAAACGGAAAGGGCCGGGGTTTTCCCGGCCCTTTTTGTTTTGGAAGGACGGCACTTGGTGCGATCTTAGCATTCGTTGGTGAGAATCTTCTACTTATGGTAGTATGTGAGTATATTTAAGAGAGCACCGCCAAGACGACCAATGTCTCGGCCAATTCGACCAACAACAACAAAATCGCCTGGAAGAACCTTACCATCGTGGACGACGTGGTGGAGCCGCAGTTCATGATGCTGTCGGGCACGTTGCTGCACAACTTCTTTGACCGCGAGGCGATTTTTGTGGTGCGCCTGGTGGACCGGACCCTGCGGCAGCGTTTTCAGTTGCAGGAATTCGCCGACATGGGCCTGATCCTGCCGGACGAGATCCTGGAGCGGATCGGCAATGACCGGCGCAGTCTGCGGGACCTCAAGATCGGCGAGATCGAGGGCATCGACCGCAAGGTGCTGCGGATCACCGGCAAGGAACCGGCGATCCGGTTGCCGATGAAACCGGGTGAGCGGATCAACGTCGAATTCGCCGTGCGTCTGCGGGATGAAAAACCGTCCAAGGCGCTGCTGGCGGAGCCGTTCCTGTTCGACATCGAGCAGGAGCTTGACCTGCCGCGCGGCTTTTTCAATGAGCGCGAGGAGAAGATGCTGGAGGTAGGGGGCGTGCGGTTCGAACTGGACTTTGCCGGGGCGGCGCGCAAGCGCGACAACGGCGGGCGCAATCCGGACCTGACGCTGGTCGATCTGCGGTTGAACCTCAAGGTGGAGCGCCTGAGCAAGATGCGCAGTCTTGATGCGACGATGCTGGACAGCCCGCACCTGTCACCGGGCGAACCGCTGGAACTGACAGTGGAAGGCGACGATCACGCCAACGGGATGCGTCGGCTGACGCTGGACGTGGACGGAGAGGAGCGTGCGGTGCAGAAGGCGATCGCATGAGCGAAACGCTGAGGTTCGAGAAACCGGGCGTGCATACGGTCACCATGCGGGGTCTGAACCGCGATGGCGAGTTGATGCAGAAGCACCTCCGCGTTCTGGTGTCGGAGA
>JBBSJO010000278.1:0-4377 GCA_038257185.1 Rhodobacterales bacterium | reverse complement strand
CCCGACGAGACCCTCAGTTTCTATCGCCAGTCGGGCATGGACAACGACACGCTGGAAAAGCGCCGTCGCGACCGGCCGTTCAACTTCGCGGACATCGTGGCCCCCCTGCCGCTGGGCTACCGGCGCATCAAGCAGGACGACACGATTGTGATGGGCGGGCGCACTTGGGACGTGCACATCGGCAATGGCCATGCCCCCGAACACGCCACTTTCTGGAGCCGCGACGACAACCTCGTGATCGCGGGCGACCAGATCCTGTCTTCCATCAGCCCCAACGTCGGCGTCTATGCCACTGAACCCATGGCCGATCCCATCGGGGAATGGCTGGAGGCCTGCGAGAGGCTTGCTCCGTTGGCCCGCCCCGATCACCTCGTGCTCGGGGGGCACAAGCTGCCCTTCACCGGTCTGCCCAAACGCATGTCGCAGCTGATCGAAAACCACCACGGCGCGCTGCGGCGGCTGCTCGACTTCATCGAGACGCCCAAGTCGGCGGGTGAATGCTTTCCCAGCCTTTTCAAGCGCAACATCGGGGAGGCGGAATACGGCCTTGCCCTGGTTGAATCCGTTGCGCATCTGAGCCACCTTTACCAGACCGGCCTTGCCACGCGCAGCCTGCGCGACAGCGACGGGGCCTTCGTCTATCAACGCAAGGGGTAAGCCGCGGTATGGATGACCAGATCAAGACGGCGGCGGAGGCTTATGAGGACGAGGTCCTTCCGCGCCTGTATGAGGTCCACAGCGACCCTGATCGCAAGAACGCCGCCAGCCAGAAGCTCCCCAAGGGGATGACGGACAAACCGGCCTCCCAGAAGTCGCCCGCGCAATGGGCCTATGAGCGGGTCGTGCTCTATCTCAGGAACTTCGAGGAACAGCTCGACAGCGACCACGAGGTCGCGATGGGCTTTACAGGTGCCGATGCGGGGATTCTGCGGATCGAAGGCATGGGCTATTTCGATCCCGATATCGTCACGTTCTATGGCTCCGATCCGGGCGGCGGGCGGATGCAGCTGATTCAGCATGTCAGCCAGCTCAACGTGCTGCTGCGGGCCCTGCCAAAGGAAATCGAAGGTGCTGCCCCCAATCGGATCGGCTTTCAGCTTGTCGAAGACCTTGAAAAGACACAAGACGCGGCATCGTGACCCGTTTTTGGCATCTCGCCTTTGACGCCGTGACAGGACCGTGCAATTAGGGTAGTCAGCCGCAGACAGAAACTTTCCAGGGGCAGACCGATGGCCGAACACGAACATGGCAGCATGAACACCGACGTTCAGGAGAAAACTTTCGACAGCTTCATGAGTTTTGTCACCAAGACGGTGATCGTGATCCTCGTGCTGCTCGTCATCATGGCGATCTTCTTCCGCTGAGGCCGTCGACCACGCTATTTTTCGGAGAGTTTGTTTGAAACGATTTCTTGCCTGTCTGGCAGTACTTGCCGTGTTTGCGGGTTGTACCCCGAACCCCGGCGACGACGCGGCCCCCGAGAGAGTTGCCGCAGCCGCTTACCGCGCGCCCGGACCGCGCAGCCTGACCGTCCTTACCGTGGTCAACAACCGGACCGGCAAGGGCGGGCACACCGCCCTTCTGGTCAATGGCTCGCAGCAGGTCATCTTCGATCCTGCCGGTTCGTTTCGCGATGACCGCGTGGTGGAGCGGGGCGATGTGCTGTACGGGATGACGCCGGGCTGGATCCAGTCCTACAAGTCCGCCCATGCCCGCAGCACCTTTCACGTGGTCAGTCAGGAAATTCCGGTGACCGACGCACAGGCCGAACGCGCCTTGCAACTGGCGATCGCCAACGGGCCGGTGCCGGGGGCCTATTGCGCCAATTCGACCACCACCCTCATGCAGAAGATCCCGGGCTTCGAGGGCATCCAGAAGACGTTCTATCCGATCGAGTTCATGGAGCAGGTTTCAAGGCTGCCCGGCGTGACCACAACGAAGTATTACGAGAACGACGAGGGCGACGTGATCGACGCCGTCCGTGCGGGACAACTGGCGAAATCATAGCAGATAAAGCAGGCCATAAAGGGTGACGCCGCCGGCCAGAATCGCGGCGAGCACGTTCTTGGTCAGCAATCCCACCACCAGCGTCACCGCCGCTGCCGCCAGACGCGCGGGATCGGGTTGGCCATCTGTCGCCCCGGGCCAGATCACCTGCGGGGCCACCAGTGCGGGCAGGATCGCCACAGCCGTATAGCGCAGGTGCCGCAGCAGCCCGTCGGGCATCGCACGGTTGCCCACGAGCCCGGTAAAGACGAATCGCAGGAAAAAACTGCCGAGCCCCAGCAGGATGATTACGATCCAGAGCGCCGTCTTGTCGATCATGCCTTGCCTCCCTGCCGCCGGGCCAGCCAGATCTCGGTCTGGGCCCCGGCCATCATCCCCGCCACACCCGCGATGATCAGACCCAGCGAATAGGGCACCTGCACCGCCAGCAGGCTGACGATCACGGCGACGAAGGCCGCCGCGACATGGGCCAGCGTGCGGAACATCGGGGCGATCATCGCCAGAAAGGTGATCGGAATGGCGAAATCCAGCGCCAGGCCCTCGGGCACCTGCGCGCCGAGGAGGGCTCCGACAAGGGTGAAGCCATACCAGGTCGGCACCACGGGTGTGACGGCACCAAAGAAGTAGGCCATGCGCTGCTGTACCGGCAGGTCGGGCCTGCGCTCGTATTCTGCCATTGCCACGACATAGGACTGATCTACCGTGAGATAGGCAGCGAGGGCGCGTTGCCAAAGCGGCGCGGAACCGATCCAGGGCGTGAGCGAGGCCGAATACATCGCCATCCGCAGGTTCACGGCCAGCGCGGAGGCCAGCACGATGACGGTCGGCACCTGCTCCTGCATCAATTGCAGCGCGGTGAACTGTGCGGCGCCCGCGATCACGACCACGGAAAACGCCAGCGCCTCGAAGACGTTCAACCCGGCTTCCGTCGCCACGAGCCCGAAGAGCAGGGAAAACGGGACGATGATGAGGATGAAGGGGGTGCCGTCGACGAAGCCCTTCAGATAAGCGGATTTCACTGTGGTGATGACCATGGGATGTCCCTAGATTACTGCCACAGGGTTAGCCGCATCGCAGAGGGGATACAATTGGCCCGGGACACCGATCTTGACGATTACCTCATCGCCCCCGATCCGGGAGCGTCGCGATTGACCCGCGCAGTGGAAGGGCGTGACCAGACCGGTGCGCCGGTCTCGTTGCGGGTGGTGGAGGAGCGGCCCCTGACGATCTTTCTGAATGGTCAGGAGATCGTGACGGCCATGACGATCGGGGATTACCCCGAATATCTGGCGCTCGGGTTCCTGCGCAACCAGCGCATGTTGCGCGATGGCGAGGAGATCAGCGGCGTCGACTACGACGAGGAGTTGGAGACCGTCGTGGTGCGCACCGCCCGCGCCACAGACTACGAAGACAAGATGCGCCGCAAGACCCGCACCAGCGGCTGCGCGGTGGGGACCGTATTCGGCGACATGATGGAGGGGCTCGACGGCGTGACGCTGCCCCCCACGCCGGTGCGCACGTCCTGGCTCTACGCGCTGTCGGCCAAGATCAACCGCACGCCAAGCCTTTATCTGGAGGCGGGGGCGATCCACGGCACGGTATTGTGCCATCAGGACCGCCCGCTGATCTACATGGAGGACGTCGGGCGCCATAACGCGGTGGACAAGATCGCGGGCTGGATGCTGTCCGAACGCGTGGAGGCGGCGGACAAGATCCTCTACACGACCGGGCGGCTGACCTCCGAGATGGTGATCAAGACGGCGATGATGGGGATTCCCGTGCTGGCCTCGCGCTCCGGTTTCACGGCCTGGGGGGTGGAGATCGCGCATCAGGTGGGGCTGACCCTGATCGGGCGCATGCGCGGGCAGCGGTTTGTTTGCCTCGCGGGAGAGGACCGGCTGGTGCGCGACGCGGACCCGTCGAGCGTGGCGGAGGAACCGCGCCGCTCCGGGCGGAAGGGCGCGGCATGAGCGGGGGAAAATTCCTGCAGGAATTTTGGCATGAAAATTGCAATTGTCATGCGGTTGCGCGCGGGGCGACGGGACGATGAAGCAACCTCTTGGCGTGATCCTCGCTGGGGGGCAGGCGACGCGCATGGGCGGGGGTGACAAGGGCTTGTTGCGGTTGGGCGGCGTGACCGTGCTGGACCGGGTGATCGAGCGGCTGTCGCCGCAGGTCGCGGCACTGGCGCTGAACGCCAACGGCGATGCGGCGCGATTCGACGGGCTGGGCCTGCCGGTTCTGGCAGACAGTATCGATGGTTTCGCCGGACCATTGGCAGGCGTCTTGGCAGGGCTGGACTGGGCCGCAACACAAGGCGCCGACGCAATTGTAACGGCCGCCGCCGACACCCCGTTCTTTCCCTGCGAT
>JBBSJO010000277.1:0-4413 GCA_038257185.1 Rhodobacterales bacterium | reverse complement strand
GGAATGCGGAAGACCTTTCTGCGGCCCTCGAAAGCCACATGATGCGGGCCTTTGCCCCCGACGCACGCAAGGCGTTGAGGTCCTTTACGGCCAGTGAGACGGCGGCGATCCTGGGGATCTCCACCAGCTTTCTGCGCAAGCTGCACTTCGACGAAAAGATCGGCGATGTTTCTGTCTCTAAGGGGCGTCACAGGCTCTATTCCGCCGCAGACATTCAAGACATCCGCGCGGTGCTGGAGAAGTCCGCAAAGGTGCCCGGCACCTACCTGCGCGGGCGGCGGCCGGAGGACAAGGTGCAGGTCCTTTCGTTCCTCAACTTCAAGGGGGGATCGGGCAAGACCACAAGTGCCATTCACTCCGCGCAGCGACTGGCGCTCAAGGGCTACCGGGTGCTGGCCGTCGACATCGACCCGCAGGCCTCGCTTACCACGCTCTTCGGGTATCGGCCGGAAATCGACTTCCTGCACAGCGGCACGATCTATGACGCGATCCGCTATGACGATCCCCTGCCCTTCTCGGAAATCATCCAGAAGACCTATTTCACCGGGCTCGACCTCGCGCCCGGCGGTTTGCTGCTGCAGGAGTTCGAACACGAAACCCCGCAAGCACTGCGCGTCAATGTCCACCCGCCCTTCTTCGCCCGGCTCGCCACAGCACTTCAGGAGGTCGAAGCGGATTATGACGTGATCATTTTCGACTGCCCGCCGCAGCTTGGCTATCTCACCATGTCCGCGCTCTGTGCCTCGACCGGTGTGCTGATCACCATCGTCCCGAACATGCTCGACGTTGCCTCCATGTCGCAATTTTTGCAAATGAGCGCAGACCTGCTGGACGTTGTCAGCCGTGCGGGTGCCGACATGAATTTCGACTTTCTGCGCTTCCTGATCAACCGCTACGAGCCGAGCGATGGGCCGCAGCAACAGGTCATGGCCTTCCTGCGCCAGTTGTTCGGAGACGAGGTGATGATCGCGCCGATGCTGAAATCCACCGCCATCTCGGACGCAGGGCTCACGCAACAGACGATCTACGAGGTGGAGCGGAGTCAATTCCACCGCAACACCTACGACCGGGCGCTCGATTCACTCAATCTTGTGAATGATGAAATCGAAATGCTGCTGCAACAGGCATGGAGTCGCTGACATGGCACGCAAGGGAATTCTGTCATCTGACATCACCCGCGACGCCCCTCGGACGGAGGTGCTCAAACCCCCTGCCCCGGTGCGCGGTGCTGTCGGCGCGCTGCAAAGCTCGCTCACCCGGCTGCAGGAAAGTGCGGTCCAGGAGATCGACGCAAAGCTGATTGATCATGCCGGGATCGAGGACCGGCTGGGCGTCGACAGCACGGCACAGGCGCAGCTGCGCGAAAGCCTCAGGACCTATGGCCAGCAGGTGCCGATCCTGCTGCGCCCCCACCCGACGAAACCGCAGCGCTTTGAGATCGTCTATGGCCGCCGCCGCCTTGCCGCCCTGCGCGAGCTGGGGATGCCCGTCAAGGCATTGATCCGGCATCTTGACGACCACGCACTTGTCATGGCGCAGGGGCAGGAAAACACCTCCCGTCAGGATCTGAGCTTTATCGAAAAGGCGTCCTTCGCGGTGCAGCTGGATCAGCTTGGCTATGAACGGCAGACAATCGCGGACGCGCTGTCGATCGACCTGCCGATGGTGTCGCGGATGCTGAAGGTGGGTGGCGCGTTCAAGATGTCGTTCCTGCGCGGAATAGGTTCTGCGCCCGGCATCGGGCGCGACCGCTGGATGGCGATGGCGGCGCTCTGCGAGGATCCTACTGCGCGCAGCCGGGCCGTCACCTTCATGAACCGGCCCGATTTCGCCGGCCTGACCTCGGACGCGCGCTTTGACGCCGTCTTCGACCATGCCCGCAAAGCCGGAGAACCCAAGGCCAAGGTACCCCCGACACGGCCCCGCACTTTGCGCAGCGCGGACGGCACGGCGCTGGCCGAGATTCGCACCACGGCACGGGGCGTCGCGCTGACCGTGCCGAAACGCGGGGCGGCGGGCTTCGATACATGGATAAACGCCAACGCCGAACGGCTGCTGGCAGAGCTTCACGAGCAATGGCGACAAGACCGCTCGGAAGATGGCGAGGAAACCACAACAGGAGGCACGACCAAAGGACAGCAGTAAAAAGAAAAGCCCCCCAGGACATCATCCCGGAAGGCCATTCTCAAGCTTTGCACCTTCGAGATACCCTCCTACCGGACCATCTGTCAACTCCGTGCTGCGGCGCGGGGCCGGGGAATTGTTGTCTTCCGTGACATTGACATGCAACACGCGTCCCAATCCCAATTTGGGCGGCCTATATCGGCTTGCCCGGCACCCCCCGATACGCTCGGCCTGATCGACAAGTGGGAGGCATTGCGCCTGCTCACCGACGCAGCCGAGGATTACCACCTCTCGCACCGCACGCTCGGCGTGCTGCGCGCACTGCTGAGCTTCCTGCCCGCGCGGCTGGTGCGCCCGGACGAAGCGATCGTCTTCCCCTCCAACGCCACGCTGTCTGAGCGCATGAACGGCATGCCCGAAAGCACGCTGCGGCGGCATCTGGGCAGTCTGGTGCGCGCCGGAATTGTCAGCCGTCGCGACAGCCCGAACCGCAAGCGATTTGCGCGGCGCGGGGCAGGGGCGATCGCCTTCGGGTTCGACCTTTCCCCGATCGCCCGCATGGCCCGCGACCTGATCGCGCGGGCGGAAGAAGCGCGTGGGCGACGCGCTGCAGCGGCAAACCTGCGGGCCCGGCTGAGTGATCTGCGCGCACGGCTCATCACGGCGCGGGGCGAAGATAGGCTGACAGACGACGCGCGCCGAAGCCTACGCAACAAACCAGACGTCGCCCGGTTGGAGGAACTTGCTGAGACGCTGGACATTGCGCTGAGTAATCAGGCGACACCAGAAACGAGCGCCAGTGACAGCCAAAATGAGCGGCACATACAGATTGAAGAAAGAATATATTCTGTCTCTGAGGTTGCTCAATGTCAGGGTCTGTCGCTTGATCGTGTCGTCGCTGTCTGCACTGAATTCACGAACTATTTCCCTGACCCCGTGCGCCACTGGCGCGACCTCGTCACTGTGGCAGAGACGCTGGCCCCGATGATGGGTATCGATCCTCCCGTCTTTTATGAAGCGGCGCGAAAGCTTGGGACGGTGGAGGCAAGCGTTTCGGTTCTGTGTATGCTCGAGAACCTGTCCCGCATTCAAAACCCCGGCGGCTACCTCAGGCATCTGGTCAAAGCGACGGAAAAGGGCAGGGGGCCTTCGGAAAGCATGTTGTCAGCGCTGGAATCTCGAAAATTGTCAGCTGACAATCCTAGAAACCATTTATGAGCAATAACTTACAAAGGCATGGTGCGACAATCTCAATCGCCGGGACCCGTCTGGCAGCTCCGCGCTTATGCCTGTAACTACCACGCGCGCAGCAATTTCCGGACCTCCTTGACGAAGATGCGAATGGATACCTTGCTGACGTCCACACCCTTCGTAATGGCGTGAACCTCCAAGGGAATGGTCGGCTCAAGCGGGATCGTCACAAGGCCCTCCACACCGTGGAACGCAGCGGTGTATTCGTCGACCACGGCGCAGCGGTCCATCGCCTTGATCTGGTGTGGCACGGAGACAAGTGAATTGCCGGTGACGGTATCATCGTAGGCAGGCCGCACGGTTCTGTCACAAACTTTGGGGGGATGGTCTATCAGCCACCGTGATTTGTCGATGAGGTTGGCCCGATGGTTTCGTTCGAAGCTGCCCAGTTCCCGCAGGAGGTCATCCTGCATGCGGCCTTCTTCTATGTCCGGTACGCCGTATTCTATCGCGATCTCGAGGAGATCCTGGCGGAGCGCGGCGTTGTGGCTGACCATGCCACTTCGAACCGGTTGGTGGTGAAATACGCGACGGCGCTGGCGGCCGAGGCGCAGAAGCGGAAGGTGCCGACAGCGCTGTCTTGGCGCTTGGACGAGACCTATGTGCAGGTGCGCGGCGACTGGTGGTATTTGTATCGCGGGGTCGATCGGAACGGCCAAACCCTAGAGTTCATGCTGTCCGAGCATCGGGATGAGGCTGCGGCACTTCAATTTCTGGCGCAGGACTGCCGAGGTTCTGCGCGCTCGACAATAGCAGCGCGAACTTAGCAGGCTTGGCGGAGATGAATGGTGCTCTCCGGAGGGTTGGCTCTCCGCAGGATCAGGGTCTACCGTTAAAAATATCGGAATCTACCCCGGAACGCCCATTGATTGATCGTTCCGACGTCTTATTAGCCCCCTCAGTGAATGTAATGCTTGACAGCGTCGATCTTGCGCCGCCATGATTGAATAAATGATCAATTTGTCGTACTGGGTTAAATCTTTGTTATTGCGTGATTCTTGTGAGAAAATGAAGGAGTCCAACAGGACGCATCAAGTG
>JBBSJO010000276.1:0-4505 GCA_038257185.1 Rhodobacterales bacterium | reverse complement strand
TGTCGACCACGCAAGCCTATACGGCGGTCGACACCGCCCGGCTGATGGAGGTCTACAACCGCAGCCACCCAAAGGCCGCAGGCTAAACGCGCACCGCCGTTTTCTTTGAAAGAAAACGGTCAGATTTTTTCAAAAAATCCGCGCCCCGCCTAACGGGCCAACCCGTCCAGAAATGTCTGCGCCGCCGTCGCCGGGTCAACCTCTCCCGCTGCAACCTCGTCTCCGAGTGCCTTCAGCGCCGCCTTCGCCTCACCCCTGTCGAGCCGTGCCAGCAAAGCCTGCCGCACGTCCTGTTCGAACCAGTAGCGTGCCTGTGCCGCGCGCGTCCGGTCCCAAAACCCTGCCGCACGCCGCCAGTCCACCAGTCGTTGCACCGTCTCCCAGGTCTCCGCTAGCCCGCGTTCCTCCAGCGCCGAGACCGTCTTGGCCTGCGGAAACCCCTCGGGGTCCTGCGGCCGCTTGCGCAGCAGGCGCAGGGCGCCCGCAAAATCCGCGCAGGTCCGCGTCGCGGTGGCCTTCAGATCGCCGTCCGCCTTGTTGATCACGATCAGGTCCGCCATCTCCATGATGCCGCGCTTGACGCCCTGCAACTCGTCGCCGCCTGCGGGGGCCAGCAACAGCAGGAACACGTCCGACATCTCGGCCACTACCGTCTCGGATTGTCCCACGCCCACCGTCTCGATCAGCACCACGTCGAAACCCGCCGCCTCGCAGAGCCGCACCGCCTCCCGCGTGCGGCGCGCCACGCCGCCAAGGTGCGTCTGGCTGGGGGAGGGTCGGATAAATGCCTTGGGATCGCGGCTGAGCCGGTCCATCCGCGTCTTATCGCCCAGGATCGATCCACCCGAGCGCGACGAGGAGGGATCGACCGCCAGCACTGCCACGCGCTTGCCCTGCGCCGTCAGCATCATCCCGAAGCTCTCGATAAAAGTAGACTTGCCCACCCCCGGCGTGCCCGAAAGCCCGATACGCAGCGCCTGCCGGTCCTGTGGCAGCGCGCTCAGCAGACGTGCGGCATCGGCGCGGTGATCGGCGCGCCCCGATTCAACCAGCGTGATTGCGCGGGCCAGAGCGCGACGCTCCCCCGCTGCCACGCCGCGTGCCAGATCGTCCATATCCATGGCCGCATCTTTTGCGGTGCGGGACGGGTTTGTCCATCCCCTGCCCCTTGGCGCGGGCCGGTGTTTGCCCGATAACGCCCCATGAACTTTGCCCTGCCCATCGACGCCGTCCTGCCTCAGGTCATCGCCGCCCTGCGTGCGCGCGGCCGCGTGGTACTGCAGGCCCCGCCCGGTGCGGGCAAGACGACGCGCGTGCCGCTGGCGATGCTGGAGGCAGGCGTGACGCCGGGGCGCATCCTGATGCTGGAGCCGCGCCGCCTCGCCGCCCGTACGGCGGCGGAACGGATGGCCAGGACGCGGGGAGAGGACGTCGGCCAGACCGTGGGCTTCCGCGTGCGCGGGGCCTCGGCTGTCTCCAAGGCCACACGCATCGAGGTGGTGACGGAAGGCATCCTCACGCGGATGCTGCAGGACGCGCCCGACCTGCCGGGGGTCGGGGCGGTGATCTTCGACGAATTCCACGAGCGCTCCCTCAATGCCGATCTGGGGTTGGCGCTCTGCCTGGAGGTCGCGGGCGCGTTGCGCGACGACCTGTTGCTGGTGGCAATGTCCGCGACGCTGGACGCGGCCCCGGTCGCCGCCCTGATGGACGCGCCCGTCGTCACCTCCGAAGGGCGCAGCTTCGCGGTGGAGTCGCGCTGGCTTGAGCGCTCCGTGGGGCAGACGCGGTTCGAGAACGCGGTGGCCGACCTCGTCCTGCGGGCCTTGGCGGAGTCGGCGGGCTCCGCGCTTGTCTTCCTGCCCGGCGAGGGAGAAATCCGGCGCGTCGAGACCCTATTGCGCGGGCAGGTCCCGCGCGATTGCCAGATCGCGCCGCTTTTCGGTGCCATGGATTTCAAGGCGCAGCACGCCGCCATTGCCCCCGCTGGGTCAGGCCGCAAGGTGGTGCTGGCCACCTCCATCGCGGAAACGTCGCTGACCATCGAAGGCATCACCATCGTCGTGGATGGCGGGCGCGCGCGCCGGGCGATGTTCGACCCCGCCTCCAGCATGTCGCGGCTGGTCACCGAAAGGGTCACGCGGGCCGAGGCCGCGCAGCGGGCGGGGCGCGCGGGGCGGTTGTCGGAAGGGGTGGCCTACAAACTCTGGACACGCGGTGAGGAAGGGGCGCTAGCGGCCTATCCTCCAGCAGAGATCGAAGTGGGCGACCTCACGGGGTTCGCGCTGGAACTGGCGCTTTGGGGCGCGCGGGCGGAGGCGTTGTCCTTCGTCACGCTGCCGCACGAGGGGCGGTTGGCAGAGGCGCAGGCGGTGCTGCGGATGCTCGATGCCCTTGACGACGCGGGGCACATCACCGTGCACGGACGGGCGCTGGCCCGGCTGCCGCTGCACCCGAGGCTGGCGCATATGGTGGCGCGGGGCGGTGCTGCCGCGCCAATGCTGGCGGCGGTGATGGCGGAGCGCGACCCGCTGCGCGGCGCGCCTGTCGATCTGTCGTTGCGCCTTGATGCCGCCACCGGCAAGCGTCGGGTCGTGGAGGCCCATGCCCCCACCCTCGCCCGTATCCGGCAGGAGGCAAAGCGACTTTCGCGGGGCCAGAGCGCGGAGGGGCCGAATGACGTCGGCGTCCTGGCAGCGCTCGCCTATCCTGACCGGATCGGGTTGCGGCGCAAGGGCGAGGCCGCGCGTTTCGTCTTGTCGGGCGGCAAGGGGGCCGTGATGCCCGCGCAGGACCCGCTGGCGGGGGCGCGGCTGATCGTGGCCACGGACCTCGACGGCGATCCGCGAGAGGCGCGGATCCGGCAGGCGGCGCCCTTGAGCGAGGCTGACCTGCGTGAAACCTTCGCCGATCAGATTGCGTGGCATGACGTCTGTAGCTGGTCGCGCCGCGAAGGGCGTGTGTTGACACGGCAGCAGGAGCGCTTCGGCGCGCTGGTTCTGGCGGACCGGAACTGGACACTGACGCCGGACGACGAGGTATCCATGGCGATGCTGGATGGGGTGCGGCAGCTTGGTTTCGCGCCCGCGCCCGCCGCCTCACGCTTCTTGTCGCGGGCGCGGCTGATGGGGGACCCATTTCCAGACTTTAGCGAGGCGCATCTGATGGCGACCGTGAGGGACTGGTTGCTGCCGCATCTGGCAGGCGTCCGCAGCACGGGGGAGTGGAAGGCCTTCGACCTGATGCCCGCCCTGACGGCGCGGCTGACTTGGGAGGAGACGCAGGCGCTTGACCGCGCGGCCCCTGCGAATTTCGAGACGCCGCTGGGGCGGCGGGTGCCGATCGTTTATGCGCTGGAGCAGCCTGCCATTTCGGTGCGGTTGCAGGAGATGTTCGGCGTCACGCGGCACCCGACGGTGGCGGGTCAGCCGCTTCAGGTCACGTTGCTGTCGCCCGCGCAGCGTCCCGTTCAGGTGACGACCGATCTGCCGGGTTTCTGGGCCAGTTCCTATGCGGACGTGCGCAAGGACATGCGGGGGCGCTATCCCCGCCACCCCTGGCCGGAAGACCCGACGGTGGCGGACCCCACGTTGCGGGCCAAGCCGCGGGGGACGTGAGAGCGCGGTTGGCGTGAGTGGCTGAAGCCGATGTTGCAACGGGGGGTTTTCCACCCCCCGAACCCCCCGGAGGAATATTTAAGGCCAAAAAGAGGAAGCAGGGGGTTCAGTCGTTGTCTTTCAGCCTTGCTCCGGCACCTGCGCGGCGCAAGGCGTCGCGTTCCGGGAGGAGGGTCCGGGCCGCGCGGGCGTTCATTCGGGAGCGCAGGTCAGGCGTTCGAGGTTGAGGACCATCTCGCGGAAGCTCTCGTGGCAGGCGATGGTGACATGTACCGGGTCCACCCCGCCTTCCCGCATCTGGGCAAAGACCCCGTACGAGAAGCAGGTTGTCGGTCAGCAGGCGATGCATGGGATGCATGGGATGCATGGGATGCAGGCGATGCCACTGTTCAAATCTCAAATCAAACCTCAATCGCAAATGCGACCGCTTGCTGGCTGTCTCAGCCGCGCGGGTCGCGCTGCTCCTGCGCGAAGAGCACCAGCAAACCGCCCGCAATCGCCCAGTTCTTGACGAAGATCGACATCTGCCAGGGATCGGCGGGGATGAAATGGAAGATGCTGGTCACCATGCAGTAAATCGCGAGCGCCAGCGCCATTGGCCCAAGCCAGAGGCCGAAAATCAGGCATACCGCGCCGAGACCGTTGAAGGCCAGCGCGGGCCAGACCAGCCATTGAGGCCAGCCGCGACCGGCCAGCAGGCCCTCGACCGCTTCCGGGGCGGCGATCTTTTGCACCAGCCCTGCGGCAAAGAGTGCTGCGATCAGGATGCGGCCAAGCAGCATTGCGGCATTTGCCGCCCGGTCCGTCATGTGGCGGGCCCGATATTGTCCTTGTACATCCCAAGCACACCGCTCTGGGTTGGTGGCGTCATGCGGGGGGCAAAGGCCG
>JBBSJO010000275.1:0-4518 GCA_038257185.1 Rhodobacterales bacterium | reverse complement strand
GCGAAACGCTCGCCGATCGTGCTGACCGAGCGGAAAGATCATCTCGAATACCTTCAGCAGCGGTTCTCCGGGTTCGCCAAGAACATCGTGGTGCTCCGTGGCGGCATGTCTGCCAAAGACCGGAAGGCCGCGCATGCGACGTTGAATGTCGCCGATGATAAGGAACGGCTGATCCTCGCGACAGGGCGCTATATCGGCGAGGGCTTCGATGACGCCCGGCTCGATACCCTGTTCCTGACGATGCCGATCGCGTGGAAAGGCACCTTGGCGCAATATGTGGGCAGGTTGCATCGGCGGCACGATGAAAAGAAGGACGTGCTGGTGGTCGACTATGTCGACAGTTCGGTCCCGGTCCTCGCCAGAATGGCCGCTAAACGAAGAACCGGCTATCGGGCGCTCGGCTATGTAATGGAATAGCGCCCCGCCGAAAGCGGGATGCCAATTTTACCCGAGCGTTCAGGAACGCTGCGTGGCGACGGCCAATATCTGCATCAGCTTGTCTGAGGGTTCCCGGAACTTGCCGGGTTTGATCAACGGGGCGTGATGTGCATCCAGAAGCGCGAGCTTCTCGGTCGGATCCGCGCGCAGATACATCTCTGTCGTCTGGATGCTGGCATGACCGAGCCAAAGCGCGACCTTGCGGATATCGCCGGTAGCCTGCAGCGTGTGCATCGCACAGCTGTGCCGCAGCACATGCGGGGTGACATGCTTTGCTGCGATCGACGGCGAGGATCGTTCCGCGGTCACCACATGCAGTCTGAGCCTGTAGGCGAATCCATCCCGCGTCATCTGGCGACCATCACGGTTCAGGAACAGCTCCGGCCCCGCATTGCCTGGCCGGACGGCCATCCAGACACGAATGGCGGTTTGGGTCTCTTTCCAGAGCGGCAGGACACGCTCGCGCCGCCCCTTGCCCAGAATCCGCACGCTGGAAAAAGACCCCTCGGGAAAGTCGGCCATTCTCACCGCGAGCAACTCGGACGCCCTCAACCCCGCAGCATAGGCCAGATGCAGCATGGCCCGGTCCCGCAATCCACCCGGTGTGTGGCGGTTCGGTGCCGCAAGCAAGGCTCGGACTTCTTCCTTGGTGAGATAGTCGATCAGCTTGGCGTCTGTCCGCTTGATCGGCATGGCCCGGATCATCATCGCCTGCTCAAGGCAGGCCGGGTGGCGATGTTCGACGAAGCGGAAGAACGATTTGATCGCCGCCAGTCGCGCGTTGCGGGATCGGACGGAATTGGCGCGCCCTTCTTCGATATGTTCAAGGAACGCCCTGATCATCTGAACGTCGAGATCTTCGATGGCGAGTTCCGAGGGGGTTCGCCTGAGCCGCCCGGCGGCAAACCGCAGCAGAAGGGTGAACGCATGGGCATAGGCTGCGATGGTATGTCGGCTTGCGCCGCACTCGCCCGGGAGGTGGGTTTGCAGGAAGGCCGAAAGGTCGGGAGCGAGCGGGGTCATGCCGCACCTCCGGTCCAGCTCTCTTCGGCAGTGGACGCGATCATCTTCAGCAAGACCGGCGTGGCCTCAAGGTACCAATAGGTATTGGCGATATCGACATGGCCGAGATAGGTGCTCAGGGCCGTCATGTGCCGCAACACCGCCTGCGGATCGTTCCCGCAAGCTTCCAGAGATCGCACCGCGAATGTATGGCGCAGATCGTGCACCCGGGGGCCGGGACCGGTCGCGTTGCGATAGCCGAGCTTGCGCACGATCCGAACAAAGACCACGTAGACCCTGGTCGCCGTTGGGGCGCGGCCATGACCCAGAACGAAGAGATCATCGCCCGGATTGCGCACGACACTGCGCGCTTCGAGATACCGTTCCAGCGCGGCACGGGTTGAGGCATGAATGGGCACGAGGCGGCTTTTGCCGAACTTGCCTTTGTGGATCATGAGGCCGTCCTCCGTCAGGTCATCGCGCTGGAGGGACAATGCCTCGGAAATCCGCAAGCCTGTCGAGGCAAGCAGCCCGAACAGGTTGTGGTAGGTCAGCGGGCTGACCGGCGTCAGGCCGGGTACCAGCAGCGCCTCCTGCATGATCCGACTGATCTGATCTTGCGTCAGAATATGCGGAGCGGGTCGCCGGCGTCGTGAACGGCTCAGCAGACCCATAGTCGGAATCTCGTGCCGCGCATCTTCCGCATGCAGGAACACCGCCAGCGCGCGGGCGCGATCAAACCGGGCCTGTGCGGCACCCGGAGTCGCTGCGCCACTGGCCCATTCTAGTATCAGCGCTGCCGTCACATGCGTGATAGATCGTTCCGCTGCAAAATCTGCGAAGGCGCGCAAGGATGTCTCCTGCGCGGCGAACTTCATTCCAAGGGCACGGTTGAGACGGACGAAGCGGTCGACATGGTGATGCATCATGACACGCACTCCGGCCATGGCTGAGCCACGTCGGCTAGCATCTCGACGTCGACCTTGGCATAGATCGCGGTCGTATCGCGCGAGGTGTGGCGGAGGGCGACACCGATCTGGTCAAGATCCGCGCCCCCTCGCAACCATGCAGACGCTAACGAATGGCGAAAGACATGCGAACCGGTCGGCAAGCCGGTAAAACCGCCTCGGTTCAGGACACGGGAAACGATCCCGGCAATCTCGGCAGCTGATCGCAACGGCGTGAAGGGTGCCTGGGTTCGGAGAAAGACCCTGTCCGTGGCGACCACCGAACGTACATCCTCGATATAGGCCAGCAGCGCATCACCAGCATCTTGCGGCAGGGGCATCATCACACCCCGTCGGCCCTTGCCATGCAATCGCAACCGGCTCGCGTGCCAGTCGATATCGGACAGACGCAGTTGCCAGATATCCCCCGCGCGCAGAGCAAGCCGGGCGAGGAGGAGGAGAATGGCCCGGTCCCGTATCTCGACCGGCGTACCGGCGCGACAGGATGTTATGATCTCTTCAATCGTCTTTGTGGAGATCGTGCGCGGGACCGTCGAGAGCCTGCGCCGAACGGCGGGCGGCACCGCAAGGAGGAGCGACGGGGCGCATTCACCTTGAATGATCGTGAAGCGCAGGAAGGTGCGCAGCAAGGTGACCGTCATGCGCACGGATGATCGGGAGCGCTCTTCGCCCTGATCCAGAACGATCGCCCGGATTGCCGCCGCGTTGTAATGCTGCGGATCTGACCCAATGCTATCCAGCCAGCGTTCCGCTTCGTACAAATAGCGCCGTACAGTCTCGGGCGTCACGCCACGTTCGCGACGCAGCCATTCCGCGAAATCTGTCAGGCGCGGATCGCATGCTGTGCCGCACTCACTCGCTTCGGGCGGAATCATGGCCTGCTCTCTCAGAAACCGGACAAAAGCATGAGCGCCACGGCGGCGGTCCTTGGTGCCTGAGCCTGCGACCCGTTTGCCTCGCTTGGTCTTGATCCCGCATCGGCAATCATGATGTGCGAATTGGTCGACAATGGCATCGTCGATCCTGTGGGCCGGAACACGCATCTGCAGCGCCCACTCCGCTAAATGACGTGCCTGGCTCAGCCGCGACGAATACGTCACCTTGCTGTATCCGGCGGCGCTGAGCTTCCCGGCATAGGCCTCGACATATTGCCCGAGCCGCGCGACCTCATCGACAACTATGACCACTCCAGCATCTTCCAGATATCGAAGAAACCGGCGCGTATCGGCCGCGTACATGGGGCACTTCAACTGGGTGGGGCTGTAGTGGCCGCAGTGGCAACGATGGCGCAGGAACCGATCCACTGCCGATGCGTCGAGGTCTCTGGCCGGGATTTTCCGGGCGCGTGCCCACTTCAGGAAATGACGGGCGGCGCTCAGCGCGCCCGCCGAAAGCCGGGGATTGTCCGCGAAATAGGTGCGGACCAGAGCGAGGTCGTCGGCGTCGGCCCGGCTGCCGAGCGGAGAGTAAGAGGGGGAGTTCATGGGGGATGTCCTTCTGCGGTTAAGAGCAGAGGCATCATGATTATCCAAAGCGGAAACCCGAAAATGAATCAGCAGAACAACACCTTGAAACACCGAACTCAGCATAACGCGGACGCGGCATATTACGTCCTGGATTATCTCGCTCATTCCTTCCCGGTTCAACTGTTTGAGCCCTTCACCGACAGCGAGGGCAACCTCTCTTCCCGCCCTGTGATGCGGGACGGCCAGCCGGTGGAATGCCGCGAGGCCGCCCGCAGGCGGGATGCGCTGATCGAAAAGCTGGCCTCTCTGCCACCCGTGCCGGGGGCACTTGACCAGATCGTTCAGCGTTTCGGCACTGATATTGTGGCGGAAGTCACCGGCCGCTCGCGTCGCATCGTGCGCAAGGGCGAGGGGGCTGCGGCCCGGCTTGTGGTCGAGTCCCGCGCCGGGTCCGCCAATCTGTCCGAGTCTGCAGCCTTCATGGATGACCAGAAGCGTATCCTGATCTTCTCCGAAGCAGGCGGCACGGGTCGCAGCTATCACGCTGATCTCGGGGCAAAGAACCAGCGCCTGCGTGTCCATTACCTCCTCGAGCCGGGCTGGAAGGCCGATGCCGCCATCCAAGGCCTTGGCCGCACCAACCG
>JBBSJO010000274.1:0-4551 GCA_038257185.1 Rhodobacterales bacterium | reverse complement strand
TCCTTGGCCTGACCAGCACCCGCCGCGAAGAGGCGATCACACGCCTGCGCGACCTGCAATACAATGAGCTCGAACTGTCGGAACGCAGGCGGACCCTGCGTCAGCAGCTTGACCGGCTGGACATTCGCGCGCCGGTCGGCGGCGTGGTCTACGGCCTGACCGTCTTTGCCCCCCGGTCGGTGATCCGGCCCGCCGATCCGCTGCTGTATCTGGTGCCGCAGGACCGCCCGCTGGTGATCGCCACACAGGTGCAGGTCACGGACATCGACCAGATTCATCTGGGGCAGGACGTGATCCTGCGCCTGTCCGCCTTTGACCAGCGCCGCACGCCGGAACTGACCGGGCACATCACGCAGGTGTCTGCCGACGCGTTCCAGAACCAGCAAAGCGGCGCATCCTTCTACCGCGCCGAGGTGCGGATGGACGACGGAGAGATCGACAAGCTGCCCGAAGGCATGACCCTGATCCCCGGCATGCCGGTGGAAGCCTACGTGCGCACCGCCGACCGCACGCCGATGCAGTATTTCTTGAAACCGATGGCCGATTATTTTGCCAAGGCGTTCCGCGAGTCCTAATACGTCCGCTGGATCTGGATCTTCTTACTAGTCGAGGCACTTTGACGATCCGTCGCGAACATCGCACCCCGCAACGGCCGGCGATCTGAATGCCGCGCAAAGCGTCCGGATGGAGAAGCCGTCATGAGCGATAGCACCGATGCAGAGCCGGATCAGACACCGGAGACTTCGACCAGCCGTAAGCGTCCGGGGTCGCTGCTCTGCCGCGCGTAGAGAGTGTTCGATAGTGTCCGACATGGATAGCGGAATGGGTGGCCGGATACTTTCGGAATCAGTGGCCGGATGACCCCGGAATACGCACCACGTGCTGGCCGGACAGGCCATCTTCGCAGATGATACTCCGGTGAACATGCTGGCACCCGGCACCGGGAAGACGGCGACTGCGCGGCTCTGGGCCTACGGGCGGGACGAACGGCCATGGGGCGGTGATGCCCCACCCGCCAGCTGGTATCAGTTCTCACCCGACCGAAAGGGCCAGAGCCGCGAAGTCGCCTGCATGGCTCACGTGCGACGCAAGTTCGTCGACGTCCACCGGGCGCAGGGCTCTGCCATCGCCGAAGAAGCGATCCAGCGCATCGCGCAGCTTTATGCGGTTGAGAAAGAGGCACGAGGGTCGCCGCCTGACAGGCGCGTCGAGATCCAACAAGCCAGCGCAAAACCGATCTTCGATGATCTCGAAGCCTGGCTGCATGCCCAACTGCCCAGCATATCCGGCAAGTCGCCACTGGCCGTAGCGATCCGCTACGCCTTGACCCGCATGAAGCGGCTCAGGCCTTATCTCGACCACGGCATTCTGAAGCTGGATAACAATACAGCGGACCGCACGATGCGGCCGGTGGCAATCGGGCGGAAGAACTATCTCTTCGCAGGCTCTCAGGCTGGAGGCCGTGCCGCCGCCATCGCCTATACCCTGATAGAGACCGCCAAGTTGAATGGCGTCGATCCGCAGGCCTGGCTCGCCGATACGCTTGCCTGCATTCCAGACTACAAAATTACCCGCGTAGATGACCTCTTGCCGTGGAAAACCCGCCGGTAACGCAGTCAGACCGGACGCTTACGACCAGCCTGCGGGATATTTTCCACAAGGAGAGAGGTACGCGCGGCAAAGCAGCGACCCCGGACGCTTACACTGGGGGTGCACATTGCGCATCAGCGGGCGGCAGGCGGGCAACCGGGCTGGGGGCGCAGCGGCTTTACCTTCTGGCGCTGAGGGCCTGTGATCGAGGGTATTCTTTGCAACCCCCAAGACACCTGCAGACGAGAAAAGGGGCCCAGCAAGGCCCCTTTCCATATTGGTATCGCGTGATACTGGATCAGGCGAACATGAAGTCGGCGTTGGTGACAGGAACGTTCACTGAGAAGGAGTCATCATCACTATAGAAGTAGGTCGTGATACCACCAGAAGTGGAAGAGATCATGTCACTGATCGAGGAGATGCCAGTCACATTGCTCAGGTCGATCATATCAACACCAACAGCGAAGTCGAGGATTTGGTCGGTACCGTTGCCTTCGACAAAGGCAAACACATCGGCGTCTGCACCACCAGTGAGGTCATCATCCCCAGCACTACCCCAGAGGGTGTCCTTACCTGCACCACCATTGACTACATCATTGCCATTGCCGTTATAGATGATGTCATCACCAGCATCGCCAATGATAGCGTCGTCATCGTCACCAGCAAAGATGATATCATTGCCAACACCGCCATCGATAATGTCTGCACCTGCAGCCCCGTAAATGACATCGTCACCACCCAAGGAGTTGATGATATCATCGCCCGCGCCGCCACCAATTGTGTCGCCACCGCTGAGTGAGCCCCAGACTTCGTCATCGCCCGCGCCGCTATATGCAGTGCCGCCGACAGCGCCGTTAAAGTTTCCAGCACCGGCAACACCCAGCCCGAAATCTACACCAGCGTTATTATAACCACCAATAGCGATGGCATCGTTGCCTTCGCCGCCGAACATTGTGTTGGACCCATCGTCTGTAACCAGGCCGAATACAGCTGCGCCAACGTGCCCGTTACCAACAAGTACGTCGTCACCTGCTCCGGCACCGATGATGTCGTTGCCAGCACCGCCGACAAAGATGTCAGCACCGGTATCACCAGCACCGGCAAAAATCCGGTCGTCACCGTCGTTGCCGAAGAGAACATCGGCACCGTCACCGCCGGTCATGAAATCATTGCCGCCAAGTGCATCGATGGGTCCATCATCGGCGTCCGTGCCGACGAATGTGTTGTTCGCACTGCTGGCCACACCGACAACATCCACCGTCAGTGTTTGGGTGAAGGTGTCTGTGCCGTTAACCAGTTCGACATCGAATGAATATTGCTCAACGGCACCGATCTGAGTGATCCCAGTGTGGAAGGAATTCTCTGCCGTTGCCCTCAGCGTATTTCCATTGGTCACACCGATCCGGCCCAGCACCGCGCCGCCCTCAAGGATCGAGACGTTGGAACCCGTGTTCACGGTCGTACCGTTGATCGAATTGATGGTCCAACCTGTTGTGGTGGTGAGTGCGGTGCCGTTCCAACCGAGCACTGTGCCCACATTGAAATCACCAAAACCGTCGAGCGTATCGATATCAGTGTTGATTGCGCTCCCCAAGACCTGCTCGGGCGTCACGGAGGCGCCGGATGTGATTGTGCCGTTTTCAAAGATCAGAGTTTCATAGCCGGTTACGTTGACAACCTCAGTGCCATTGAGGGTAAAGTTGTTTCCAACACCAACATACCCACCTGAGCCCAAGACATCGTCAAAGATCACGGTATCGATGCCTGCGCCTGTATTCACACTGTATTCGGTGCCTGTTGCGCCGCTCATGTCCAGCGTGATAACATCATTTGCTGTGGTGCCAGTTAGGCTTGCATTGGCTGTAGGCTGAAAGATTGCGTTTGCCATGTCTGTATCTCCTGCTTGAGAGCTTTGAGTGTTATAATATTTACCCACCCGCAGGTCGGCTCATGGGGCAATTAACAGCAGGTCAGAACTGGTGTCAACGTATGATGGACGGTGTCAGAAAAGCGTATTGGTTCGTGCTTTGTTCTGATGTGTCAGTGAGGTATACTGAGGCTTCCGGAGTTCCTGAAGACCCGCCATGCCCCGCTTCGAACCAGCTGAATTCGGCCATCTGCTTGCCCGCCTGACCCCGCAGGAGTTGCGCCAGGCCGAAGGGCTCGTTGCAGATGCGTGCAAGCGTGCCGAGGCGGTTCTAGAGATCGACGCGCGTGCCGATGCTGGCGGCCCGGCGGCGTCCTGCCCCCGCTGTGGGAGTGACATGCGCACCCGGTGGGGTCGGATCAGAACAGGCACACAGCGATGGAACCGCTCTGGGTTCGGCGTAATGTGGTCAGGCCGCAGCGGCACGCCGCTGGCCTGGCTTCACCGCCCCGACCTCGTTGTCGCGCTGGCGCGTGACATGATAGAGGCGCCGCAGCCGATGTCCTGATGCGGCGGGGCCGAGGTGCTGGGTGCGTCGCGTCACAGCATCTGGCGCTGGCGCATGGCGATCATCGGCGTTCTGAAGCCGGAGTCCGACACCACCCTTGCTGGCATCGTCGAAGCCGACGAAGCGCACCAACGCGAGAGCCGAAAGGGGTCGAGGGAGTGGGTCATGCACCGGCGTGACCCCGTAAATCACCCGGTGCCGCCCCGCCTGAGGTGGCGCGCCTATCGGCGTAGAGGCGGTTCGGCGGTAGCGCCTCCGGGGGGCTGGCGGGCTTGGGAGAAGAAGCTCCTCGCAGCAACCGATCGCGCTGATCACCGCGCCTTCGAGGCCATTGCCGACGCGGGTCAGGCGGCGATCTCCGGTGCCCTGTTGCCCGTGATGGCGCCGGACGCGGTGCTCTGCACGGACGGGTTCGTCACCTACGAGCGGATCGCGAAGGACGCGCGCATTCCGCACTTTGCGCTCAACGCAGGGCGGCGGACCGAACGCACCCCGCGCAGCCACCACATCAACACCGTAAACGCCC
>JBBSJO010000273.1:0-4597 GCA_038257185.1 Rhodobacterales bacterium | reverse complement strand
TCTGCGGTGCGCAAGTGGCTGACCTACATCACGCTCCTGGTGGCGGCGTCGGTGCTTCTGGGTGATCTGGTGGCGGTGATCTATGCCTTCCTGAACGGTGATCTCACGCTCCAGTTCTTCGCCAAGGCCGCCGTCGTGGCACTGGTGGCCGGTGGGATTTTCCTGTTCTACCTCAGTGACATTCGCAAGGGGGACGCCGCGTGAGCCGGCTGTTGCTGGTCGCCATGCTGGCAGTGGTTTCGGTGGGTCTGGGTTGGGGTTTCACTGTCGTTGGCGGCCCGGCGCAGGCGCGGATGGAGCAGCGCGACATCCGCCGTGCGTCGGATTTGCGCGAGTTGGGCCAATATTACCGTTGCATACTGTCGACCACGACCGAAGGTATCAGCGACTCCGCGCCGACGCCCTGCATGGGCCGCACGCAACCCTCCGAGCGGACCGATCCGCTGAGCGGCGCGGCTTACCGCTACACCAAGACCAGCGCCACCGGTTTCGAGGTATGCGCCATTTTCGAGGTCGAGATGCCGCACCTGCGCCGGGACCTGTTGTTTGGGGTGGCCCTCGACGGTCAGGAGGGGTGCGTCCGCTACCGCCGCAAGGTCGACGGTGCGGACTGGGAGATGGACTGAGCTGGCGCTCAGATTTTGATCGCCTCCATCACCTGCGGTTCGATCACGTCGACGCCCGGAAGACCGTCCGCGAGTGCCTGGGCCGATTGCTCCAGCAGGCCGAAGGTGCGGTAGTGGCAGGGGATGACCGTCTTGAAGTCGAAGTAGCGTTTCGACGCATAGGCGGCCTCGGCCATGCCCATGGTATAGTGTCCGCCCGCCGACAGAATGCCGATGTCGGGTTTGTAGAAGTCGCCGATCCAGTCCATATCCGCCATGATCCCGGTATCGCCGGAGAAGTAGATCGTGTGCCCTTCGCCCTTGATGATGAACCCGGTCTCGGCACCCATGTAGACGGGTCCATCGTCGGTCGACACCGAGGATGAGTGCGACGCGGGCACCATGCTGACGGCGAGCTTGCCGCAAGTGATCGTGCCGCCCTTGCCGAAGCCGGTGGTGTTTTCGATCCCCTTGTCGGCGAACCAACCCATGAGTTCGTATATTCCCGCCATCGACGCTTTGGTCTTGGCGGCTACCATTTCCAGGTCACCGGTATGGTCGCCGTGGCCGTGGGTGACGAGGATCTGCGTAGCGCCCTGCAGGGCAGCGTCGTACTGCGCCTCTTCAAGCATCGGATTGCCGGTCAGCCAGGGGTCGATCAGCAGGACCTGATCCTCGATCTCGATGCGAAAGGACCCGTGCCCGAGCCATATGATGTTCATGGGGTGTCTCCTTCTTTGGTGGCAAGAATAGCGCCTCAGTGCTGCTTGGCGAGTGTTGCGCTGCGGTATTTTAGAAAGGGTGAAGGGTAAGGGGGTGTGCAGACTTGCGAGCGGGGGCGGGGGGCGGTAAACGGCGCAGGATAAAGTGAGGAACGTCCATGTCGATTGACGAAAGCACTGCCGCCCGTGTGGCGAAACTGGCCCGGATCAAGGTGGCGCCCGAGGCGCTGCCGGCGTTGGCGCAGGAATTCAACACGATCCTTGGGTTCATCGAGCAATTGAACGAGGTGGATGTGGAGGGAGTCGAGCCGATGACCTCCGTCACACCGCAGAAACTGAAGCGGCGGGCGGACAAGGTAACGGACGGTGATCAGCAAAAGGCGATCCTGTCGAATGCGCCCGACGCGCGAGAGGGCTTCTTTGCCGTGCCGAAGGTGGTGGAATGAGCGACCTGAACAAGCTGGGACTGGCGGAAGCCCGCGACGCGCTGCGCAGCGGCGAAGTGACGTCCAAGGCGCTGACCGAAGCGTGCCTGTCCGCTATCGACGGGGCCGCGGCGCTCAATGCCTTTGTGCATCATACCCCTGAGATCGCCATGAAGCAGGCGGAGGCGGCTGATGCGCGTTTGGCGCAGGGCGCGGCACCGGCGATGTGTGGGTTGCCGATCGGGATCAAGGATCTGTTCTGCACCAAGGGGGTGCCGTCACAGGCCGGTAGCCGAATATTGGAAGGTTTCCTGCCGGAGTACGAGAGCACGGTCAGCCAGAACCTCTTTGACGCGGGCGCGGTCATGTTGGGCAAGCTCAACATGGACGAATTCGCCATGGGGTCATCCAACGAGACTTCGATTTACGGCAACGCGGTGAACCCCTGGCGGCGCGGCAATGATGAGACAGCGCTGACACCGGGAGGGTCGTCGGGTGGTTCGGCGGCGGCGGTGGCGGCGGACCTTTGCCTTGCGGCGACGGGCACCGATACGGGCGGGTCGATCCGCCAGCCAGCGGCCTTTACCGGCATCACAGGCATCAAGCCGACCTATGGGCGCTGTTCGCGTTGGGGCATCGTGGCCTTTGCCTCGTCCCTCGATCAGGCCGGGCCGATGACCAAATCGGTGCGCGATGCCGCGATCATGCTGGAGGCGATGTGCGGGCATGATCCCAAGGACAGCACCTCCGCCGATCTGGCGGTGCCGGATTTTGAAGCGGCGCTGACCGGCGATGTGCGGGGCAAGAAGATCGGCATCCCGAGCGAATATCGGATGGATGGTATGCCGGAAGAGATCGAGACGCTCTGGCAGGACGGCATCGCAATGATGAAGGATGCGGGTGCGGAGATCGTGGATATCTCGCTGCCGCATACCAAATACGCGCTGCCCGCCTATTACGTCATCGCGCCTGCGGAGGCATCGAGCAATCTCGCGCGTTATGATGGGGTCCGCTATGGCCATAGGGCCAAGCTGGATCAGGGCGATGGCATCACCGAGATGTACGAAAAGACCCGTGCCGAAGGCTTCGGGCCGGAAGTGCAGCGCCGTGTGATGGTGGGGACCTATGTGCTGTCGGCGGGGTTCTACGACGCTTACTACAACCGGGCGCGGCGGGTTCGGACCTTGATCAAGAAGGATTTCGAGGATGTCTTTGCCAAGGGCATCGATTGCATCCTGACGCCTGCCACCCCCTCGGCGGCCTTCGGGCTGGGCGAAATGACGGATGCCGATCCGGTCGCCATGTATCTGAACGATGTCTTCACCGTGACGGTCAACCTCGCCGGGCTGCCGGGTATCGCCGTGCCCACGGGGCAGGACCGTCAGGGGTTGCCACTTGGCCTGCAGCTGATCGGGCGTCCCTGGGAGGAAGCCGATTTGCTGTCTTCCGCCTATGCACTGGAGAAGCGGGCAGGGTTTGTGGCCAAGCCCGACAGATGGTGGTAAAACGCGCCGCAACGCAGCAGATTTCAAACAGAGCAGGTCTCATGATCCTACGTACCCTTTCCGTTCTCGCCGCAGGCGTGGCGCTTGCCGCCTGTCAGCCTACCGTCCCGGATTCCGGGCTGGGTGTCGGTTTTGACGGAACCTTCGAACAGCAGCAGCAACAGCGCGATGCGGCCTTGGCCGGGGTTCCGGCCCCCGCCGAGGTCTCCGCCGCGCCGCTGTCGGTCGTGAACGACGGGTCGGCTGAGGCGACGGCGGCGGAAACCGCACGGGTGCTGGCGGCGACTCGGCCCGGGGCCAGCAATGGTCTGGGCAACGATGCGGCCACCAACTCCGGCATCGCGCCGGTGGAGGCCAGCCCCTCGAACCCGCCCCCTGCGGTGGTGGACGCGTCAGGCATGTCGAACGAGAACAGCTTTGACGCGGTCGCGGGCGAGCGCAGCATTGGTGACGATGCCGCGCGGATTGCGGCGAACCGGGCCCAGTATCAGGTTGTGCAGCCCGAGGCGCTGCCGGATCGTGCTGACACGGGCCCGAACATTGTTGCCTACGCGCTGTCGAGCACCAATGCCGTCGGCACACAGATCTATACCCGCATCGGTCTGAACAAGGCGCGCAAGTACGAACGTGCCTGCAGCCAGTACAGCCATCCCGACGAGGCGCAGACCGCATTCCTTGAGGCGGGTGGCCCGCAGCGCGACCGTGAAGGCATGGACCCGGATGGCGATGGTTTTGCCTGCACCTGGGACCCCACTTCGTTCCGGCGTGCCGCACGGGGCTGAAATGCCTGAGGCCGGGATCGTCTCGCATCCTTCGCCCAATTGCGGGCCTAGGCGGGATGGGCTCACGCCGACTCTGATCGTGCTGCACTATACCGCGATGGAAAGCACCGACGCGGCACTGGCGCGGATGTGCGATCCCGAGGCGGAAGTTTCCGCGCATTACCTCATCACGAGGGGGGGGCTGATCCTGCGTCTGGTGCCGGAGGATCAGCGCGCCTGGCATGCCGGGGCGGGCGAATGGGCCGGGCAGGACGACATAAACTCCCGCTCGATCGGCATCGAGCTCGACAATCGCGCGACGCATCCCTTTCCCGAACCCCAGATGGCCGCGCTGGAGGACCTGTTGCGCGGCGTGATGGGTCGTTGGGGAATTCCGTCGGAAGGAGTCATCGGGCATTCTGACATGGCACCGGGGCGCAAGTGCGATCCGGGGCCCCGTTTCGATTGGGCCCGACTTTCCCGACAAGGACTGGCGGCTGGGGCGGGGCGGGGGGCGGTCCCGTCGGTGGCTGATCCTCACAGGTTCCGCGCGCTGGCTCAGATGGCAGGATATACGGC
>JBBSJO010000272.1:0-4634 GCA_038257185.1 Rhodobacterales bacterium | reverse complement strand
CACTCCCGGCGGTGGCTTTGCGCCGGTTTTCACCGATAGTGCGGCGGGCCCGAAAGGCTGATTTCCGCTCGTTGCCATGTACGGTCCGGGGGGACGGCAATGCTTCAAATGGAAGAAGACGCCTAAATGCATAAAACATGGATGTGGACCGCCGTCATCCTCCTTCTGATCGTGGGAGGGTCCTACGGCCTGTACGTTTATCTCAGGCCCGCACCGCTGCCGGTACAGGTTCTGTATGGCAATGGGCATGTCGAAGGCACCGAAGTCAGGATCGCGGCGGAGGTCCCGGGCCGTGTGGTGGAAAGCCGCCTTGTCGAAGGCGGGCTGGTTGCGGACGGTGATCTTCTGGTGCGGCTGGATGACACCGAGCCCAGGTTAAACAAGGCCCGCGCCGAGGCCGAGGTCGATGCGCTGGGTCAGGAACGGGAGCGTTTGGAGCGCGAGCTTGACGTCTGGCGTCACCATCTGCGGACGGCTGAAAACGATCGCGCCCGTTATGGGAAGCTGAAAGATCGTGGGACCGTTTCGCCACAGCGTCTCGAACAGGCTCAGAACGCCTTTCGCGAAGCTCAGGGCCGTGTGGCCGCGCTGGAAGCCGGAATCGGCGCCGCCGGCAAGCGCATCGTCGCAGCCCGGCGCGAACTGGACCTTCTCGCCAACCAGATCGGCAAGACCCGGATCTCCGCGCCACTTGACGCCACGATCCTGGTCAAAGCCGTCGAACCCGGTGAATTCGTGCAACCGGGGCAAACTCTCGCCACACTCCTTGATCTCAGGCGAGCCGAACTCAAGGTGTTCATCCCCGAGCGCGAGATCGCCAAGGTTAAGCTCGGCGCGGCGGCCCGGGTGCGCGTGGACGCGTATCCCGACCGGTTGTTCGAGGCGCGCGTGGCGCGGGTCGATCAGAGCGCGCAGTTCACGCCGCGCGACATCCACATGCCGCAAGAACGTGTGCGGCTGGTGTTCGGCGTGACGCTCGCGCTGGACAATCCAGACGGCACGTTGAAACCCGGAATGCCTGCCGATACCTGGATTTTATGGCAACCCACCATGGGCTGGCCGGAGCGGCTGTTCGTGCCGGAATAGGAACGCAAGCAATGCAGAGCGGCGAGCCCATCATCAAGGTTCATGGCGCCGGACGCCGGTACGGCTCCCTTTGGGCCGCAAGAGATATCGACCTGGAGGTTGACGCTGGCGAGATCGTCGGTCTCGTGGGACCCGATGGGGCCGGTAAAACGACGCTTTTGCAGCTTCTTGCCGCCATCCTTGATCCGACCGAGGGTGCCTGCCGCGTTCTCGGCTATGACACAGTGCAGCAGGCCTCGCAGGTAACGTCGCGGATCGGCTATATGGCCCAGGGCTTTACGCTGTATGATCGCCTGACGGTCGCGGAGAACCTGAATTTCGCCGCGAAGGTGCGCGGCGTTTCCAGGGCGGCCTATCTGGCGCGGCGCGGGCCGTTGCTCGACATGGCGGGGCTTGCCCCCTTTCTCGACCGGCGCGAAGGCGCGCTTTCGGGCGGCATGCGCAAAAAGCTCGCGCTCTGCGCCAATCTCATCCATGCGCCGCCGCTCCTGCTGCTTGACGAGCCGGGACTGGGTGTCGACCCGCTCTCACGGCGCGAGCTGTGGCGTATCCTTGAGGATTTCCGCCAGCAAGGGGCGGCAATTGTTTTCTCCACGTCCTATATGGACGAGGCCAACCGCTGCGACCGCGTCGCGTTTCTCGATAAGGGCCGAATAATCGCACTTGGAACGCCCGGGGAACTCCGCAACCGGGCGGAGGGGCAAGTCTTCAGCATGCGCTCGGAGCAGCCTGCGGCGGTCGAAGCAGCGCTTCACGGGACCTCCGGGGTCATCGGCATTCAATGGCGTGCCGAAGATATCCGCTTCGTCATGGGATCCGGTCAGGCCCTATCCACCAGCCTGCGGGAGCGCCTTGCGGAACTGGGGCAGGTCGCGCCGGGCCAGCCGGGCATGGAGGACGTGTTCACGGTTCTGCGCGGCCGCGATCCGGGGGAGAGCGAAAGCGGATCGGCCCCGGCGACCGGGATTCGGATTGGTGCTGCTGAACCAGGGCGCGAGGTGTCGGGAAATATCACCATGCAGGATTTGACGCGGCGTTTCGGCGCATTCGTAGCGGTCGACCGGGTCACGCTTAACGTTGAGCCGGGCGAAATTTTTGGCCTGCTGGGCGCCAACGGCGCCGGCAAGACCACACTGATCCGCATGCTGTGCGGACTGTTACTGCCCTCATCGGGAACGGCCACGGTCGCGGGTGTCGACGTCGCCGCCGCGCCGCGACAGCTGCGTCAACGGATCGGCTATATGTCGCAGCGCTTCTCGCTCTATCCCGATCTCACCGTTGGCGAAAATTTCTCTTTTTTCGCGAGCGCCTACGGCCTGGCGCGCCGCGACGCCCGCGCGGCAATCAGTTGGGCGATGACGACAACCGGTCTCGAAGGCCTGGAGGAGGAACCCGTCGCCCGGCTGTCCGGTGCGGTGCGCCAGCGTGTGGCGCTTGGCTGCAGCATTCTGCACCGTCCGGCGGCGCTGTTTCTTGACGAGCCCACCTCGGGGGTTGATCCGCTGGCGCGTTTCCGTTTCTGGCGGCTGATCCGGATGCTCGCCGAGGCGGGTATGACCGTGCTCGTGACCACCCATAATCTTGAGGAAGCGGCGTACTGCAACCGTCTCGGACTGATGCACCAGGGGCGCCTGATCGCGGCGGGCGACCTTGCCGCACTGCGTGCTCATTTTCCGGGTGAGAACCTGGAGACGGCGGAGGATGTCTTCCTCGCCTTCATGGAACGCGAACGCACCAGCGCGCAAGCGGCGGGAGCCGCATCATGAAGCCCGCGCGCATGGCCGCCGTCATCGAAAAGGAAACGAAGGAGATCATCCGCGACCCCGTAACGGTGGTGGTGGCGTTGTTGATGCCGCTGGTCATGCTGTTTTTGTTTGGTTACGCGATCTCGCTCGATGTGGACAACGTGCCGATGGGCGTGCTCGACCAGGACCGCTCACAGACTAGCCGCGCCCTTGTGGAGCGGTTCGTTGCGAGCGGATATTTTCAGCTCACGCATGATTACGTGACTGACCGTGCGGCAGAGGCCGGCCTGCAACGCGGCGCCGTCAAGCTCGTGCTGATTATCCCGTCGCGTTTCGGTGAAAAACTCGCAAGTGGCGACACCGCACCGGTTCAGGTGCTTATCGACGGAACCTATTCCGCAACCGCCAACCTCGTGGCGGCTTATGCGAGGGCCATTATCGGCGCGTTCGGCCGGAAGACACCCGCGCCAGTCATCGTCGAAGCGCGGGTCTGGTACAATCCGGCGCTCAAAAGCGTGACCTATGTTGTCCCCGGCCTGTTCGGCGTTATCCTGATGGCTTTCCCGCCGCTGTTGACAGCACTTGCGATCACGCGCGAAAAACAGACGGGATCGATCCAGCAGATATTTACCTCACCGCTTACGCCGGCAGAGTTTCTGGCTGGCAAGCTCGTGCCCTACGGACTGATCGCATTCCTCCAGATCATCATGGTCATCGCGGTTGGCTTTCTGTGGTTTGGGGTGCCGCTCAAGGGCAGTCTGGGTCTCCTTGTGGGCGTCGGGCTGATTTATGTTTTCTGCACTGTTGGCATCGGGCTTCTGGTCTCTACGCTCACCGACAGCCAACTCGTCGCCATGCTGCTTGCCCTCATTGTGACGCTGATGCCTTCGTTCCTGTTTTCGGGGTTTCTGTTTCCGATTTTCACGATGCCGTATGTGCTGCAGCTCTACACCCGGATATTCCCCGCCCGGTATTTCGTGGACTTCTCGCGTGGCGTCGTTCTCAAGGGCGCGGGGCTGGCCGAACTTTGGCCTTCGGTCGTGCTGCTGCTTGCCTATACGGCGGTGATTTTCGTGCTCGCCGTCTGGCGCTTCCGCAAGAAGGTGGCGTGATGGGGACGCGGCTCACGGGTCTGCTGGTCAAGGAGATCATCCAGTTTCTGCGCGACCGGGTCATGTTGGTGCTGATCCTCTGGCTTTATACGGTCGAGGTCGTGATCTGCGCCTATGCCCTGTCGTTCGAAGTGGAGAACATGCCGCTCGCTATTGTCGATCAGGATGGCACGCCAGCCAGCCGCGCGCTCGTTCAGAGCTTTCTCGCTACGGAGGTGTTTGCCTATGCCGGGCGGCCGGACAGCGCGGCAGATGCCGGCGTCTGGCTGCAGCAAGGCCGGGCCCGCGTCGCGCTTACCGTGCCGCAAGGGTTTCAGCGCGAACTTACCCGGGGCCGGGCACCAGCCGTGCAGGTGCTGCTTGACGGGACAAACTCCAACATGGCGGCCCAGGCGCGCGGATATGCGCTGGAAATCGCCGGGCGTTTCATTGGCGGCGGCAATGGCGAAGCCGGTGTGGTCCCGGGCGCGCAGGCGGTCGTGCGCGTCTGGTATAACCCTGACCAGACCTACACATCGTTCATGGTGCTTTCCATGATTGCGCTTGCCGCCCTCATGGTCGGCGTGATTCATCCAGCGGCATCGATTGTGCGTGAGAAAGAGTCAGGCACGATCGAGCAACTGCGCGTAACCCCGCTCGGAACGGCGGAGATCTTCATCGCCAAGACGCTGCCAACCCTTCTCATGGGCAT
>JBBSJO010000271.1:0-4652 GCA_038257185.1 Rhodobacterales bacterium | reverse complement strand
TCCGGCCGTCCGGGATTTCGCACACGCGCCGTTCTGGCGGCAAGCCTTGCGGGCAACTGGGGTCTTTATTCCGGGTTCGAGCTTTGCGAGGCGGCACCCTTGCCGGGGCGTGAGGAGTACCTCGACAGTGAGAAATACGAACTGCGGCACCGTGACTATGATGCGCCGGGTCACATCAAGGACGATGTCCGCCTGATCAATCGCATTCGTCGTGAACAGCCCGCGATGCGTGACTTCACCAACCTTGCATTCGAGGTGGCCCACGATGACCGCGTCCTGTCCTACGCGCGGCACGATGCCCAGACCGGGAACTTTGTCTTTTTCCACGTCCTGATCGACCCCCATGCCCCGGCGGAATTCAGGTTTGAAATCCCTCTGTGGAAATTCGGACTGGAGGACGATGCGGCGATCGAGGTCGAGGATCTCGTCAACGGCAACCGCTTCACTTGGCACGGCAAGCACCAGACTTTGCTCCTCGATCCCGACTCCCGTCCTTACGCAATATGGCGAATGAACGCGCCAGGAAGGTCCAGCCGATGAATACGCAGACCGATATCTCCGCCGCTGACGCCACCGTTTTCGATTGGTACAAGGACGCGATCATCTATCAATTACACGTCAAGGCGTTCCAGGACAGCAACGCGGACGGCATCGGCGATTTCGCTGGCCTGATGCAGCGGCTGGATTATGTGCAGGAACTTGGCGTCAACACGATCTGGATCCTGCCTTTCTATCCATCCCCCCTGCGGGACGACGGCTATGACATCGCGGAATTCAAGGAAGTGAATCCTCAATATGGCACGATGGAAGATTTCCAGGCCTTCGTGGACGAGGCGCACAATCGCGGCCTGAAGGTTGTGACAGAACTGGTCATCAACCACACCAGCGACCAGCACGACTGGTTCCAGCGCGCCCGCCGCGCGCCAAAGGGCAGCCCTGAATGGGACTTCTACGTCTGGACGGATGATCCGACGCAATGGATGGACAAGACCCGTGTCATCTTCAATGACACTCACGATAGTAACTGGTCGTGGGATCCGGTGGCAGAGCAGTTCTACTGGCACCGCTTCTTTGATCACCAACCCGATCTGAACTTTGACAATCCCAAGGTTCTGGAGGCGGTGCTGGACGTCATGCACTTCTGGCTTGATAAGGGCGTCGATGGCCTCAGACTGGACGCCATCCCTTACCTCGTGGAACGCGACGGCACCAACAACGAGAATCTGCCGGAAACCCACGACATCCTGAAGGCCATTCGCGCCGACCTCGACAAACATTATGAAAACCGGATGCTGCTGGCCGAAGCGAACCAGTGGCCAGAGGACACCCGCCCCTATTTTGGCGATGATGACGAATGCCACATGGGGTTCCATTTCCCCCTGATGCCGCGCATGTATATGGCCGTGGCGCAGGAAGATCGCCACGCGATTACCGACATCATCCGCCAGACACCGGAAATCCCCGCAAACTGCCAGTGGGCCATCTTTCTGCGCAACCACGATGAGTTGACGCTGGAAATGGTCACCGACCGCGAGCGGGATTACCTGTGGGACACCTACGCCGCCGATAAGCGGGCGCGGATCAACATGGGCATCCGCCGGCGTCTTGCACCCCTCATGCAAAACGATCGTCGCAAGATCGAATTGCTGAATTCGCTTCTGATGTCGATGCCCGGCACGCCGGTCCTCTATTACGGGGACGAGATCGGGATGGGCGACAATTATTATCTTGGTGACCGGGACGGCGTCCGCACCCCGATGCAGTGGTCTGCCGACCGGAATGCCGGTTTCAGTCGCGCCAGCCCGCAGCGCCTGTATCTGCCGACAATTCAAGACGAAACATATGGGTATCAGGCGATCAACGTCGAGGCGCAGCAGGCTTCGCCGTCGTCTTACCTGCACTGGATCAAGCGGATGCTGGCTGTCAGGCTGAAGCATTCGACGTTTGGACGGGGTGAAATCGACATCCTCTATCCGCAAAATCGCAAGATACTGGCCTATATCCGCCGCACAGGAACGCTGGGCGAGGAAGGCTCTGTTGCGATGCTTTGTGTCGCCAACCTGTCGCGTTCGGCGCAGGCGGCCGAATTGGATCTGTCTGCCTTTGCGGGCCGGGTCCCGATTGAACTGTCAGGCCAGTCCGCGTTTCCACCCATCGGCGACCTGCCCTATTTGCTGACACTGCCCGCCTACGGTTTTTATTGGTTCGAACTTGCCGACAGCGATCAGGCTCCGTCTTGGCATGCGCCGGTAACAGGCACGCTGCCCGATTTTCTGACGCTGACAACCCGGGACGGGCGGCTGTCCACGGCGCTGGATGGGCGCGAAGGGCGCGACTTCATCAAGTCCACACTGCCACAATACCTGTCACTGCAACGCTGGTTCGCTGGCAAGGGAGAGCGCACCGGTCGCGTCAACCTGCGACAGTTGGGCGAGCTTTCAGAAGGCCAGCATCTGCTGTCCATCGCTGACGTCGACGTGGCGGGTGAAACGCAGTCCTACTTCCTCCCTCTCTCTGCCATCTGGAAGGAAGATGCGCTGACCCTGGGCCCGCGCCTGCCGAACACGCTGGCCAAATTGCGTCGGACGAACCGCGTGGGCGCGCTGATGGACGGCGCCGTGGACGAGGAGCTGTGCATCGCCTTGCTGGACGCAATGCGCAGCGGTCACGACATGACCGAAGGCGACACCACCCTGCGCTTTACCCGGTCGGACCGACTGGACGCTGTGGAGACGGATACCGATGTGCGGTTGCTGCCCGGCGAACAGTCCAACGCCTCTGTCGCCTTTGGCGATCAGATCGTGATGAAACTTTACCGGCGCTTGCGCAGTGGGGTGCAGCCGGACATCGAAATTGCCCGTTTTCTGACCGAAGAGACAGACTTCAAGAATGCCCCGGCCCTGCACGGCACCGTGGACCTTATCGAAGCCGATGGCACCGTGACGACACTGGCCACCGCGCTGGAATTCGTCCGCAATCAAGGCGACGCCTGGGCCTATATCACCGCCGCACTCGACCGCGACCTGCAGGCCCGAGAGGTGCAGCCCGAAGAAGAGCAGGAAGGCATCCTGATGGGTGGCACGCTTGACCTTGGCACCGTGCTGGGCAAGAGGACTGCGGAGTTGCACCTCGCTCTGGGTAGCGGATCAGGCGATTTCTCGACCGAACCGCTGACGCGCGACGACATCGCGGCGTTGGTCGACGAGACCGAGGCCGAGGTTGCGACGCTGATGGAAAATCTGAGCGCGTCCAGCCTTACGGGCGACGCGCAGGATCTGGCGGACGATCTGCTGTCACGCCGTGACGATATAGCGGGGCGTTTTGCCGAATTGCGGGGCATGAACCCCTCGGGTGCGCGCATCCGTGTGCATGGTGATTATCATCTTGGGCAAGTCCTCGTATCGCAGAACGACGTCATCCTGATCGACTTCGAAGGCGAGCCGACGCGGCCCCTGCACGAACGTCGGATCAAGACATCGCCATTGCGCGACATCGCCGGCATGTTGCGGTCCTTTGATTATGCGACATGGGACGTGCTGCGCCGCCGCGTCGATGCGGGATCCAACAAAGACTGGGTCCGGGACCAGATCATCGGGTGGCGTGATACCACCTCTGCCGCGTTCCTGACCGCGTACCGCGACACCATAGGCGACAGCCCCATTCACCCCGACAGCAGCAAGATGGAGCGCGCCTTGCTCGACCTCTTCCTGATCCGCAAGGCAGCCTATGAGATTGAATACGAACGCGCCATGCGGCCCGCCTGGATCGAGACGCCCCTGCATGGTCTCCTCGATATTCTGAACGGAAAGGACGCGGCATGATCGCCACATCGTTCGACGACCAGATGGAATCCATCCTGTGGGGCCGCCACGGCGACCCTTTCAGCTTCCTTGGCATGTCGGTGGAGGACAAGACCGTCACGGTCAACGTCTATGCCCCTGACGCAGGCGAGGTCTGGGTGACGGATCATAAGGGGCGTGATGTCGCGCAGCTGGAAAAGGTGCATGAGCAGGGGTTCTTCTCCTCGGTCATCCCGGGCAAGAAGAAACGGTTCGAATACCGGCTGCGGATGCAGGCGGGCGATCATGACTGGATCCGCGACGACCCTTACCGGTTCGGCCCCGTGCTGGGAGAGCTGGACGAATACCTTCTGGGCGAAGGCCGCCACGAGGAGCTTTACACAAAGCTTGGTTCGCATCCCGGTCAGCATGAGGGCGTCAAAGGGACGACGTTCGCGGTCTGGGCGCCGAACGCCCGGCGTGTCAGCGTGGTCGGCAGCTTCAACTCTTGGGACGGGCGGCGTCACCCGATGCGGCGGCGCGGTGCGTCTGGTGTCTGGGAGCTTTTCATTCCTGACGTCGCCCGCGGCGACACCTACAAGTATGAAATCCTCGGCGTCCACGGACATCTGCAACCGCTGAAGTCGGATCCCGTGGGTTTCCGCGCAGAGGAGTCACCGGGCACTGCTTCTATTGTAGAAGGCCGGATCCAGTACACCTGGACTGATGACGCATGGGTATCTGGTCGCCCCAAGGACCTGCGCGACAAACCGGTCTCGATCTACGAGGTCCATCCGGGAAGCTGGCGACGCGGTGACGGCGACAAGATTCTGGACTATGCGGCCATGGCCGACTTGCTGATCGACTACGTGA
>JBBSJO010000270.1:0-4662 GCA_038257185.1 Rhodobacterales bacterium | reverse complement strand
TACTTCTTCCGCAAGACCCTGCCAGCCAAATGGCCCGAGTTGCGCAATACCGTCACCGACAACTTCCGCGTCGTATCACTCAAGGAATACAAAGTGATTTGAGGGTAAACCCTCAGGTCAATTCAGGCGCAGGAGTATACATCTACATCGTGGCTGGATTGGTCGGCCTCTTCTTCGGCGGAGAAGCGCTTGTACGCGGCAGCGTCGGCATCGCGACGCGGCTGGGTATGTCATCCTTGTTGATTGGCCTGACAGTCGTGGGTTTCGGCACATCGACGCCGGAGCTGCTGGTGTCGGTGCAGGCGGCGCTGGACGATGTGCCGGCCATCGCCATCGGCAATATCGTCGGGTCGAACATCGCCAACATTCTGCTCATCGGTGGCCTGACCTGTCTGGTCTGGCCGATCCGCGTTTCGGGTGCCACGCTGAAACGGGACGCTGGCGTGATGATCGCGGCCGCACTGGTGCTGGTCCCGATCTTCATGACCGGGCAGATAGGGCGGTTGACGGGGTTCCTGCTACTGGCAGGCCTGATCGGCTACTTGGTCTGGGCCTATCTGCAGCCGGGCGACGCGGCCGAGGATGATGTGGACGGCGCGGTACCCAAGTCGATCCCGGTGTCTGTCCTGTGGGTGGTCGGCGGTCTGGTCGTGCTGATCTTCGGTGCGCGCTTCCTCGTCACGGGAGCCACGAACATCGCGCGGGACTTTGGCCTTTCCGAGGCGTTTATCGGCCTGACGATCGTGGCCGTGGGCACGTCGTTGCCGGAACTTGCGACCTCAATCATCGCGGCGTTCCGCAAACAGTCCGAAATCGCCATCGGCAACATTGTGGGATCCAACATCTTCAACGTGCTGGGCATCCTCGGCGTCACGGCGCTGATCGCGCCCATCCCCGTTGAGGCGCGATTCCTGATGTTCGACCTGCCGGTGATGATTGCGGCGTCCGTGCTGTTCGCGGTTCTGCTGCTGACACGACCGATTGTCGGACGTGTGCTGGGTGTGGGCCTGATAATTCTGTATGTCGTCTACGTGTATTTCGCGCAGTAATCTGCCCAACGCGCCCGAAACACGTGCGGCACGCGTTGATCTTCGGGGTAGCATAAAAGGGCACGAGCGACGACCAGACCGCCGGCAATTAACAGATTGAAAAGTTGTTGGCGTACGTGCACTACAGCTCTCGTGCCGTCATTGCGCGCAAGGCCCGGCCTGGCGTGATATCGCTGGACGGAGTTGCGTTGCGGGATGCGACCTTGCTAAATCCGGACTTTCGCTGCGCCCGTAACCTAAAATGGTCAAATTGAGGAAAGCGGACGCTCGGGGCTGCGATGCAGCATTTTTCGAAAGCGGGTGAGGAGAACGGCAACTACAAACCTTCAATTACTAAGTTGCTGCGATTGGCCGGCTGTTGATCGACCCCAAGCACGGCCCTTGTATACTTTGCCGATAGTCTCGGCTTGCCTCTGCCCAATGTGGCCACAAATATCAAACCATGTTTGATGATCTGAACCTTCCGTCGCTCTCCTTCGATCCCGCGTCGTTGCCGCAGTTTGATCTTATCGCCTCGCTGATGTTGCTCATCCTTTTGTGGGTGGGACGCAAGATCGTGGTCGGCACGATCCGCACGCGCACCGAGATGCCTCCGCATGACCAACGGCGGCTTCTTGCGTCCAGCCGTAATGTTTTCCTGTTTCTGCTGGTCGTCGGCCTTGCCCTGATCTGGGCACCGCAGTTGCGCACACTCGCCCTTTCGTTGACGGCCGTTGCTGTGGCGATCGTGGTGGCCACCAAGGAGCTGATCCTGTGCCTGTCCGGCGCGGTGCTGCGGGCCACCGCGCGTGCTTTTGATGTCGGCGACTGGATCGAGGTTGGCGAGATTCGGGGCGAGGTCATAGACCACACCCTGCTTGCGACAACGCTGGAAGAGTTCGGCACTGGCCCGCATGCCTATATGCCCACGGGCCGCACCGTGGTGTTACCCAACAGCGTGTTTCTGACCGCTGCCGTACGCAACAAGACTGCGCTGCGCGAGCATACCTATCACAGCTTCGCCGTAACGCTGGACCCTGCGCCGAGGGTCGGTAACGTACGGGACACGGCCCACGAAATCGTACAACGTCACTATGCGCCGCTGCGTGACCAGGCGTTGAAAGCGAACGCAGCGGTCGAGCACCGAACGCGTACCGACCTGCCGGACCCAGAGCCTCTGGTGCGTCTTCGCACCTCTGACCTCGGCAAACTGAGGGTTGAGGTGACGCTCTTTTGTCCCTCGCAGTTGGCCGAGCAACTCGAGAGCGAGATCACCCATGACATTCTCGTGGCATTGCAGGTTGCACAGGCAAAACCCGAAGCCACCGAAGGCGATGCAACCACACAGGCGGAATGACGTGATGACACTCTTCACCTTTCTGGACATAGCCACCATCGCCACCTCGCTTGTCGCGGCGACTCTTTGGTATCAGGCAGGTTCGCGGACAGTGCGCCGTATCTCGCGCAGCGAAACGCTCGATGCTGCCGATCTCAACCGGATGGTGGTCTCCATGAACCGCAGCGCGATCCTGAACCGTCGCGCGGCCCTCGCCTCGGCGGCGTCGGCCACCTGTTTGGCGCTGCGCTTCGCCGCCTCGCTTGCGGACGGGGCATAAAAGTCCGCCAGTCAAGACGCGAAGAAGTGGGCGGAACCTCCGTACATATAGAGGCGTTTGTCCGGTGAAATATGCAAGGTTACCTACGCCAATGTGCACTTGCCGGATGAACCGCCGTACGATGATAAGCCTTTCCGGGGCCGCTCCGCTTTTGATGCTGGGTGGGTGCGACGACGTCGATCTTGTGGCTGACGAGACCGTCGAGGCGATGGATTGCAAGCGTGGTCAGAGATACGCCAATCGACCCGAGTAGCCACCGATGCTAATTTGCAAAACGCCCTGAACAGCGTTACCGGGCGCCTTCTTGTCGCTTCAAATGAAGCACCCTCAGACTGGGAAGTGCTGGTTTTTCGGGGTCAGGAGCCGAACGCCTTCGCCCTGCCGGGACGAAAAATCGGTGTCTACGAAGGCATGTTCCGGGTGATTGCAAATCTCGACCAGCTTGCCGCCATCATAGGTCACGAGATCGGGCATCTTCAGTCCGACCACAGTCAGGAGCGCATGAACGCACAGGCGGCGAAAGGCTTTGGGGTACGGGCCTTACCATGGATACTCGAGACCGGCGAAGTCGAGTATTCCGCCGAGATTGAAGCTGCCCTTGGGATCGGGCTGGATTACGGGCTGATCCTGCCCTATTCGCGCCGTCAGGAACTTGAGGCCGACCGGCTGGGTCTGATCACTATGGCTTCAGCAGGATATCAGCTGCAAGAAGCCGTGACATTCTGGCAACGTATGGAGGCTGCTGCAACCAGCCGCCCGCCCGCGTTTCTAACCACCCATCCTGCGCCGCAATCGCGCATTGAGGCGATAAGGGAGTTGCTCCCGGAACCGCGATGATATCGGCGTCTCGGTGTGATATTCACGATAAAGAGACAGGCGCCGGGGGGTGTGCTTTTTCCCACGCCTGCGGATTTCATATTGCGGTGCAATGCTGGTTCACCTGAGATACTGGAAGCGGTGTGAACTCTGCTCCCGACGTGTCCAGAGGGAGAAAGATCGCCGAAAGCGCGGTGCGGACGCGGCCGCAGGTTTTCGCCGCCATCCTTTTGGTCGGTTTTTCTTGTGGGTCGCGTGGGTCTCGTCCTGCGCATCCTGCGCCGGGTCTTCAGACGAACCGTCAATGACCTCACCTTCGAGAACCTCGTCAAGCAGCTTGCCTACTATTCGATCATTCCTCTTGGTGTCATCATGGCGGCCGGCGCGCCTGGGGTGACGCCACAGGGCTTGTGGCGGGCCTCGGGTTGACCGGCCTCGTGCTCGGCTTCGCAATCAAGGACATCCTGTCGAATTTCGTCAGCGGCCACCTGATCCTGATACTCCGGCCATTCAAGATCGTCGACCAGATCGTGGTCGGCGAAACCGAGGGGGCAGTCGGGCGCATCGAGTTGCGCGCCACCCAGCTCCGCACCTACGGCGGCCGCGTCGCACTGGTGCCGAACGCCGAGGTGTTCACCTCGCGCATTGTCAGCAATACCGTCGATCCCGTGCGTCGAGGGACGGCCAAGATCGTGCTCGGTTACGGCACGGATTTCAGGGCACTATTTCCCACGATACGCGACGTCGTGCAGCAGACCGAGGGCGTTCTTGAGCGGCCGGTCACCATGAGGATCGAAGTCCTCGGAACCGGCGGCATGCTTATGGTCGTCGGCTTCTGGAAGGACTCCCGGCGCTCGGACTTCAAGGACACCTCATCTTCCGTTAGCCTCGCGATCGTCTCTACCTTGCGGTCACAAAGCGTCGCGCTTCCCCAGGCCGAAGAGTCGCACCGCTCGCCGGACAGCAGCCCCGCAGGCGGACGCATGTGAACCTATCGCCGTCCGGGCGCGTTCGGTGTTCGAGACAGAAGGACGGCACGGCTTAAGGGCAAGGACGCCGATCGGCCCTTCCCGGCACCGCGCCGGATGGACAGGAGCGAACAATGTGGCACGATTTTTCGACGACGATCCTGATTGGCGCGTTTCTCGCCGCCAGCGCCGTCATCTTCTTCTCGGGCCTTCGGATGACGGGTCTCGCCGACC
>JBBSJO010000269.1:0-4687 GCA_038257185.1 Rhodobacterales bacterium | reverse complement strand
GGGCGGCCTATGACAAGCATGGCACGCCTCTGCACGACGAGACGATGGCCAAGGCGCTCAAGGCCGATGCCGTGCTGCTGGGGGCCGTGGGGGGCCCAAAATACGACGCCCTCGATTTCAGCCTGAAGCCCGAGCGCGGTCTGCTGCGCCTGCGCAAGGAAATGGACCTCTTTTCAAACCTGCGCCCGGCCCAGTGTTTCGACGCGCTCGCGGACTTCTCCTCGCTCAAGAAGGACATCGTTGCAGGCCTCGACATCATGATCGTGCGCGAACTGACCAGCGGTGTCTACTTCGGCGAGCCGCGCGGGATCTTCGAGGAAGGCAACGAACGCGTCGGCATCAACACCCAGCGCTATACCGAATCGGAGATTGACCGCGTGGCGCGATCCGCCTTCGAGCTGGCGCGGCGTCGGTCCAACAAGGTCTGCTCGATGGAGAAGGCGAATGTGATGGAAAGCGGTGTGCTGTGGCGCGAGGTCGTGCAGCGGGTCCATGACGCCGATTATGCGGACGTGGAGCTGACCCACATGTACGCCGACAACGGCGCGATGCAACTGGTGCGTGCGCCCAAGCAGTTCGACGTGATCGTAACCGACAACCTTTTCGGGGACATCCTATCAGACTGTGCCGCGATGCTGACCGGCTCGCTCGGGATGCTGCCCTCCGCCTCATTGGGCGCGCCCAATGCTGACGGGCGGCCCAAGGCGCTTTATGAACCGGTGCACGGATCGGCCCCGGACATTGCGGGTCAGGGCAAGGCGAATCCTATCGCCTGCATCCTGAGCTTCGCCATGGCGCTGCGCTATTCCTTCGATCAGGGGGACGAGGCGACGCGGCTTGAAGATGCGGTGGAAAAGGTGCTGGCCGACGGCGCACGCACCGCCGATTTGATGGGGCCGGAGGGCGGCACGCCGATCAGTACCGCACAAATGGGCGACGCGATCCTCGCAGCGCTCGACGCGAGCCTTTGATCTTCAGATTTCGTTGACGTTTCACCGGTAGCCTGACCTCCACCAAGGTCGAGGGCGATTGATGACACAGAACGATGACTGGACACATGACCCGGTGGTTCGGTTTGAAAATGCGGTCCTGCCTGTCTTGTGGCAGGGTTATCGCATTATCTGTGACGCGCTTGTGAGCGCGCAGCCGGAGGAAAAGGCGCAAGACCTTGTCGTGTTCGACACGGCGATCGAAATGTTGCGACGCGACGCGATCGAGATGCTGACCCAGCGGGGCATCCGGCCCTCTGGTGAAGATGCGAAGACACTGCAGCAGGCGGCCGACGCCGTGGCCGATTTGCGCGGCAGCCTCCAGTTGGCAATCCAGGCTCCGATGGGCAAGGAACAGGCACAGGCTCTGATGACGCGGAACTTGTCGATTGTCGCACCGACCGTTCAAGCCGCCCTGGATGCTTTTCGGAAGGTCTTTATCGGTCACATGATGGAACAACAAACGCTGCAGGCGCGCCAAGCGACCGAGGCGATCCGCGGTCTGGACCGGATCAGCAAGCAGATCTTCTTCATCTCGATCAACGCCAGTGTCGAAGCTGCCCGCGCCGGGGAGGCCGGTCGCGGCTTTACCCAGATCAGCGCCGACATCCGGGCTCTTTCCCAGTCCGCGCAGGGGGCAACGCGCGACTTTACGGATCTTGTCCGCAGCAAGGAAGAGGTGGCCTGAGACCCTTCACACCCTCTTGCCAAAGACACACGGAACCCCTATGCGCAGCACTACGGTCGGGCTGTAGCGCAGCCTGGTAGCGCACCTGCTTCGGGAGCAGGGGGTCGGAGGTTCGAATCCTCTCAGCCCGACCAGACACCCCCCTTGAAGATCGTCCAGGCATCAAGCTTTCGAATGCGCACCTTAGCGCTTTGGTAAAGCCGGTGATGGCTCGGATTGTCCACCGCAAGGTGCCTCAGAGGCATGCCTTCGAGTACTCAACTCAATTGAGTAGGGTGCTGATGTGCGACCAATCAGGTCCCGTCAACCGCCTTCAACCGCATGTCATCCCGCAACGGTACGGTCTGGCGTTCAATCATCCGGTGCACCTCGGGCGGCCCGTCGCCCCGGTGCAAGCCCCGTAGCAGGTCTGCCAGCGCCGCATCCGCGTTGGTGCGGCGTTCGTTGTGGCGGATGTATTCGCCCCAGGTCGGCACATGGTAGGTCTCGCTCCAGTGATCCGGGTGGTGCAGGTCGCGCAGCAGCGCCCATTGCTGCGCCCCGTCGCGGATGCGCACACGGCGGCGCTGGCTCATGGCGGTCAGAAATTCCTGCGTGTCGCTCCGGGCGATCTCGTAATCCACCATGACCATGACCGGACCGCTGCGGTAGTTGAGGTCGAACCCGGTTGTGGGCTCCTTGAACCGGTTCAGCGGGTCAAGGTCAACGTTCGAGAACTCCGGCAGGGGCAGCTTCACCCCCATCAGCGCACCCAACAGCAGCAGCGCCCCGGCGCTCAGCAGCGCGGGGGCAGGGCCGAACCGCTCTGCCATCATGCCCCAGACGAGACTGCCGATTGCCATGCCACCGAACACGCCGGTTTGGTAGAGCGCCAGTACGCGTCCCACGACCCACCGCGGCGTTGAAAGCTGGATCGTCACGTTGAACATCGACAGCGCCAGCACCCAGCAGGCCCCCGTCACCAGCAGCGCAGCGCCCGCGATGGCGGGCTGCCCGGTCAGGGCCAGAATTGCGCAGCTCAGACCGAAGAAGGTGAAGGACCCCCGCGCAATGGTTTCGTTTCTGAAGCGTTCACGCAGGCGCGAGTTGAGCAGCGCGCCGGCCACGGCCCCGACCCCGAAACACCCCAGCATCACACCGTAGACGAAGGCCGTCCCTTCCAGTGTCTCACGCACGACGACCGGCAAGAGCGCGAGCAGTACAATGGCAGAGAGGCCGAACCAGAACCCCCGCAGGATGACCCGCATCAGGTTTGGCGACATGGCGACGTAACGCAGGCCCGCCGAAAAAGCGCTGCCCATCGGTTCGCGCGGCAGCCGACGATCCAGCACAGGTGCCTTCCAGCGCAGAAGCGCCAGGATGATCGCGACGTAGCTGAAGGCGTTCACCGCAAAGGCCGCTGCCGCCCCGGCGATTGCCACGATGGCCCCACCCGCCGCAGGGCCGACGCATCGCATCAAGTTGAAACCCATGGAGTTCAGCGAGACCGCCGTCGGCAATTCCTCGCGACTCACGATGTCGCCCATCGTCGCCTGCCAGGACGGGTTGTGCAGCGCCGTGCCGCAGCCGATCAAAAAGGTGAAGGCCAGCAGCGACCAGGGTGTGAGGAACCCTTCGAAGGCCATGAAGGTCAGCGCAACGGAGACGAGAAACATGAACCCCTGCGCGATCAACATCACGCGGCGGCGGTCGAAGTTGTCGGCAAAGACCCCCGCCAGCAGCGAAAATGCCATGATCGGTAGCGTCACCGACCCCTGGACCAGCGCCACCATGCTTTGCGACGACGACAGCGAGGTCATCAGCCAGGCCGCCCCGACCGCCTGCACCAGCCCGCCGAAGTTCGATGCAAGGGCCGCGATCCAGAGCGACCGGAAAGTCTGGTTGCGGAACAGTATGATGGGGGAGATGCGGTCTGGCACGAGGCTCGCCTTGCTGACGCATCGGCCCCTCGGGCCCGGCGCGAATATATTGCGGGTGTGGTTGCACGTGTTCATACACGCTGCATTTCGGAATGGGAATGTAGGGCGCAGTCTGCCGAAATCCCGCACAAGGCGGCAGCTTAGCGTCATCGCGCGCCGGTGGCCCTTGACGGGCGCGCGATGAACCGAAACTAAGGGCGGTGGAAACGGCACCGCGTGGCCCCTGCCCCACTGCAGGCCATCCCGAAGGTCCCTGCCGGCTCCGCGTGCATTATACCCCAGGAGGGCCAGATGAAATTCCGCTTCCCCATCGTGATCATCGACGAAGACTTCCGCTCCGAAAACTCCTCCGGCATGGGTATCCGCGCCATGGCCGAGGCGATCGAGAAGGAAGGTTTCGAGGTCCTCGGCGCCACCACCTACGGTGACCTGTCGCAATTCGCCCAGCAGCAATCCCGCGCCAGCGCCTTCGTGCTTTCCATCGACGACGAGGAATTCACCCCCGGTCCCGATCTCGATCCGGCGGTCGTGAACCTGCGCAATTTCATCGAAGAGGTGCGCTGGAAGAACGCCGACGTCCCGATCTACGTCTACGGCGAGACCAAGACCTCGCGCCACCTGCCCAACGACATCTTGAAGGAGCTGCACGGCTTCATCCATGCCTTCGAGGATACGCCCGAGTTCGTCTCCCGCCACATCATCCGCGAAGCGAAGACCTATCTCGAAGGCATCCAGCCGCCGTTCTTCAAGGCGCTGCTGGATTATGCCGAGGACGGCTCCTAGTCCTGGCACTGTCCCGGCCATTCCGGCGGCGTCGCCTTCCTTAAAAGCCCCATCGGGCAGATGTATCACCAGTTCTACGGCGAAAACATGCTGCGCGCGGACGTCTGCAATTCAGTCGAGGAACTAGGTCAACTTCTGGACCACAATGGTGCCATCGGCGCGTCCGAGCGGAATGCCGCGCGGATCTTCAATGCCGACCACTGTTTCTTCGTCACCAACGGCACCTCCACGTCCAACAAGATGGTCTGGCACCACACGGTGGCGCCGGGCGATGTCGTCGTCGTCGACCGCAACTGCCACAAGTCGAT
>JBBSJO010000268.1:0-4744 GCA_038257185.1 Rhodobacterales bacterium | reverse complement strand
GCAGACCTTGCCGGATCCCCACCATGTGCGCCTCTTCCTGCTCGAGCAGCCGAAGCCCTGCGCGCATCGCTTCGCTCACGTTCTGATAACGCCCGGATGCCACCAGGGCCTGAACCAATTGGTCTTGCCTGTCCGTCAGGACAACATTGCGTGTCACCATTGTCGGGCCTCCTTTATTGGCAATATATGCCAACAATGTTTGCCGATCAACTCATCGCGCCGCCTGCCCGCCACGCCTGCCGCGCTTTTCTGAATTGACCCTGCACCACAGCACATTCCCGCCACGTCGCCTGCCGACCGTCATCTCGGACAGCATCCATCCGATGCAGGGTTGCCACCGATTTTCCCCTTCTGTAGCACTGCCCCATATCCAAGGGAGGATCACCATGACATTGAATTTCCGCACACTCGCCATCGCTGGCATCATCGCCGCCGCCGGAGTCCCGGCCATCGCGCAACAGGACGTCAAGATCGGCTACGCGCTGGCCCCCGACAGCCACTACGGCGTCGCGGCCCAGAAGTTCGAGGAGGTCGTGAAGGCCGAACTCGGCGACGCCTTCAACTTCGTCGACTTCCCCTCGTCCGGACTGGGTGGCGAACGTGAAGTGATCGAAGGCCTGCAGATCGGCACCGTCGAGATGACCATCGTCTCCTCTGGCACGCTGGCGAATTTCGTGCCCGAGACGGGCGTCTTCGACATCCCCTTCCTGTTCCGTGATCTGGGCCACGCGCGCGCCGTGCTCGACGGTCAGATCGGTCAGGGCATCCTGTCGAAATTCGACGCCGTCGGCCTGCATGGCCTCGCCTGGGGCGAACAGGGCTTCCGCCACATCACCAACAACCGCAACGCGATCCACACGCCCACCGACGTCGAGGGCCTGAAGATCCGCACCATGGAAAACCCCGTCCACCTCGCCGCCTTCAACGCGATGGGCGCGGCCCCCACCCCGATGGCATGGCCCGAGGTCGTGTCCTCCCTGCAGCAGGGCGTGATCGACGGTCAGGAAAACCCCCTGTCGGTCATCGTGTCGGTCAAGCTCGACGAGGTGCAGAAGTACCTGACCCTCTCCGGCCACGTCTATTCGCCCGCGATGATCCTGGTGTCCAAGCCTTTCTGGGACGGCCTTGACGACACGCAGAAGGCCGCCTTCGACAAGGCCGGCAAGGAAGCCGTCGTTGCCATGCGCGGTTACGTGGACAACGTGGAGACGACCGGCGTCGAAACGCTGAAAGAGCGCGGCATGGAAGTGAACGAGCTTTCCGCCGAGGAAAAGGCCGCGTTTCAGGCCTCGATCAAGTCGGCATACGACGGCTACTACGAGACCTACAGCGAGGATTTCGTGAACTCGATCGTCGACTTCAAGTGACCTCTGTCGCCGGTGCCCTTGGGGGCACCGGCCCTTTCCCGCAGGACGCGTCGTGAAACGGCTCGAAGACCTCTTTGTCGCGCTGAACAGCTGGGCGCTGATCCTGATGCTCTCCGCCATGACCGTGGTCGTCGGGGCCAACATCGCGCTGCGCTATCTCACCTCCCATTCATTGCCCTGGGCCGACGAGGCCGCGCGCTACCTGATGATCTGGATGACCTTCGGCGGTGCGGGCCTTGTTCTGCGCGTCGGCGGTCACGTGGCCATCACCAACCTCCAGGACGCCCTGCCAGACGTGTGGCAACGGATCTTGCGCGGTGCTATCGCGTTGGCATTGCTGGTCTTTTTTGCCTTCATGGTGCAGGTGGGCATGCAATACGCGCAGCGGATGCAATTTCAGGTAACCCCAGCCCTGCGCCTGCCTTTCATCTATGTCTACGCCGCCATGCCTGTTGGGTTCGGCCTGCTGATCGTGCACTTGCTGCTGATCGCGAAGCCCTTCATCATGGCCGGTAGCTACAAGCGCCTTGCCGGGGACGAGGCGGGCGACGAGCCCCTGCCCGGGGGCGCAAATGGCTGAGATCCTCTTCCCGATGCTCTTCGTCCTGCTGGCGCTCGGCTTGCCCGTGGCCTTCGCCATGGCGATCGCGGTCTTCACCGCCCTCACCTTCGGCTCGACCTACCCGCACCTCGTCGTGGTCAAGGAGATGTTCTCCGGCCTCGACAGCTTCCCCCTGCTCGCCGTCCCCTTCTTCGTGCTCGCCGCCGAGATCATGACCGGCGGCGCCGTGACGCTGGCGATGCTGCGACTGGCGCAGTCTCTCGTGGGCCACCTCAAGGGCGGGCTGGGCCACGCCAACGTCGTCAGCTCCGCGATGTTCGCAGGCATCTCCGGCAGCGCACTGGCCGATGCGGCGGGCCCCGGCACGATGATGATCCGCATGATGGAGAAAGGCGGCTACGATCGCGCCTACGCGGGTGCCCTGACCATCGCGAGCGCCGTCGTCGGTCCGATCATCCCGCCCTCGATCACCATGATCATCTACGCCATGCAGGATCAGGAGGTCTCGGTCGGTTCGCTTTTCATGGCGGGGGTGCTGCCGGGCTTGTTCATCACGGTCATGATGCTGATCGCCAACGCCCGCGTCAGCCATAAGCGCGGTTACACCAGCGGCGCGCCCATGCCGCCCCTGGCCGAGATTGCGCGGATCGCCCTCTACGCGGTCCCTGCCCTGCTGCTGATCGTGCTCATCGTCGGCGGCATCCGCTTCGGTGTCTTCACCCCGACCGAGGCATCGGTCATCGCCGTCTTCTACGCGCTTTTCGTCGGCATGTTCGTCTACCGCTCCCTGCGTGTCCGCGATCTGCCAGCGATCATCCTGCGCGCCGCCATGACCTCCACCGCCGTTTTGCTGATCCTGGGGGCCGCGCGCGCCTTTGCCTGGATCCTCATCATCGAGAGCATCCCTCAGTCGCTCGCTCAGGCGATCATCGCCATGGACCTGTCGCCGGTCGTCTTCCTGCTGGCCGTGAACCTGATGCTGCTGGTCTTCGGCCTGTTCATGGACCCCCTGCCCGGCGTGATGATCCTCGTCCCCATCCTGGCCCCGATCAGCTTTGCACTCGGCATCGATCCGGACCACTTTGCCATTGTGGTGATCGTGAACCTCACTATCGGTCTTGCCACCCCCCCGGTCGGCAGCCTGATCTTTGTCGTATCCTCTACAACTGGTCTGCGGCCCTCTGCAATCATCCGTCAAATGCCCCCATTCTTCCTTGCCCTTGCCGTGGCGCTGCTTGTGATCACCTTCGTCCCTGCCCTATCGACATGGCTCCCGCGGGTTAGCGGGTTCTGACGCTTGCAGGCCGATCTGGCCGACCGGTCGGGACATCAAGGCAGGCACAAATACGTATTTTCTGCCGACATACCATCTCTCCTTCAATGGATCCGACGTCGCGCGCTTGAGGCAAGGCATTTGATAGGTGTGTGTCCGGCACGGCTGCTGAGTGCGGACCATTAACTTATATTTCACAGGTTACATGTTCACAGCTGTGAACCTACGCGTGAGCGCCAGCCCAGAAAACGTTCACAGCTGTGAACTCAAATCCGCCTGGATTCGAGCGCTCTGATCATCGGTCCGCAGGAAAAAGCCCCAATTTCCGCCTTCTGACAAAGAAACCTGAGGTATCCTGAGGGACTTCTGATCTCGCCAAACCTTTCAAGCATCGCCGCCAGCACTGTTGCTGCCTGAGCAAGCCCCAATTGAGATTGGCACTTTCTCCAGACAGTGGATGTTATCCCCATCATTGGGCTGACAATGTCGGATAACCTGATCATATCTGCCCATGTTCGGACCGCTCCCTCCGAAAAGCCCTGTATTTCTCCGCATGTATCCAACACCAGCCTCAGAGGAGGCGGTTGCTGTTCCGTCCGTGCGGTTGAAACAACCGGCGATCCAACATTCCCGTCTTCCATATCTCCATATTCTTTATCTGAACTCTGATGGTGGTGCTCATTTTCAGCGTCGCTGGTGCCCATTTCGACTGAAAACGGTGCGTCGAGGAGAGCGCTGACCTCTGCCAACGCAATCCGCATCCTGTCCTCGAGATCGGTCAGGACCTCGACAGTCAGCTTCCGTCGAAGGTCGCGGGCGGTGAGGCGTGCGAGGTCACTCAGGCGGTCCCATGCGGAGAATCCGGGCATCTTGGCATCACCGTAGTCAGCGAAAGCCGCAAGGTCGCGGCGCATGAGGCTTACAGTCTCCCGCAGGCGCTTGCGGTGGGCTTCTGCTTCTTCCAGCCGTCTGGCGATATGGTCGAATTCCGCGTAGCGGGTCGCCAGGGGGGCGAGATCGAAGCCGAAGGCGAGCTTGGGTCCACCACCGCCGCGCCGGACGTAGCGTTTCCCGTTGGGGCTGTCGCGCCGCAGGATCACGCCCGTATCGACGAGATGCGCGATGTGTCTGCGCATGGTGGAGCAGGGCATGCCGTTGAGCCGCTCACAAATCGCCTTGTTGGAGGGGTATACGATCGCGGGCGGGCTATCCGCGCCAAGCTCGGTTTCGGGATGAAAACCGAGCAACGCCTGCAGCACGGCGAGATCTCGGTCGGACAGGCCATAATGCTGCCGGGCAATCGCGAGGCGCCTCAGAGCGTCCCACTTGCTCACGGTCATTGCCGGGGGTGTCTGGACCTGTTTGACATGTTTCAACCGGACAGCATCTATCGGTCGCCGGAACGACGTGACGGGGATGTATTCCATGCTCATGTACACGAAGACAAAAATCTATCGGCCCGCGAATCACTTTGGACTTGCGAATTGGGGCTCCGACCACTAGCTTGAAGGTGCTAGAAACAAGTCAGGGTCTCGTGGAGCG
>JBBSJO010000267.1:0-4749 GCA_038257185.1 Rhodobacterales bacterium | reverse complement strand
TCGGAAGCCTATTCCAGCGTCTCCGGCCAGAACTCCAACAATTCCATCCGCGTGACCAACGCCTTCCTCAAGGCGGTCGAAAAGGACGCCGACTGGGAACTGCTGGACCGCACCACCGGCCGCGTCTCCAAGACGATCCGCGCCCGTGATCTGTGGGAGCAGGTCGGCCACGCCGCCTGGGCCTGCGCCGATCCCGGCATCCAGTATCACGACACCGTCAACGACTGGCACACCTGCCCGGAGGATGGCGCGATCCGTGGCTCCAACCCGTGCTCGGAATACATGTTCCTCGACGATACGGCCTGTAACCTGGCGTCGATGAACCTCCTCACCTTCTTCCAGGGCGGCAAGTTCGACGCCGCGGCTTACGTCCACGCCTCGCGCCTCTGGACCGTGACGCTGGAAATCTCCGTCATGATGGCGCAGTTCCCATCCAAGGAGATCGCGCAGCGATCCTACGACTTCCGCACGCTCGGTCTGGGCTATGCCAACATCGGCGGCTTGCTGATGAACATGGGGCACTCCTATGACAGCGACGAGGGCCGCGCGCTTTGCGGGGCGCTGACCGCGATCATGACCGGCGTATCCTACGCCACCTCCGCCGAAATGGCGGGAGAGTTGGGCGCCTTCCCGGGCTACGACAAGAACGCCGCCCACATGCTGCGCGTCATTCGCAACCACCGCAACGCGGCCTACGGCAACGACACCGGCTATGAAAAGCTGAGCGTCAAGCCCGTGCCCCTCGACCACGCCCGCTGCCCGCAACCCGGTCTGGTGGATGTGGCCATGTCAACCTGGGACGAGGCGCTCAAGATGGGCGAGATCCACGGCTACCGCAACGCGCAGGTCTCCGTCATTGCGCCAACAGGCACCATCGGTCTGGTCATGGACTGCGACACGACGGGCATCGAGCCGGACTTCGCGCTGGTGAAGTTCAAGAAGCTGGCCGGGGGTGGCTACTTCAAGATCATCAACCAGTCGGTGCCGGCAGCCCTTGCCAAGCAGGGCTACACCCCCGCGCAGATCGAAGAGATCGTCGCCTACGCCGTCGGTCACGGCTCCATCGGCAATGCGCCGGGGATCAACCACACCGCGCTGACCGGCCACGGTTTCGGCGCGGTGGAGCTTGCCAAGGTGGACGCGGCACTGGCCTCTGCCTTCGACATCCGCTTCGTCTTCAATCAGTGGACGCTGGGGGCGGAGTTCTGCACCAAGGTGCTGGGCATCCCAGCCGACATGCTGAACGATCCCACCTTCGACCTGCTGAAATCGCTGGGCTTCCCGAAGAAGGTCATCGACGCGGCGAACGACCATGTCTGCGGCACCATGACCCTCGAAGGTGCGCCGCACCTGAAGGAGGAGCACTATGCCATCTTCGATTGCGCCAACCCCTGCGGCAAGAAGGGCAAGCGCTACCTCGGCGTGAACAGCCACATCTATATGATGGCTGCGGCGCAGTCGTTCATTTCGGGCGCGATCTCCAAGACCATCAACATGCCCAATGACGCGACCATCGAGGACTGCAAGGCGGCCTATGAGCTGAGCTGGTCGCTCGGCATCAAGGCCAACGCGCTCTACCGCGACGGCTCCAAGCTGAGCCAGCCGCTGGCGGCCTCGCTGGTGGAGGACGACGACGAGGCGATGGAGGTGATGGAAAGCGGCTCCCTGCAGGAGAAGGCCACCGTCATGGCCGAAAAGATCGTCGAGAAGATCGTCATCAAGGAGATCATCAAGCGCAACCGCGAGAAGATGCCGCAGCGGCGCAAGGGCTATACCCAGAAAGCGATTGTGGGCGGCCACAAGGTCTACCTGCGCACCGGCGAGTACGAGGACGGCAAGCTCGGCGAGATCTTCATCGACATGCACAAGGAAGGTGCGGGTTTCCGGGCGATGATGAACAACTTCGCCATCGCGATCTCCGTCGGGCTTCAATACGGCGTGCCGCTGGAGGAGTTCGTTGACGCCTTCACCTTTACCAAGTTCGAGCCCGATGGACCCGTGCAGGGCAACGACAGCATCAAGAACGCGACTTCGGTGCTGGACTACATTTTCCGCGAACTGGCGGTGTCCTACCTCGACCGCACGGACCTCGCACATGTCAAACCGCAGGGCGCGACCTTCGACACCATCAGCCAGGGCGACGCCCAGGAGGGTGTCGCCAACGTGAGCGAGATCAGCGAAACCACCGCCAGCCGCTCGCTGGAAGTGCTGCGCCAGATCAGCTCCAGCGGCTATCTGCGCAACCGCATGCCGCAGGAGTTGATCGTGCTGCAAGGCGGGCAGGGCCAGGCCATGGCCATGCCCGGCGGCATCGCACCGGAGGTCGCGGCAGGCGGAATCGCCGTCGCGATGGCCAGCACTGCAGTCTCCAGCGGGGCGGTCAGCATCGACGCGCGCACCAAGGCCAAAATGCAGGGCTACGAGGGCGAGGCCTGCGGCGAATGCGGCAACTACACTCTGGTGCGCAACGGCACCTGCATGAAGTGCAACACCTGCGGCGGGACCTCGGGGTGTAGCTGAAGAGACAACGGAGCGCTGAAAGGCGCTTCAACAGATACCGGGGGCAACTCGGCAGATTGCTGCGCAATCGCCTCTTTGCCCTCGTCGCCCCGCTCGCGTGGCGACGTACACGGGGCGGGTGCGCTCGCCCCTTGACGACGTTCAGGCCGCAGGCAAAACAAATACCGAGCGGTTAACATATTGAGCCTGAACGGCGAAACTCAAAGGGGGAGCAGCAGCTCCCCCTTTTTTCCGTGTCCTGCGCGTGGCACCGCGACCATGTCGCGCGGGGTTCCCCGCCAAAGCTAAAGATGCGCCACATCGACCCAGATCGGCAGGTGGTCGGAGGCCCGCCGGGTCAGTGCGCTGTCCACCACCCCGGCATCGCGCAGGCCAAGCCGCGCGTCCAGGGCGATGCGGTCGAGCGAGGCCACCGGCAGGCGCGCGTGGTACGTCTTGCCCGGTGCCACGATGGTGAAGCGCTTCGCCAGCCGTCCCAGACCCGCCTTGTTGGACCATTCATTGAGGTCGCCCGCGATCAGCGTCGGGCAGGGCGCGCAACCCTCCAGATGCGCGAAAAGCGCCGAAAGCTGTTCCCTGCGCGAGGGGCGCAGCAGCCCGAGGTGCGAGGCCACGACCCGGAGCGGCCTGCCCGAGACCTCCAGATGCGCCACCACCGCGCCGCGCGGCTCCACCCCCGGCAGGTCGAGATGATCGACGCCCAGCGTCACCGTCCGGTCCGACACGAGGATTGCGTTGCCGTGCCAGCCAAGGCTTTCGTCGCCGGGGGTTTCGACGGGATGCAGGCCGGTGATCTGCATCACACGCTCCAGCGGCAAGGCCGTCGGGCGCGCGCCAAGGCGACGATCGGCCTCTTGCAGAACCACAATATCGGCCTGCAACTCCTTGATAATGCTCAGGATGCGTTCGGGATTGCGGCGCCTGTCGGTGCCGAGTGCCTTGCGGATATTATAGCTTGCGATGCGCAGGCAGCCGGGGGTGGGATCGGGCGTCATAGGATCGGGGCCCCCAGCCGGAAAACGCCTTCGGCCACGCGACGCAGAAGGCCGCGAGGCGTGTGATCCTCCGTGGTGTCCCGCGCCACCGTCTCGAACCAGGAGGCCAGATCGGCGACACTGCCTGCATCGTAGACAAAGAGCATCGTCTCGAAGTTCAGCAGCATGCTGCGCACGTCGAAGTTGGCGGAGCCCACATAGGCCATGTCGTCGATCAACCCTGCCTTGGCGTGGATCATCGAGGGCTGATAGCGCAGCACCCGCCCGCCCGCGACCTGCACCTCGCGCAGGTAGCTGCCGCGGGCGAAGTCGGCCATCCGCTGGTTGGAGCGGGCAGGCACCAGCACCCGCACATCGACCCCGCGCCGCGCCGCACTCGTCAGAGCGGCGAGCAGGCCGTCGGTCGGCACGAAATAGGGCGTCACGATCCAGATCCGCGATTGTGCCATGTACAGGGCGCGGAGCATCCCGTCATGCAGCGGATCCTCTTCGATGTCCGGCCCGGAGGGCACGATCTGGACCGTGGCCGTGCCCCCTGTCGTCGGCGCGATGGCAAGGGCGGGCTCGATCTCGGCGCCTGTGGCCACCTCCCAGTCCGAGCGGAAGACGTCGCCGAACCCCTGCACGGCGGTGCCTTCGAGCATATAGGAGAGGTCTTTCCAGTCGTCGGTGCCGGGCGCGGGCGACAGGTAGTGCTGCCCGATGTTCATCCCCCCCGCAAAGACCCGCAGCCCGTCCGCGATGACCATCTTGCGGTGGTTGCGCAGGTTCAGGTGCCCGCTGCCGGGCAGGTGCAGCAGGGGCGAGAAAAAGTGCATCTCGGCACCCGCGTCCCGCAGCCGTTTCAGCGCCGCCGTGGGGCCGATGCCGGTTCCCAGCCGGTCCAGCAGCAGGCGCACCCGGACCCCGTCGCGGGCGCGCGCCGCGAGCTGATCCAGAAACCCTTCGCCGACCGCGTCGCGGATGACGCTGTAGAACAGGGCGTCGATCGACGTCTCGGCCCCCTCGATCATCTCGGTCAACGCCGTGTGGGCCTCCACCGGGTCCGGCAAAAGGCGCAGCGACTGCCCTCTGCCTGCAGGGGGCAGGCCGTAAGCCTGAAACGTCTGGTCGAGCGCATGGGCGGGGGAGGGCGGCGGTCCCCCTGTCTCTCCCTTGACGAAACGCACCGGGGCGTAGCGGTTTGATTGCTTGCGGAACCCCAGCGCGAGAAAGAGCGGCACAGCGACCCAGG
>JBBSJO010000266.1:0-4751 GCA_038257185.1 Rhodobacterales bacterium | reverse complement strand
TCGGAGAGGGATGCGGTCGCGTCGCGATCCATGCGCGCAAGGCGTGGCTCAAAGGGCTTTCACCAAAGGAAAACAGGGATATACCACCTCTCGACTATGATATCGTGATGCGGATGAAGGAGCGGTTTCCGGACATGCATATCTCGGTCAACGGTGGCATCACCTCACTCGATCAGGCGGCGGCGTTCCTTGCGGCGGGGCTGGACGGCGTCATGATCGGGCGCAGCGCCTATCACAGCCCGACCGAGATCCTCAGCACGGCGGACAGGCGCATCTTCGGGACGGGCGAGGATACCTCCGCCGAAGAGGCGGTGGAGGCCATGGTGCCCTATATCGACGCGCATATGGCCGAGGGCGGGCGGCTGGGTCAGATCACGCGGCACATGATGGGACTTTTTGCAGGCCGTCCCGGCGCGCGGCAGTGGCGGCGGATGTTGTCAGAGAATGCGCATCGGCCCGGGGCGGGGTCGGCGCTGGTGCTGGAGGCGCTGGCGCAGGTAAGCGAGGCGCAGCAGGCGGCCTAGGCGACAGGTTCCGCCGCGCGCGGGCGCAGGAAGATCAGCGTTAGCCCCCCGGCCACCACCCCGCAGGCGGCAATCGCCCCCAGCATCGGCGGCGCGGTACCGTCGAAGAACGGGCCTGACAGCGCGATCGCCACGCCGCCCGCCAGCATCTGCAACGTCCCCCCGAGGGAAGACGCCAACCCCGCGATGTCGCCGTGATCGTCCAGCGCCACCACCATGACCGTCGGGATCACGACCCCAAGGCAGGCATGCGCGCAGAAGAGCGCAGCGATGATGAGGAAAAGCCCCGGGTCAGAGACCAGCGAGAGCAGGAAGATCGCGGCGGAAAAGGCCACGAAACCCGCGATGCCCCGCCGCACGAGACTGCGCATGCCCCAGCGTTCCCCCAACCAGCCCGCAGCCTGCGAGGCAGAGAAGAACCCGATGGCATTGACCGCGAAGGCCAGCGAAAAGCCGGTCGGGCCGAGACCGTATTGCCCGGTATAGACGAAGGGCGCGAAGGCGATGAAGACAAAGAACGACCCCATCGCGAAGCCGCCGATAAAGGTCAGCCCCATGAAGATCGGATCGCGCAGCAGCACCATCGCCCCGCGTCGCATATTCGCGAAGTTGATCGGCACGCGGGCGGAAGGCGGTAGCGTTTCGGGCTGAAGGAACACCGTAATCAGCAGGCTCGCCATGCCCAGCAGGGCCACGACGGTAAATATCCCGCGCCAGCCGCTGACGCTCAGCACGGCACTTCCCGCGAGCGGGGCCAGCATCGGCGAGATCGAGATAACGAGCATCAACATCGCCATCAGCCGTGTGGCCTTGGTGCCGGTGTACATGTCGCGGATGATCGCGCGCGGGACCACCATCAGCACTGCGCCCCCAAAACCCTGCAACGCGCGCCAGGCCACCAGCGCGCCGATACTGCCTGCGAGGGCTGCGGCAAAGGAGGCCCCGACGAAGATGACCAGCCCGAAGAGGATCGGCAGCTTGCGCCCCGCCTGATCCGCCCAGGGGCCGTAGAACATCTGTCCCAACCCGAAGGCGATGAAATAGGCGGTGATCGTTGACTGCACCGCGGTTTCGGAGACACCGAGGTTTTCGGCGATGGCAGGCATCGCGGGCAAGTACATGTCGATGGCCAGTGGGCCGACCAGCCCCAGCAGGCCCAGAATAAGCGCGGATCTCAGCACGTTTGGTTTCCTTGGAGGCGCAGCCCCCTCCGGGGCCAGGTGTCGCGACCCTACGGTCTGGAGGGTGTGATGAAAAGGCCGCGCGGATTGCCCTTGAAGCGCTGGCGCGATTGCGCTCAAACAGGCGGAACTTGAAGGGACGGGTGATGACCGAACTTACCAACGACCCGACACTGATGATCCAGATGGCGCTGCTGCTCGCCGTGATCGGTGCATTTGCAGGGGTGCTGGCGGGCTTGCTGGGCGTGGGCGGCGGTATCGTGCTGGTGCCCGCGTTCTTCTATGCATTCCAGACCTTGGGATACGACGGGCCGCAGCTGATGCAGATCTGTCTCGCCACATCGCTTGCCACGATCATCGTGACGTCGCTGCGCTCGGTTCACAGCCACAACAGGAAAGGTGCCGTGGAATGGGGCATCCTGCGCAGCTGGGCACCCGGTATCGTGATCGGTGCGGTGCTGGGGATGCTGCTGGTGGCGCAACTGCGCACCAATGTGTTGCAGGGCATCTTCGGGGGACTGGCCTTGATCGTCGGTCTCTATATGGGATTTGGCCGCGCCCACTGGCGGCTGGGACAGGCGATGCCGACCGGTCTCGCGCGCGCGGCGCTGTCACCCGCCGTGGGATTCCTGTCGGTGCTGATGGGGATCGGCGGGGGCAGTTTCGGTGTGCCGCTGATGAGCCTCTATAACGTGCCGATCCACCGCGCCGTGGCCACGGCGGCGGGCTTCGGAGTGCTCATCGCTGTGCCCTCGGTCATCGGCTTCCTGATGGTCGATATCGCGTCAGGGCGTCCGCCCTATACCATCGGGGCGGTGAACCTGATCGCTTTCTTCATCGTCATCGCCATGACGCTGATCACCGCCCCGCTCGGGGTGAAGCTGGCCCACGCGATGGACCCCAAACCGCTCAAGCGGGTCTTTGCGGTGTTCCTCGTGCTGGTGGCGCTGAACATGCTGCGTAAGTCACTCGGATGGTAGAGGCGTTGGCAGAGAACGGTTTCGCCGTCTTTGCCCCCGACGCCGAGACCTTGCGTTGGACGCGAGCCGCCCATGCCGCAGCACGCGATCTCGCCGCCGATGCGGACCTTCGCCGTGCCAACCTGCGCCATGGCGAGACGTGGTTCGTCGGGGTGGACGCGATGCCCAATGCCCCAGACGGCAGCATTGCGGGTGTGCCGCTTGGCGGCGCATGGAGAGCGTATCTGACTGCGCCCGCCGAATGGCACCGGGCGCAACTTTCCTTCGTCTATCACGGATACCCCCGGCAAGACGCAGAGGATTCCGACGCGAATTATCGCTACCGCGTGACCCGGTTTGCGGCCCATGTGGACGGCCTGCTGCCCATCGGACCCGACCGCCGCCGCTTCCTGCGCGAACCGCATGCCTTCATCCTCGGCCTGCCGCTCAATGTCGCAGATGCCGCCCCGCTTGTCGTCTGGCCGGGCAGTCACCGGATCATGGGGGACGCCCTGCGCAATGCCATCGGCGCTGCCGCACCCGAAACGGTCGACCAGACAGAGGCTTATCATACCGCCCGCCGCAGGGTTTTCGACAGCATCGACCCTGTGCCGCTGCCAACCGCACCGGGGCAGGCGACGCTGCTGCATCGCCACCTGCTGCACGGCGTGGATATCTGGCGCAACGGGGCGACGGCCCCGCCGGAGGGACGCATGATCGCCTATTTCCGCCCCCAGTTCACCGCGCAGCGCTGGCTTGCCCCCGACCGTCAGGCGGCCTGAACCTATGCGCATCCTTGCCTGTTCCGATCTGCACTGCGGCCTGACCGCCACCCGCCGGATCCTGGACGACGCCCGGCAGGCCGATGTGTTGGTGGTCGCGGGGGATCTGGGCACCGAAGGGCAGGGCGCGGCACCTGTGCTGGACCTGCTCAAGACCGCCTCCTGTCCGGTGATCTTCGTTGCAGGCAACCATGACCGGCTCACCGATCTGCGCGACGCCTGCCGCGATTGGGGGGCGGGGCATCTATTGCATGGGGAGGGCATCCGGCTGCTGGGCATGACGTTCTTCGGGCTGGGGGGCGAAGTGCCGCGCCAGAATGCGGCGGTCTGGAACCTCGCCCTGACCGAGGTGCAGGCCGCGCGCGCGCTGGAGGGCTGCCCATCGGGGGCGGTGCTGATCACCCACAGCCCTCCCAAGGGGCTGGTCGACCGCCAGAAGGACGGCCGCCACGATGGGTCGGCGGCCATACGGGAGACCCTTCTGAAGCGGCAACCGCGCCTGCATCTGTGCGGGCATGTCCATGCCTGCTTTGGCCAGAGTGCTGCCGTGGGTGACTGCACCGTCCAAAATCTGGGGCCGCTGTCGTATTGGTTCGAAGTGTGATACGCTGCAATGGCGTTTCGTGAGATAATTGACTCACGTGTTCGCTGCCTATCGCCTTTTGCCCTTGGCTCGAACGCGAAAACGCCTGGCTTGTTTTTTTACGCCTTTACCGAAAAGCGATAATTAAGGGACGAATGCCGTGAAAGGCCCTGTTTTTGCCTTATTGCTGACATTCCCGGAACCCTTATGATCTCAGAACTATTTTAACGAAAACCGGATAGGCAGGGACATGGCATATATAATCACAGGGCCGAAAGGCGATCTGGTGTACTGGAACGCAACCGTTGAGGGTGCGCGCCCGTTCGACTTTCAGGGCCAGTTCCGCCGCCCCCAGCAACAGGCGTTCGCCCGGTCGGCTGTCTTCGCGGCCAATGGCAACCATTCCCCTTCGTGCCTCGGCGGGGCCGTTACCAGCGATGCAGCGATGGACATGCTGTTCGACATCACTGGATTCCCGCTCGACGGGATGCTGACGTACTGACGCGGCAAGGCCCGTTTCAGCGCCGCGCCAAACGCGCCGCGCGCCCCCCGCGCCGCTTCGAGAATGCCACGGCCCGTGCGGGCAATTCCGCCATCACCATGCGCCGTTCTTCGGGGGTCATCCGCGACCAGCGCGCGATCTCGTCAATACTGCGCAGACAGCCCGTGCAAAGCCGCGCCTCGGGATGCACCACGCAGATCTTGATGCAGGGGCTTTCGAT
>JBBSJO010000265.1:0-4753 GCA_038257185.1 Rhodobacterales bacterium | reverse complement strand
GGCCTCAACGAATACGGGATCGCGGCCTACAAGACGCCCGGAGGCTTTGCGCAGGCCGAGGTCGACTGGCTCATGCAGATCGGCGGGATCGCGTTTCGGCGCGAAACGGCGCTGGGGCGTGATGTGACTTTGGCCGGTTTGCAGAAGGATTTCGACGCGGTGTTCCTCGGGATGGGGCTGGGCGGCGTCAATGCGCTGGAGGCACAGGGTGCGGACAAGGACGGAGTCACGGATGCCGTCGACTTCATCGCGGATCTGCGGCAGGCGGGCGACATGGGCAGCGTGCCCATCGGGCGCGACGTGGTGGTGATTGGCGGCGGCATGACGGCGGTGGATGCGGCAGTTCAGGCCAAGCTGCTGGGCGCGCTGAACGTCACGCTGGCCTATCGCCGGGGCCGCGAGAGGATGAACGCAAGCCGGTTCGAGCAGGACCTTGCCGCCTCCAACGGCGTGCGGATCGTGACCCAGGTGGTGCCGCGCGCGGTGCACGGCAACGGGGCGGTGCGCGAGATCGAGTTTGAATATGTGGACGACGCGATGCAGGGCACCGGGCAAATGCTGCGCCTGCCTGCCGATCAGGTGTTCCGCGCCATCGGCCAGACGCTGGAAGGCGAGGGCCTGCCCGATCTGGAGGGGCGCAAGATCAGGGTGGATGCGATGGGTCGCACCTCCGTCAAGGGTGTCTGGGCCGGGGGCGATTGCGCCAGCGGCGGGGATGACCTGACGGTGACGGCGGTGGCAGAGGGGCGCGATGCGGCGATGGATATTCACGCGGCCCTCAGGGCATGAAGTTTCGCGACGAAACCTCTTTTATTAACAATGGGTTAATGATTCTTTTGCGGGTGGCGGGGTGAGCCTCGCCCTACGGGAGACTGCACATGGCTGATCTGACAAGCACCTTCATCGGGATCAAATCCCCCAATCCCTTCTGGCTGGCATCTGCCCCGCCCACGGACAAGGAATACAACGTCCGCCGCGCCTTCGAGGCGGGCTGGGGTGGGGTGGTGTGGAAGACGCTGGGGCTGGACCCGCATGTGGTGAACGTGAACGGACCTCGCTACGGGGCGATCTATGGCGCGGACCGGCGGCTGTTGGGGCTCAACAATATCGAACTGATCACCGACCGGCCTTTGCAGACCAACCTGGACGAGATCAGGTTGGTCAAGCGCGATTGGCCGGATCGGGCGATGATCGTCTCGCTCATGGTGCCCTGCGAGGAAGAGCCGTGGAAGATGATCCTGCCGCTGGTGGAGGAGACTGGCGCAGATGGGGTGGAGCTGAACTTCGGCTGTCCGCACGGCATGTCTGAGCGCGGCATGGGGTCTGCGGTGGGGCAGGTGCCGGAATACATCGAGATGGTGACGCGCTGGGTCAAGGCCAACACGCGGATGCCGGTCATCGTGAAACTGACGCCCAATATCACCGATATCCGCAAGCCCGCCGCCGCGGCGAAGGCGGGCGGGGCCGATGCGGTGTCGCTGATCAATACGATCAATTCGATCACATCGGTCGATCTGGATCTTTTCGCGCCGGAGCCCACGATTGACGGCAAGGGCGCGCATGGGGGGTATTGTGGGCCGGCGGTGAAACCCATCGCGCTGAACATGGTGGCAGAGATCGCACGGGACGAGGAAATGGCGGGCCTGCCGATCAGCGGCATCGGCGGGATCACCACCTGGCGCGATGCGGCGGAGTTCCTGGCGCTGGGAGCGGGCAACGTCCAAGTCTGCACTGCGGCGATGACCTATGGGTTCAAGATCGTGCAGGAGATGATCAGCGGGCTGTCCGATTACATGGACGCCAAGGGCATGACATCGGTGGACGAGATCGTGGGACGCGCGGTGCCGAATGTCACGAACTGGAACCAGCTGAACCTGAACTACATCGCCAAGGCGAAGATCGATCAGGACCTCTGCATTTCCTGCGGGCGCTGTTTTGCGGCCTGCGAGGACACCTCGCATCAGGCCATCGCCATGTCGCCGGACCGGACCTTTACCGTGATCGACGCGGAATGCGTCGCCTGCAACCTTTGCGTCAACGTCTGCCCGGTGGAGGACTGCATCACCATGGAAGCGATGGCGCCGGGCCAGACCGATCCGCGCACGGGCAGGGTTGTTCAGCCCGACTACGCCAACTGGACGACGCATCCGAACAATCCGGCGGCATCGGCGGCGGAGTGATCCGTCAGGCGGGCTTGAGGTAGGGCGAAGTCGGCAGAGGATCGGGCATCCGGAAATCAAGCATCGCCCGTGCGGTGTCCTCGCGCGCCGACAGCCCCTGCGTCTGGGCGTTGATCACCGAAGAGGGCGCTGCATTGGGCGCGCGTGTCGCGTCGGCGTCGCTGCGCATGGATTTCGACAGGGCCGGATTGCCGCCGCCGTAGCCCTGGCCGGTCCCGGAATGCCCGGTCGAATCACCTGAGGATTGCGAGGGTTTGGCGGGGGCGACGGCAAGTCGCGTCTCCGGGCTGCCCCATGTAAAGGGGGGCGGTGCGGGTGTCACGAAGGGATTGCTCAGCAGTATCGAACTCATTGTTCCGCTCCTTCTTTTTGCTGGGGTTCAACTGTCACCTTTCCTTAACCTGCTCCCGAAAAATGAATCGCAGGTTAATCAGGGTACCGTCGAGAGCGGGTTCGTCTTGTTGAATTGACGCGAATTTTCGGCTTTGGCAGGCCGCCGTCACTGTTTCAGCATCCGTCCGAACAGGGCGGCAAGATGGGCTGAGGCGCGGGCGTGGGGATCGACACCGGCAGGGTGCAGGACATCCACCTGGGCCTCGAAATCGGCATAGTGCTGGGTGGTGGCCCAGATCGAGAAGATCAGGTGTTGCGGGTCGAGATCGGGCAGCTTCCTGTCGTCGATCCAGCGCTGGATCAGGGCGCATTTCTCGTCGAAGAGGGGCTGAAGATCGGCCCGCAGGTGTGGCAGCATCCGCGGTGCGCCCATCAGGATCTCGCCCGCGAAAAGACGGCTTTCGCGAGGCAGGTCGCGGGCCATGTCCAGCTTGCGCTGGACGTAGGCGAGGATTTCGGCCCGGGGGTCGCCGCTTGGGTCCATCGCCACGAGGGGGTCGAGCCAGGTGTCCATCAACTGGCTGAGCAGGGTGAGGTGGATGTCCTCCTTGCCGTCGAAGTAATAGAGGATGTTGGGCTTGCTCAGCCCCGCCTCGGCCGCAATCTGGTCGAGCGTGGCGCCCCGGTATCCATGGCGGGAAAACACGTCGAGCGCGGCGTCGAGGATGGCGCGGCGGTTGCGGCGCTGGATGCGGCTGGGTTTCTTCATTGTACCGTCGGGCAAGGGCGGTCTCCGGGTTGGGGTGCCGTGAAAAGTGGCAGGGACGGGACGGTGCATGCCCGGTTTCAAAGCAGTTCTTGACAGGGCCCAGCCTAGCCGCAATCGTGGATTTACCAAATGGTAAAATTTCTGAAATGCCGTTGCAGAGGAGCCTGCCCATGCCCGCGCCCGGAGAGAACCTGAAGATCAACCCGGACCGGCTGTGGGACAGTCTGATGGAGATGGCCAAGATCGGCCCCGGTGTGGCGGGGGGCAACAACCGTCAGACCCTGACCGATGAGGACGCCGAAGGGCGCGCGCTGTTCCGCACGTGGTGCGAGGCGGCGGGCTGTACCATGGGGCTGGACCAGATGGGCAACATGTTCGCGCGGCGCGAGGGGACGGACCCGGATGCACTGCCGGTCTATGTGGGGTCGCATCTGGATACGCAGCCGACCGGGGGCAAGTATGACGGGGCGCTGGGGGTTCTTGGTGGGCTGGAGATTCTGCGGACGCTGAACGACCTGGGGATCAGGACGAAGCATCCGATCGTGGTGGTGAACTGGACCAACGAGGAGGGCACGCGGTTCGCGCCGGCGATGCTGTCTTCGGGGGTCTTTGCGGGCATTCACACGCAGGACTGGGCCTATGGCAAGACGGACGCGAAGGGCAAAAGCTTTGGCGATGAGTTGCAGCGGATCGGCTGGCGGGGGGATGAGGAGGTCGGGGCGCGCAAGATGAAGGCGTTCTTTGAGTTGCACATCGAGCAGGGGCCGATTCTGGAGGCCGAGGGAAAGGATATCGGGGTTGTCACCCATGGGCAGGGGTTGTCCTGGACGCAGGTGACGGTGACGGGGAAGGATTCGCATACCGGTTCGACGCCGATGCCGATGCGTCAAGACGCGGGGCTGGGAATGGCGCGGATTCTGGAGAAGGTGAACGAGATCGCGCTGAGCCACGCGCCGCATGCGGTGGGGGCGGCGGGGCATATCGACGTGTTCCCCAACTCGCGGAACGTTATTCCGGGCAGGGTGGTGTTCACGGTGGATTTCCGGTCGCCCGATCTGAGCGTGATCGAGGACATGGAGGCGCGGTTGCGCGTCGAGGCGCAGCGGATTGCCGATGCGATGGGGTTGGAGGTGGCGTTCGAGAAGGTGGGCGGGTTCGATCCGGTGGCCTTTGACGAGGGCTGCGTGGCGGCGGTGCGGGCGGCGGCGGAGCGGCTGGGATACAGTCACATGGACCTGATTTCGGGGGCGGGGCATGATGCCTGCTGGATCAACCGGGTGGCACCGACGGCGATGGTGATGTGTCCTTGTGTGGATGGTCTGAGCCATAACGAAGCGGAAGAGATCACCAAGGAATGGGCCATGGCGGGGGCGGATGTGCTGCTGCATGCGGTTGTGGAGACGGCAGAGATTGTAGGGTGATGCTTTTAGTGTCTGGCGGACCGGGGCCAGCCCCGGACCCCGGAGGATAT
>JBBSJO010000264.1:0-4773 GCA_038257185.1 Rhodobacterales bacterium | reverse complement strand
GGCTTCTGGGCCGCGCTGGAGGAGATCTTCCCCACAACACGGCAGCAACGATGCTGGGTCCACAAGTCCGCCAATGTTCTGAATTACCTGCCCAAGCTGTCTCAGCCGAAGGCACGGAAAATGCTCCATGACATCTGGCAAGCCGAATCCCGAGCCGACGCGGTGAAGGGGTTCGACCTGTTCATCGAGACCTACGAGGCGAAATATCCCAAGGCTGCCGAATGCCTGGAGCGAGACAGGGACGAGTTGCTGACCTTCTACGGCTTCCCCGCCCAGCACTGGCAGAGCATCCGGACGTCCAATCCGATCGAAAGCGCTTTTGCCACGATCCGCCACCGCACCAAACGGACGAAGGGCTGCCTGAGCCGTGACGGCATGCTGCACATGATGTTCAAGCTCGCCTGCTGCGCAGAGAAAAGCTGGCGCAGGCTCCGAGGCTTCGCCCACCTCGCCGACGTCATCCAAGGCGTCAATTTCGTCAACGGCATCAAGCCATCAGAACCGGATCAAGCCGCCGCATGAAAATGCTCGAACACCAGAATTGACAATAGCTCCGTTCGACACGGCGCAAGGTATGTCATGGATGGATTATTTCTATTTCTCGCTGGTGAACTTCACGACATTGGGGCGTGGCGATATCGTGCCCACGGATCATCTGCGTCTGTTGGCGGCGATCGAAGCCTTTGTCGGTTTCCTGATGATCACAGCGTCCGGAAGCTACATCCTGCAGGTCATGGCGGGAAAACCGCCTCGTATCGGGGTTAGGCCATAGGGCGCGATATTTACTTGGATGCCTGATCCGCCGGGTTCGCACCTGCCTATCGATGACGCCGGGGGACGCCTGCATCACCGGATGCAGATGGCCGCTGGCTGTGGTCCCGGCAACTCGGCTCCCGATGTCAATTCAGCAAGCTGCAGGTGCTGATAATGGGGATGCTGACGCCCTGACACGACGTCCGTCATTTTTCTGACGGACAACCGGAAATCTACCCCTCATCTCTCGCAAGTCGCTATCCCTGTCACACGGTTCGGAATTGATCGGCCCGGTGGACGAGATCGGTCATGTGGTGGGCTCCTTGAACGGTGAGAGGATGCTGCGTAACGCCGGGCCTGGGAACGATGTAACCCGCCATATCGATTGCGAGCTGACGCTGCCGATCCGAACCCTCCGCCAAGACGGCGATCATCAGGTTTTCGAGCGCGATCAGCCGGACGCGCAGGTGAACGAGTTCGGCGTTGGTCAGGTCGGGAATATCCGCTCTCGACTCATACAAAGTCGACGTGATCGCGCCACCTTCGTTTTCCCATCTCGACAGAGCCCGCCGGCGCAACTCGAACGGGCTTGGGGGGAATTCGGGATCGGGCATCAGGATCTCCTCAGGGCGGTGACATCAGAGCTTCGGATTTCGTTCATCGGTACCCGACGCCCTTCACGAAATCGATCAACTGCGCTTCCTCATATTCGACGTCGCCCAGAATAGCGCGGAGAATGGCCCGCGCGGTGAGGATCCCGACCGGCCGGTTGTCCGCGTCCACCACGGGGATGATCTTCAGGTGCCGCCACTTCATCAACTCGGATACGTCCTGAAGACGATCCGGCCCCCGGCACAACGCGACATCGCGCGTCATCACCGACGCGACGGGGCGCATGCAGGTCGCGCCCTGGCAGGTGCCGATCTGTTTCACCACGTCGGTCTTGGTGACGACGCCCCGCAGGATGCCGTCGCCATCGCACACGATCACGAGGTCCGTCCCGGAACTCAGGAGCTTCGCCGCGTCGATCAGCCTGGCGTCGTCCGCGATGGTCACGAGCCGTTCGCATGCTGCCTGCAACAGACTTTCGATCAACATCGGCTTCCTTCCGGCCAGTTCATCATCGGGCGAAATTTGCCCCGGTGTCCATCTTTGACCGGTGCGGCTGCTTCGACCGCCCCAGTCTATTGCACATTCCTGTGCACTGGCACTGGCACCGCTTCGAACATCGGGCGAAGGCGATATGCAGCGTCGCGACGATGCCAGCGACAGCGAGCGTGAAGCAGCCGGAGCGCAGCGCCATCTCCCACGCAAATATGGCTCGGGAATGGACGTAATCCTCGATCACCACCTGCAGGCCAAGCGCTGTATGATGAAACAGCTCGATCAGAAGGAGGATCATCGAGGTGGCGGCGAGCGGGGATCTCATCCACGCGATGAAGGCCGCGTAGTCACTGCCGACATGCGCGATGATGGAAGCGGCGAACCACAGCGTCAGGGGCACGAGCGCGACGGTGGAGACGCGCTCCGCCCACCAGGGCCCGACCCCTGCCCCGGCCGAGCCGAGCCCGATCGCACGAGCCAAAGGTGAGCGCATATCGCGTTGAACCATGGCGTTATCCCTCCAACAGCAGGCTGAGCCTCCACGCCGCCAGCGTCAGGACGACGCTTCCGGCGACGACGATCCATCCCGAAATGTAGATCGACCGAAGCTCGAAGCCGTGAACGGTGTCCCAGACGAGATGCCGGATGCCGCCGCAGAGGTGCAGACAGAAGGCGAAGGTGGCTCCGAACAGCACGATCCGGCCGGTCCACGACGCGACCGCGCCCTGTACCACGCCGTAAGCCTGCGGCCCGGTTGCTGCCGCGATCAACCAGACGACGAGCATGACGGCGCAGACGCTCAGGAGGATGCCGGTGATCCGGTTGAGGAAGGATGGACAGCACCGACGTGAGCTGCGGCCTGTAGATCTGGATGTTCAGCGATTTGGGGCGCGGCCGCAAGCCCGGCGCCGACCAGCGCCTGCCCTCAACCGTTGCAACGCGGCCCGGGTTGCTCTTGCGGCCAATGGTGGGTTCCTGATGTATGGCGGCCGCGACACGATCCGCCGTGCCGGTGCCCCTATTCTCTGAACACAGCGAGGACGTTGCCGGGTCAGGAAAGACCACCTTGTCGCCCGCGCGCCCGCTCTCGGTCGTGGCTTTGCCCTCCTGCGCCGCTTGTGCCGGACCGCGGGCAGCAGATGCAGGTCGCACCCGATCATACTCCTGTGCCATGCTTTTCTCCATTTGACGCCCGTGCGGACCGCTCCGTCGCGGCCGCACCCGGCCATGCGGATCAACGTCCGCGCTCGACCACCATCTTCTTGATCTCCGCGATGGCCTTTCCGGGATTGAGCCCTTTCGGACAGGTCCGGGTGCAGTTCAGGATGGTATGGCATCGATAGAGCCGGAACGGGTCCTCGAGGTCGTCGAGCCGCTCGCCGGTCCCCTCGTCTCGGCTGTCGGCAAGCCAACGCCAGGCCTGTAGCAGCGCGGCCGGGCCGAGGAAGCGGTCGCCGTTCCACCAGTGGCTGGGGTAGCCCGACGTGCAGCAGAAGCAGAGAATGCACCCGTCATAGCCGTCGATCCTGCTGCGTTCCTCCGGCGACTGGAGGCGTTCCTTCCCGGGCTCGGGCGTCTCCGCCTTCAACCAGGGCTCGATCGCCACGTATTGCGCGAACAGATGCGTGAGATCGGGGGCGAGATCCTTGATGATCTCCAGGTTCGCCAGCGGGTAGATCACAGCCGGATTCGCGAGATGAATTTCCAGACGTCAGGTTACAGTACCTGACCTTCAACTGACCTCGGCTGCGCATCGCACCTCTCGGAGAGCTGATGCCGGTAATGTTTCACGGCCCGATGCGTCATGAGAGCAGTAGCCGTCGATACACAATTTGATTTTGGCAGCTGGAAAGCAGCGCACGGAAAGGTGAGCCTGACATGAACGCATCAGATATCATGACCAAGACCGTCATAACGGGCAGGCCGGACACGACCGTCAAGAACGCCGCCGAACTGATGTCGCGACACCAGATCAGCGCCATTCCGGTCCTCGATAATGAGGGCGGCATCGTCGGTATCGTGAGTGAGGGCGATCTGATGCGCCGCGTCGAAGGTGCAGATGAGCCGACCCGATCCTGGTGGTTGTCTGTTTTCTCAGGGGCCCAGACAAGCGCAAAGAGCTTCGTCCAGGAGCGCGGCCAGCACCTCAAGGATGTCATGACCACGGAACTAACGACCGTGACACCTGACATGCCTGTCGGTCAGATCGCCCGATTGCTGGAAAAGAAACGCATAAAACGGGTCCCGGTCGTCGAAGACGGCAAGGTCGTCGGCATCGTGAGTCGTGCCAATCTGTTGCAGGCACTCGCGGCGCAACCTGTCGTGCACATTCGCTCAGGGGCTGACGCGGACGAAAAGCGGGACGTCGTTTTGGGGGCGCTTGGACAGGTGCCGGGCCTGAACCCGGTGCATCTGAACGTCATCGTCGGAGACAATCGTGTCGATGTCTGGGGGATCGTCAATTCCAGCGACGAGGAAGCTGCTGCAAAAGTCGCGCTGGAAGCGATTGACGGGCTTGGCGAGACGACGGTGAATCTAGGCCGCATTCCCACCTACGCCTGGGGCGTCTGAAGCAGACCGCGCACTTGCAGAGCAGCGTCTGGAGCATGGCATGACCGAGCAAATTTCTTCCGCTGACGACAACGAGCCTGCTCTTGACTCTAGTGTTCCGAGTCTGACAGTTACTACCGATTTCCCCTGATTTCATCGAGAGCGTCCAGGGCGCGGCGTTCACGTCCGAGGATGTCCTCGGCGGTTTTGCTCCAGACGAAATGCTTCGGCTTGGTGTTGTGCTGCAGCAGGTAGTCGTAGATCGCGCCCTCGAGATCGTCGACGCTTGAGTAGCTGCCCCGGCGGATGCGCTTTGTGGTGATCTCGGCGAAGAAGCGCTCGACGAGGTTCATCCAGGACGCGCTG
>JBBSJO010000263.1:0-4884 GCA_038257185.1 Rhodobacterales bacterium | reverse complement strand
TACATCCCGCACATCACATCGGCGATCCCCACGCCCACCTTCATCGGTGGCCCGTCAGGCTCCCCGGTGATCGACATGATCCCGCCGAAACCCTGGGCCATCAGGTCGTATCCCGGCTGGTCGCGCTGCGGCCCTGTCTGCCCGTAGCCGGAAATGGAACAATAGACGAGGCCAGGGTGCGCCGCGCGCAGGGTGGCGTGGTCGAGCCCGTATTTCACCAACCCGTCCGGCTTGAAGTTCTCGACCACTACATCGGCCCGCGCCGCGAGGTGGCGCAGGATGCGCTGGCCCTCGTCGGTGGCGATATCCACGGCGATGGAGCGTTTGTTGCGGTTCGCAGCCATGAAATAGGCGGAAAGGTCGGTGATATTTCCATCTGTGTCGCGGGCATAGTTCGGCCCCCAGCCGCGCGTGTCGTCGCCCCCGGTGCCGGGGTTCTCGACCTTGATCACGGTCGCGCCCATGTCGCCCAGCAGTTGCGTGCAGGTCGGTCCCGCGAGGATGCGCGTGAGGTCGAGCACGAAGAGCCCGTCGAGCGCGCCTTTAGATGCGTCCGTCATAGGCCCCCCGGTCGATCACTGCGGCGATGACGGTGAAGGTGTCGGCGGTCATCGCTTCTTTCAAAGCCTCCTCCAGCGCATTGCGGCTGCGGACTGTTGCGCCGACCCCGCCGAAGGCCACGCCCATAGCGGCAAAGTTGTGCTGCGCGAAATCGACGCCGTGGTTCGGCAGTTGCCGCTCGCGCTGCTTCTTCTCGATCAGTGCAAGGGAGGCGTCCACGAAGACGACAAAAATGGGGGTGAGGTTCAGTTCCGCCGCGGTGGCCAGCTCCCCCACCACCATCAGAAAGCCCGCGTCGCCGGAGAAGGAGACCACGACCCGCTCCGGTTCCGCCAGCTTCGCCCCGATCGCCAGTGGCACGGCACAGCCCATCGTGCAGAGCGCCGAGGATTGCGTGAGGTCGCGGGGGGCGTAGCATTCCCACATCTGGCTCAGCAGAATGCGGTGGGCCCCGCTGTCGGCAGAGGCCAGTGCATCGCGCGGCAGCACTTTGCGGCAGGTGTCGATGATCGCGGCCGGACCCCAGTCCTCGTCGCGCCGGAACGCCTCCGAGAGGGCGGACTTGAGCTTGTAGATGTCGCCCTCGACCCAGGTTTCCTGCACGTCCAGCCCGTCGCTCAGCGCGCGCAGGGTCGCGGCGCAGTCGGTGACGAAGTTCAGCCCGGATTGATGCATGTAGTGGTGATTGGGCGCGGCGGTGATGTCGATGACGCTGTGACTGTGCGGCGTCCAGACATCGCGCCATCCGGGGCGCATCTCGATGGGGTCATAGCCGGCGCAGATGATGAGGTCGGCGGCCTGCACGAATGGCACGAGAAATCGGTCGGCCAGCGGCGAGAGCCCTGCCGCCCCAAGTGACAGTGCGTGATCCTCGGGAATCATGCCCTTGGCCTTGTAGGTCGTGATGACGGGGATGTTGTGATCCTCGGCGAACTCCAGCACCGCCGTACCCGCATGTTGATTGAGCGCGTCTACGCCAACGATCATCACGGGGCGCGTGGCGTTCTCCAACCAGTCTCGCGCAGTGTCGAGCGCGGCCCCGGCAGGCACCGAGGCGGCGGCAGGTCGACGATAGGCGGGGGCTTCCTCCGGCACCTGCGCCTCGGCAACCGCGATGGGCACGTCGATGTGCACCGGTCCCATCCGTCCTTCGGTGGCGATGGCGACGGCCTTATCCGCGATGGTGTGGGCCGCACCTGCGTCGAGCGCGAAGCTCGCCTTGGTGATGGGGCGGAACACCGCCTGCTGGTCGATGACCTGATGGGTATAGCGCTGGGTCTCGTCCGCATCCATGCAGCCGGAGATGACGATGAGCGGCACCTGGTCCTGCAGCGCATTTGCCACTGTATTGACGCCGTTCAGCGTACCCGGCCCGATGGTGCCGACAAGGATGCCGGGCGCGTGATCGCGGTGATGCACGCCTTCGGCCATGAAACCGGCGGCGTTCTCGTGTTTGGCCAGAACGAAACGGATGCCCGCGGATTCCAGAGCATCGATGACAGTCAATACCTCGCCGCCGGGCATGCCGAAGGCCGTGCGGCACCCTGCGGCGTAAAGGCGTCGGGCGAGGGCGTCGGCAGCACGGATGGTGTCGGGCATGGGGCAGGGGCCTCTCAAAGGCGAAAAACGTCCCGCCAAGAACCATGGGGCGCAGGTTATTGCAACTCACACTATGGTGCCCGGACAGTGCCAGCCGCACCAAAATCCTGGAGGATTTCGGCCAAAACCCTTGGAAGGGTTTTGCCTACCGACGCCGGTCGCGGCGCGCGCTCATCGGCTGGAAGGCGACGCCGACATGCGCTTCGCAATAGGGTTTGCCCTGCTGCACGGGCAAGCCGCAGAACCAGAAGTCTTCCGTCGCGGGGTCGCCCACGGGCCACTTGCAGGTCCGCTCCGTCAATTCCATCAGGCCGATCTTCTTGGCCTTCTTCTCGATCTCGCTGACTTTCGCCAAAGCTTCCGGGCTGATCTCGTTGGCCGAGGGCTGCGGCGGAAGGGGCTGGCCCGCCGGAATGATCTGCTTGCGCACAGGAAGCACCGGCTTTGGCGGGGCCTCGACTTCCGGCTCTGCTGCCTTCGGCACAGGCTTGGCCTTGGTCTCTGGCGCTGCGGCGGGTTTCGCCTTTGCTTCGGGCTTGCCCGGGGCCGCCGTGCCCGTGGCACGGTTGGACAGGCCCAGACGGTGCACCTTGCCGATCACGGCATTGCGGGTCACACCGCCCAATTCCTTGGCGATCTGACTGGCCGACTGACCTTCCCCCCACATCTTCTTGAGGGTTTCTACGCGTTCATCGGTCCAGGACATATGGGGTTCCCCAGTTAAAAAGCGGTCCGCGTTGCCAGGACCGCCTCGTCAGATATCAGCCGCCATTTTACCTGCCCCTGCGCCGGGTGCAAGCGGCGATGCTCGCAAGGACTGTGCCGCGCGCGCCGCAGGCCTCCGAAACCCGTCATTCTCGCGCATTTTCCGCTTTACCTGCGGCCCTCCCGTGTTTTATCTCACGCGCCATGAGCAACATGGTTCTCATCCTCCGACGACGCCCCAGCTGACGTCTCCTGTGCTGCCCCAGGCAGCGCAACCTCCGCCTTGCGGAAATTCCAAACCCCCATTGACCCCGCGCGGCCCCCATGCCCTTGTGGCATCCTGACGCCGCCATACCCGAGGACGATCCCGATGATCCCATCCGTTCTGCCGACCTACAGCCGTGCCCCCCTCAGCTTCGTCAAGGGCGAAGGCGCCTGGATGACCGAGGCCGACGGACGCCGCTTTCTCGACCTGGGGGCCGGGATCGCGGTGAATTCCCTGGGACATGCCAATCCGGCGCTCGTGAAAGCGCTGACCGACCAGGCGAAAGCGCTTTGGCACACATCGAACCTTTACCAGATCCCCAACCAGCAGGCGCTGGCGGACCGGCTGGTCGAACACACCTTCGCCGACACGGTCTTCTTCACCAACTCCGGCACGGAGGCCTGCGAATTGGCCGTGAAGATGGCGCGCAAGTATTTCTACGACAAGGGCCAGCCCGACCGGACCGACATCATCACCTTCTCGGGTTCCTTCCACGGCCGCTCCTCTGCCGGTATCGCCGCAGCCGGGTCGGAGAAGATGACCAAGGGCTTCGGCCCGCTGCTGGCCGGCTTCGTGCACCTTGAATTCGGCGACCACGACGCACTGACCGCCGCGATCACCGACACCACCGCGGCGATCATGGTCGAACCGGTGCAGGGCGAAGGCGGTATCCGCCCGTTGCCTGACGCTTGCCTGAAAGGCCTGCGCGATCTCTGCGACGAAAAGGGCATCCTGATGATCCTTGATGAGGTGCAATGCGGAATGGGCCGGACCGGCAAGCTCTTTGCCCACGAATGGGCGGGCGTCACGCCTGATATCATGATGGTCGCCAAGGGCATCGGCGGCGGCTTCCCGCTCGGTGCCGTGCTGGCCACCGAAGACGCTGCATCAGGTATGACGGCGGGCACGCATGGCTCCACCTACGGCGGCAACCCGCTGGGTTGCGCGGTGGGTTGCGCGGTGATGGACATCATCGCCGACCGCGACTTTCTGGCAGAGGTGAACCGCAAAGCCAGCCTGATGCGCCAGAAGCTCGAAGGTCTGATCGCATCTCACCCGGACATCTTCGACTCCGTGCGTGGATCGGGCCTGATGCTCGGCCTCAAGTGCAAGGTCACGAACACCGACGTGGTGAACGCGGGCTATGCGCAGGAGGTCATCACCGTCCCCGCGGCCGACAACGTAATCCGCCTGCTGCCCCCGCTCACCATCACTGACGAGGAGATCGCCCAGGCCGTCGACCGACTTGATGCCGCAGCCGCGAGCCTCGCCTGATCTTCATTTTGCAAGATAAACTCTCCGGGGGTCCGGGGGTGGAAAACCCCCGGGGCCCGCAACACAGAGCCTTCACATGACGCATTTTCTCGATATCCACCAAACCCCGCGCGACGAGCTGCGCGCGATCATCGACAACGCCATCGCGATGAAGACCGCGCGCGCAGGCCGCCCCAAGGGCACCCCCGACGACGACCAGCCGCTGAAGAACCACATGGTCGCGTTGATCTTCGAGAAACCCTCGACCCGCACGCGCATCTCCTTCGACGTGGGCGTGCGCCAGATGGGCGGGCAGACCATGGTGCTTTCGGGCACCGATATGCAACTGGGGCACGGCGAGACCATCGCCGACACCGCACGCGTGCTGTCGCGCTACGTCGACCTGATCATGATCCGCACCTTCGAGGAACAGACCCTGCTGGACATGGCCGAATATGCCACCGTTCCGGTGATCAACGGGCTGACCAACAGCTCGCACC
>JBBSJO010000262.1:0-4892 GCA_038257185.1 Rhodobacterales bacterium | reverse complement strand
CTGTGCGGCCTCCGCCAGCAGGAGGGGGTGGTTCGGATCGGCCGGCAATGGCGCATGGGTGACGATGAGCCCGGCGCGTTCCGCGCGGCGAAGCTGGTTACGCCACTTGGGGTGCAGTGCGGCGCGCAGGCTTTCGGTGCCTGACGTCAGGTCGAGGCGGGCGATATTCTGCGGGGCGCACAGGTTCTGCACGCGGGGCATGGCGCAGGGGTGTTCAGGCGACAGGATCAGCGGCACCCGGTGCAGCCCGACCGCGCGCAATTGGTCATCCAGATCGCAGGGCGGGGCGACGCGGGGCAGCATGGCAAAGGGCAGGCCCAAGATGCGGCGGTGCAGGAGCGTGAGCCCGCAGGGCAGGATCACGGGGGTCTGGCCAATCATGCGCAGGGCCGCGGCAAAGGCCGGGTCCTGAAGCAGGGAGGTTTCCGAACTGGGGTTTGCATCGAACATGCGCCAGTGGTTGCGCAGACGCAGTTAAAACGTGGTTAATCGCGCGGAAGTAAATTTGGCGATGTGGCGGGGAATATCCCCGCCCTACGGGCCGTGTCTGTTCACCCCATCTGCACCAGCGCGTGACGCTTGCGCCCGGCGCTGAGCTTGACCGGCGAGGCCAATGCACCGGCGTCCAGCATCAGGCCTGCGTCGGTCAGCGGCGCGTCGTCCATACGCGCGCCGTTCTCGGCGATCAGGCGCTTGGCTTCCTTGCCGGATCCCGCAAGGCCGGATTTCACGATCAGTTGCACGATGGAGATGCCGCTTCCCACTTCCTCCGCAGTGAGTGTCAGCGTCGGCAGGTCGTCGCCCACGCCGCCGCGCTCAAAAACCTCGCGCGCTGTGGCCTCCGCAGTACTGGCCGCCTCAGCGCCGTGAAGCAGGGATGTCACTTCGTTGGCGAGCCGCACCTTGGCCTCGTTGATCTCGGACCCTGCAAGCGCGCCGAGACGGTCGCATTCGTCCACCGGCAGTTCCGTGTAGAGCTTGAGGAACTTTCCCACATCCGTGTCGGAGGTGTTGCGCCAGAACTGCCAGAACTCGTATGCGCTGAGCATATCGGGGTTGAGCCAGATCGCGCCGGCCTGGCTCTTGCCCATCTTCTTGCCGTCAGAGGTGGTCAGAAGGGGTGTCGTGAGGCCGTAGACTTCGCCCTCGATCACCCGGCGGGTCAGGTCGATGCCGTTGACGATATTTCCCCACTGGTCCGACCCGCCCATCTGCAGGATGCAGCCGTAGCGGCGGTGCAGTTCCATGAAGTCGTAGGCCTGCAGGATCATGTAGTTGAATTCGAGGAAGGACAGCGACTGTTCGCGGTCGAGACGAGACTTGACAGATTCGAAGGACAGCATCCGGTTGATGCTGAAATGCCGCCCGATGTCGCGCAGGAAATCGAGGTAGTTCAACCCGTCGAGCCATTCGGCGTTGTTGATCATCAGCGCGTCGGTGGCTCCGTCGCCGTACGTCAGGTAGGCGGTAAAGACCTTGCGGATGCCCTCGATGTTGTCGTCGATCTGCGCGGGCGTCAGCAGGGGGCGTTCGTCCGCGCGAAAGCTGGGGTCGCCCACCTTCGTCGTGCCGCCGCCCATCAAGGTGATCGGTTTGTTGCCGGTCTTCTGCAGCCAGCGCAGCATCATGATCTGGATCAGCGAGCCCACGTGCAGCGATTTCGCCGTGGCGTCAAAGCCGATGTATCCGGGCTGCGCGCCCTTGAGCAGCGCCTCGTCCAGACCTTGATAATCGGTGCAGTCCGCGAGAAAGCCGCGCTGCATCATCACGGCGATGAAATCCGATTTGGGGTGGTAGGTCATGGTGCTTGCCCTTGGCTGGAATTGCGGGGCAATCTATAGGCTGCGGGCAGTCAAAGGAAAAGGCCATGAATAGGGCCATCGGAAAAACCGGCGTGGTCAGCGCACTTGGCGCGATGTCGGGTACATCGCTGGACGGCGTGGATGCTGCCGTGCTGCGGACGGACGGGCATGACATCACGGGTTTTGGCGAGACGCGCTACCGGCCCTACTCAGGCGCGGAGCGGGCGGTAATTGCAGCGGGGTTCGGCAAGTGGTCGGGGCCGGAGGTTCATGCTGCGGCACAGGTGGTGGAGGCGGCGCATTTTGCCTTGCTGGCAGAGTTCGGGGCGGTGGACTTGATCGGTTTCCATGGCCAGACGCTGGCCCATGCGCCGCGGACGCGGGGGACCTTGCAGGTGGGGGACGGTGCTTTGCTGGCCGAGAGGCTGGGGGTGCCGGTGGTCTGGGATTTCCGCACGGCGGATGTGGAACTGGGCGGGGAGGGGGCGCCGCTGGTGCCGTTCTTTCACCACGCCTGTGCGCGGTTTGCGGGGATCGCTGAGCCGGTTGCCTTCCTGAACCTTGGCGGCGTCGGCAACCTGACGTGGATCGACGCGGGACGGGCAAGGCCGGAGGAAGACGGGGCACTTCTGGCCTTTGACACGGGACCCGCGAATGCGCCGCTCAACGACTTCATGCAGGCGCGCTGCGGCAGGGATTTCGACGAGGGCGGCAGGCTTGCGGCGCAGGGTGTCGTGGAGCAGGGGGCGCTGGAGTTGTTCCTCGCGGAGCCGTATTTTGCGCGGATTCCCCCCAAATCGCTGGACCGCAACGATTTTGCCGAGATGGTGGCCTTGGTGGGGGAATTGTCGGACGCAGATGCCGCCGCGACGCTGACGGCGATGTGTGCGGCAGGGGTGGCTGAGGCAATGCAGCACTGCCCTGTCCCGCCCTCGCGCGTGCTGGTGACCGGGGGCGGGCGGCATAATCCGGTGTTGATGCGGATGATCTCGGTCAGTCTGGAGTGTCCGGTAGTTCCGGTGGAAGACGTGGGGCTGGATGGCGACATGCTGGAGGCGCAGGCCTTTGCCTATCTCGCGGTGCGGGTGGCGCGGGGGTTGCCGACCTCCTGTCCTGGCACCACGGGGGTGCGGGCGGCGGTCGGCGGCGGGACGGTGAGCGTGCCGTCCGGTCGCGGGGTCTGATCCGAAGGCGCGCCTGCGGCGCATTCCTTTGTCGGATTGGGGTTCGCTGCGGGACTCACCGTCCCAGAAGGTCCGGAGCCCCCCTTGAATGAGCCCCGTCCTGGCGCAGCGCTGTCACAGGCTCAAGAAGAATAGCCGTCTCCCCGCTTTGCGGGGCCCCTCGGCGATTCGTCTTGACCCTGCGCCATCCCTCCGCCCTGACAGGCTCAAGCAAGGGCGGCTCCGGACCAGCAGGGAAGGCTCAGCGGGAGAGGCGCCTGACGTATTCTGTGGTGAAATCGGTGTAGCTGGGTGAGGTGGATTTGAGGTGGGCGGCGATGTCGGCGTGCAGGGTCGGCAGCGCGTGGAAGGGGACCATCGGCATTGCGTGATGTTCGGCGTGGTAGGGCATGTTCCAGGCGAGGAAGCGCACGAGGCGGTTGGTGAGGGTGGTGCGGGTGTTTTCCAGCATGTCGGCGACGGGCGGGCAGTGGCCGTGTTCGGCCAGCAGATAGAGGCGCAGGAAGGGCTGGGCGATCAGCGCAGGCACGATCCAGAGCCAAAGGGCGAGGGGGCTGATGAACAGCGAGCCCAGGATGACGGCATAGAGGGAGAGCAGGATGCGCGCCTCGCGCTGCATGGTTCGGTGCTTGCGGGGCGGCAGGTAGGGGGCGGTGATCCTTCCGCGCGCATTGGACCAGAGCGTCGCGGCATTGCCGGACCAGTAGCCCCAGCCGGAGAGGTAGATAAGATAGCTGCGCCAGGTGGTGGGGCGCGGGTGGCCTGCGATCTCGGGGTCGCGGTCGGGATCATTGGTGTGTTTGTGGTGCGCAAGGTGGAAGTAGCGGAACCAGGTGAAGGGCAAAAGGAGCGGCAGGGAAACGGCGTGGCCGACGATGTCGCTCAGCCGAGCCTTGGCGAAGGGGGTGGCGTGGGTGCATTCGTGGCTGAGCGTGAAGAGGAACACCAGCGCGATGCCGTAGGGCAACAGCATCAGCGGCCAGAGCGGTGCCTTCAGACCGATGTAGAGCGCCATGATCAGCAATGCGCCAAGATGCCCTGCCAGATGCGCCAGTCCCCGGGCGTCGGAACGGGCGTGCAGGGCCTGTTTTCGGCCGGGGGAAAGCGAGGCTATGAATGCGGTGTGATCCATGGCCGACAGAATGGTCCTGCGATGCGACGGCGGCAAGGGGTCAGCAACTGGCGGAAGGGCTCCAGCGGTATTCGGTTGCTGTTTCGGGGCGGGTGATCTCGGTAATGCAGGTCGCGTCGCCCGGGGAGAGATTCGGGCGGCTGTGCAGGGGCGTAAGGGCGACCGCGCCCGCGTCGGACTGAACGCTCAGGTGCCAGGTGTCGGGGCCTGCGGCATCGTCGCGCGCCTCCAGCGCTGTCACGGTGGCAGGCAGGATGCGTTCGGTGCTGTTTCGGCTGTCATAGAGGTAGAGGCCGACCAGCAGGGCCACGCCGAGATAGATGATCAGGCGGCGGTTCATCGGGGGATTTCCATTTCGGGGGGCGCGAGGGTAAAACCGTCGAAGCTGAAGCCGGGGGAGACGGTGCAGCTGACCAGCGTATAGGCCCCGGTGCTGCGCGCCGCCTGCCAATGGTTTTCCGGAACGATGATCTGGGGTGCGCCCCGGGTGAGGTCGGTGGTCAGCAGGTGATCGCGGGCGGGACCGGCTTCCGTTTCGGCCAGCGACAGGATCAGGGGGTCACCGGCGTGAAACAGCCAGATTTCGGTGGCGTCGACCTTGTGCCAACGGCTGCGCTCGCCTGCCTGCAGCAGGAAGTAGATGCAGGTGCCGCTGGGGCGACCTGCGTTCTGCGCTACCCATGTCTGGCGGTAGTGGCCGCCTTCGGGGTGCGGGGCGAGGTCGAGGTGCGTGATGATCTGTGCGGGGGTCATCTCGAAAGCCTATGGGAGTCG
>JBBSJO010000261.1:0-4924 GCA_038257185.1 Rhodobacterales bacterium | reverse complement strand
CACCGGCAAGTCGACCCATATCGAGCAGGTCGCGGCGCGCCTCAACTGGCCGTGCATCCGCGTCAATCTCGACAGCCACATTTCCCGTATCGACCTTATCGGCAAGGACGCGATCGTGCTGCGCGACGGCAAGCAGGTCACCGACTTCCAGGAAGGCATTCTGCCCTGGGCCCTGCGCAATCCGACCGCCATCGTGTTCGACGAATATGATGCCGGCCGCGCCGACGTGATGTTCGTCATTCAGCGAGTGCTGGAGGTTGACGGCAAGCTGACCCTGCTCGACCAGAACAAGGTGATCGAGCCGCACCGCTATTTCCGAATTTTCGCCACCGCCAACACGGTGGGTCTGGGCGACACCACGGGCCTTTATCACGGCACCCAGCAGATCAACCAGGGCCAGATGGACCGCTGGAGCCTCGTCGCGACGCTGAACTATCTCAGCATCGACGCGGAAACCGCCATCGTGCTCAGCAAGAACCCCCATTACAACACCGACAAGGGCCGCAAGACGATCCGCCAGATGGTGACCGTCGCGGACCTGACCCGCACCGCCTTCATGAACGGCGAACTCAGCACTGTGATGAGCCCGCGCACCGTCATCGCATGGGCACAGAATGCCGAGATCTTCCGCAACGTGGGTTATGCCTTCCGGCTGTCTTTCCTGAACAAATGCGATGAGCTGGAGCGTCAGACGGTCGCTGAGTTCTACCAGCGGCTGTTCGATGAGGAACTGCCGGAGTCGGCCGCAAGCCTCAGCATGGGGTGACCCATGTGGCGCGCCGCCCTGCTGCTGGTGGCTCTGCCGTGTTTCGCAGATGAGGCGATCTATCCCGCAGCACAATGTGCTGCGTTCTGGGATGGCTTCGGCGATGCGGCAGAGAGCCTTCGCTTTCTCGACGCCGACCCCGGAGTTGCTGCACGCGCCGACGCATTTCGGGCTGTGGCATATCGGCTCTCGGGTGGGAAAAAAGCCGACATTGACCGAAAGATTGCGGAACAACGCCCTCTGATGGCCCTTTTGGTCGAGGCCTATGTGCTGGATGCAGACAGACAGAGCCGTGACATCTTCCAGAGGCTGAGCCAAACCTGCGAGGCGTTCGGTGCGCAGCAGCCGGAAATCCGCGATCTTCCATGAAAAAAGGGGCCGACGGATGTCGGCCCCTTATTGGTAGATGTCTGGTTCAGAGCTGTCATTCGGTCGCGACAGGTTGCTCCGTGACCGGCTGGTTGTTCAGCGCATTCGGATCCTGTGCGGGCATCGATTCGAGCGAGGTTTCCGCCGCCCGCTGTGCATCTGCCGTCACGAAGGACTCCGCAGCCTCAAGATCGGCTTTGGTTGCCGAAGTCACCAGACGCGTGTTGGCATTCTCGTCCGTCGTGAGGGTGAAGCTAGCCATCTCGATGGCGACATCCTTTTCACCGATTCCAAGGAAACCACCGACACCGATAACAACGCCATCAACGGTCCCGTCGAGGTTGACGATCAGGTTGTTGATATCGCCGATGGATTCACCGGTTTCCGAATAGACGCTGCTGCCGATCAGATCTTCAGCCAGAACGGTATTCTCGCTCTGCATCACGATCTGTCCCGGGACAGCCTTCGCGGGCTCTTCGGAAGCCATATCAGTGGCACCGTCGGTCGACATCGTGTCGGTTGTGCCCTGCGCCGTCATATCAGTGCTGGACTGATCGGTGGCTGCCGGTTCGGTACTTTCGGCCACGTCCGACTCGGGCGCTTCGGTTGCGGCAGGATCGGTGGATTCGGCAACGTCAGCAGAGCTGTCGTCCGTCGCTGCCGGATCTGCGGCGTCGGCGGTGCTGGTATCAGCTTCCTCGGTCGCGGCGGTCCCGGTGTCCTGTGTGGACTCGGTTGCGTCGGTCACTGGCTTGGCCGCATCTTCGGTCGCTGTTTCCTCTGTCGCGGCGGGCGCGTCCTGCGTTGTGGTCTGGGCAAGGATCATCGCCGGCGTTGCCGTCAGCGTTGCGATCAGTGCAAGGCGGCTGGCAGTTTGCATTACGTTAGTCATGTCTAAACTCCTTCGCTATCAAGGCGTTTCCTGCACCGGGCCACTCCCTGCGCTACACACCTCATTCTGACTGCCCAATGCCAAAAGGTTCGATTTGGTTCCCGTCAGCGGGTTTGCGATCGGCCAAATCCTGCCGATCTCCGCGCCTGATCGATGTCCTCGCGGTGGTCCCGATCGACACTTCCCCTCGGTGTCTCTTTGCCACCTCTTCAACAGGATAAGCGGCGATCAAGGAGTTGCGAAGGCGATACGGGCAGTTTTGTTTTTCAGGTCAGCCGGGCAGGTCCTCTGTCATTGCGACACCGCAAACATGAGAGCGCCGATATTGAGACATGGCCGTCAGCGACCCAACCGCGCCTGTGCGAGAATTATACTTGAAGAGTTTCCTGCGGCACCCGGGCGGCCCCCTTTGACCACCGCTGCAAAACCTGCCAAACCAAGGCAACCCTGCCGAAAGCGAACACATGTCCAAACCCTCCGACAACCCCGCAGACGCCTTCAAGAAAGCGCTCGCAGAGGCAACCAAGGTGATGGCGCACGACCCTGACCTGACGGTCAGCTATTCCGTCGATCCCTCGGGACTGTCGGGCGAAGCGATGCGCCTGCCGCAAGTGACGCGGCGGATGACACGCGAAGAGGTCATGCTGGCCCGTGGCACAGCCGATGCGCTGGCGCTGCACCGCCGCTACCACAACGGCCAGACCCACGCCCGCTATGCGCCGCAGGGCGATATGGCGCGCGACCTCTATGAGGCGATGGAAACCGCACGCTGCGAAGCCGTGGGTGCCCGCGAGATGCCGGGCACGGCCAGCAACATCGACGTCAAGATCAAGCACGAGGCGCTCCGCAAGGGCTACGATCAGGCCAAGCAGGCCAGTGACATACCGCTGGCCACTGCTGCCGGTTATCTTGTGCGGCACCTTGCCACCGGCCGCGACCTGCCTGCGGGAGCGGAAAACGCGATGCAGCTTTGGCGCAAGTTCATCGAGGACAGTGCCGGCCAGACGCTGGAAAACCTCGGCGACAAGCTGCACGATCAGGCGACCTTTGCACGGTTCACGCGGCAGATGATCAAGGATCTCGGATACGGTGACCAGTTGGGCGACGATCCGGATGCCACCGACGAGGATCAGGAAGACGACGCCGAGGAAGGCTCCGAAGAGGATGAGGACCCCGATTCAACCGGTCAGGACGATCAGGACGACGAGGAGGCCGAAGGCTCCCCCGAACAGTCGCAGGAGGAGCAGCAGGACGCGAGCCAGGCGCAGGTCTCCATGGACGACATGGCCGATCAGGAGTTGGGCGACGAAGCCGAGATGCCCGACGGCGATGCCCCGATGGAGCCGCCTGCCCCGCAGCCCGTCTCGGACGCGGATCCCAACTACCTGGTCTACATGGACAAGCACGACGAGGTCATCGGGGCCGAGGAGCTGGCCGAACCGGTCGAACTGGAGCGTCTGCGCGCCTACCTCGACCAGCAGCTGGAGCCCCTGAAGGGCGCGGTGAGCCGTCTGGCCAACAAGCTGCAACGTCGCTTGCAGGCCCAGCAGAACCGCTCATGGGAGTTCGATCTGGAAGAAGGCATGCTGGATGCGGGCCGTCTGGCGCGGGTGGTGGCGAACCCCACGACGCCGCTTTCCTTCAAGGTCGAGAAGGATACTGAGTTCCGCGATACCGTGGTGACGTTGTTGCTGGACAACTCCGGTTCGATGCGCGGACGGCCGATTTCCATCGCGGCGATCTGTGCCGACGTGTTGGCCCGCACGCTGGAACGCTGCAACGTGAAGGTGGAGATCCTCGGCTTCACCACCCGCGCCTGGAAGGGCGGTCAGGCGCGTGAGGCTTGGCTCAATGACGGCCGGCCCGTGCAGCCGGGGCGGCTGAACGACCTGCGCCACATCATCTACAAGGGGGCGGATGCGCCCTGGCGGCGGACCCGGCCCAATCTGGGGCTGATGATGAAGGAAGGTCTTCTGAAGGAGAACATCGACGGCGAGGCGCTGGAATGGGCGCATCGGCGCATGCTGAGGCGCTCTGAGTCGCGCAAGATCCTCATGGTGATCAGCGATGGGGCGCCGGTGGATGACAGCACATTGTCGGTGAACCCGGCGAATTATCTGGAAAAGCACCTGCGCGATGTCATTGCCATGGTGGAGCGGCGCAAGGCGGTGGAACTGCTGGCCATCGGCATCGGCCATGACGTGACGCGGTATTACGACCGGGCTGTGACGATCACCGATGTGGATCAACTGGCGGGGGCGATGACCGAACAGCTTGCGGCACTCTTCGACAACGACCCGCGCAAGCGGGCGCGTGTCATGGGCATGCGTCGCGCAAGCTGAGGCCGGGCTTTTCGGTATTTTTGAAAGGGTGAAGGAGGGGCGCGATGTTCCAGAGTTTCAAGGTCACTGCGCGCCCGGAACAGGGGCCGCCGCGGCTGCGCGCTTTGCGGCTGGAACTGGCGCGGGATGGTCTGGATGGTTTCCTGGTGCCGCGTGCGGACGCGCATCAGGGCGAATACGTCGCGGCGCATGACGAACGCTTGGCCTGGCTGACCGGTTTCACAGGCTCTGCGGGGTTTTGTGCGGTGCTGCAGTGGGTCGCGGGGGTTTTCATCGACGGGCGCTACCGCACGCAGGTCAAGGCGCAGGTGGCGGAGACGTTCACGCCGGTGCCCTGGCCCGAGCTATCGCTGGGGGAATGGCTGAAAGAGCAACTCCCGGGTGGCGGGGTAATCGGGTTCGATCCCTGGCTGCACACGCCTGGCCAGTTGGAGACTCTGGAGCAGGAACTGGCGGGCAGCGGCATCACGATGCGCCGCAGTGCCAATCTGGTTGACCGCATCTGGGAGGACCAGCCCGCGCCGCCGCAAGAGGAGGTCAAGGTCCATCCGATTG
>JBBSJO010000260.1:0-5087 GCA_038257185.1 Rhodobacterales bacterium | reverse complement strand
TCCAGATTGTCCATGTCCGCAATTTCATCGCGTGTGACAAGCCAAGGACCGGTTGGCCCGAATGTATCGCAGCCTTTGCCCTTATCCCACGTGCCGGCACGGTTCAGCTGAAAATCACGCTCTGACACGTCGTTGATCACGCAAAAACCCGCGACATGGTTCATCGCCTGCGCCTCGTCGATATAGGATCCGGGTTCGCCGATCACGACACCCAGTTCGACCTCCCAATCCGTTTTTACAGAACCGCGCGGCACCTGAATGTCATCATTCGGGCCAACAACCGCAGAGGTCCATTTGTTGAAAATGATGGGCTCTTGCGGAATTGGCATCCCGGCCTCGGCGGCGTGGTCGGCGTAATTCAGACCGATGCAGATGAACTTGCCGATCTTGCCGACACAGGCGCCAAGGCGCAGGTCCGTCTGGGGTATGCCGTCAACAAGCGGCAGCGATTCGGGATCAAGCGCGCGCAAGGCCTTCAGCTCCGCGGGGCGGAGCGTGTCGCCTGCAATGTCAGGCACGATCCCCGACAGATCACGCACACGGCCAGCAGCATCCAGAAGTCCGGGTTTTTCAGCGCCGGGCGCGCCATAGCGAAGAAGTTTCATACGGTATCCTATTTTTTCATTCCGTTAGTGTGTTCCCGGATCAATCGTGGACATATGGCATTTGTTTGCAATGCCACGTCAAAGACATTTTGGACCCGCAAGAGCAAATTGGGTCGCAAAGAAGGGCGAACAGAATGTCGAGGATCGCGATCAACTGAAGGCATCAGAATGGCCGCGGCCATCCGGTCTCAGGCGCGCTGATCGGAGAAGCGAACACCAAGGCAACTGAACGCGGCTTGATCGTCAAGCGATGCAACACGGCGTAATCGTTGCGATATACCTGCCGGAGGGCCGCTCGACGGACTTTGGGGACGCGGCGCCACTATGCCGGCAATTTTCTACACGCGAATGCGTTGCGATTTCGGGTCATAGAGTGGGTTAAGCGACGCCTCAGCACCGATGAGGCGGCCGGCCACGTCGATGTGATACGTCGAGGCAAGAATCTCGTTCGCGGTTTCGCTCGCGTGGCGGCAAGGCACGTAGCCGAGCCCCACTGCCCCGCCAAGCGCATGACCGTAGCTGCCTGAGGTAAGGTAGCCCACAATCACGCCGTCGCGCAAAATCGGCTCGTTGTGGAAAAGCAACGGTTCGGGATCGGTCAGGCGAAACTGAAGCATCCGCCGCGCAAGGCCGTTGTCACGTTTACGCAAAACCGCCTCGCGTCCGATAAAGGAGCCTTTGTCGGTCTTTACTGCAAAGCCAAGGCCCGCCTCCAGCACGTGGTCTTCGTCGGTAATGTCGTGACCAAAGTGGCGATAGCCCTTCTCGATCCGGCAGCTGTCCATGGCATGCAACCCGCAGAGCTTCAGCCCGTGATCCGCACCGGCTGTGACAAGCGTCTCGAACACATGCGCGGCCTGATCGGTCGGCACATAAAGCTCCCACCCCAGCTCTCCGACGTAAGTCACGCGGTGGGCACGGGCCAGAGTCATTCCGACCTCGATTTCGCGCGCTGTGCCGAAGGGGTTAGCGTCGTTCGATAGATCGGCGGGCGAGATCGCATTCAGTAGGTCCCGCGCATTCGGACCCATCAAAGGCAAGACAGCCTCGGCCGCGGTGACGTCGGTGATGACGACGAATTCATCGCTTAAATGCCGCCGCAGCCAGACCAGATCACGTTGGAGGGTCGCCCCCGGCACCACCAGAAAGTATGCCGTTTCCGACAACCGCGTGACGGTCAGATCGCATTCGATTCCGCCACGTTCGTTGAGCATTTGGGTATAAACGATCCTGCCCGTGGCAACGTCGATCTGGTTGGCGCACATCCGCTGTAGAAAGGTCAGCGCATCGCGCCCCTCGACGCGGATTTTGCCGAAGGATGTCATGTCCAGAAGTCCGACGCCTTGGCGTATGGCCATATGTTCCGCGCGGCTGTTTTCGAACCAGTTCGGGCGGCCCCAAGTATATGCATATTCCGCTGTCTGACCTTCATGGGCAAACCAGTTGGCGCGTTCCCATCCAGCCACTTCACCAAAGACGGCACCGCGCGCTTTCAGATGCGCGTGCAACGGCGAACGGCGAATACCCCGTGACGTTGCCATTTGCCGATAGGGAAAGTGATCGGCGTAGAGCAGACCCAGCGTTTCTGTGACGCGCTCTCGCAGATAACGGCGGTTCTTTTGGAAGGGCTGGGCACGGCGGATGTCGACTTCCCACAAATCGAAGGGCGGCTCGCCATCGTTCATCCATTGCGCCAGCGCCATGCCGGCGCCACCTGATGACACGATCCCAATGGAGTTGTAGCCGGCCGCAACCCAGTAGCCCGTCAACTCTGGCGCTTCGCCCAGATAGTAACGGTCATCGGGCGTAAAGCTTTCCGGCCCATTGAAGAAGGTATGGATGCCGGCTTCGGCGAGTATCGGCATTCGGTTGACGGCCGCTTCCAGTATTGGCTCAAAGTGGTCGAAGTCCTCGGGCAGTTGATCAAAGCAGAAGTCGGCCGGAATGCCGTTCATGCCCCAAGGCTTGGCCTTCGGCTCGAACGCGCCAAGCAGGATCTTGCCTGCGTCCTCCTTGTAGTAGGCGCATTCGTCTGGCACGCGCAGCACCGGCAATTGAGCAAGCCCGGGGATGTTCTCGGTTACGATGTAAAAGTGTTCGCAGGCATGAAGAGGCAGGGTGACGCCATTGCGCGCAGCCAGATCGCGGCCCCACATGCCACCGCAGTTCACAATATGCGCGGCCGCGATTGTGCCGGTCTCTTCGTCCTGCTGCCAGGTCACGCCGGTGACGCGGCCATCAGCCTGCGTGACCTCGGTTACGATCACACCCTCGGCGATCCGCGCACCCAGCATCCGCGCGCCCTTTGCCAGCGCCAGCGCGATATTGCTTGGATCGGCCTGCCCGTCGCCCGGCAGATGCACGCCAGAAACCACATCTTTCATGTTGAGATGCGGATACAGCGACAGGATGTCCGACGGTGAAAGCTCATTCACCTCGACATCGAAGACACGCGCCATCGCAGCCTGACGCCGCAATTCCTCTTGCCGTTCAGTGGTCAGCGCCACCGTGATCGACCCACATTGGCGCAGGCCTGTCGCCAAGCCGGTTTCTGCCTCCAGCGTGCGATAAAGATCGGCAGAGTATTTCGCCAAGCGCGTCATGTTCTGGCTGGCGCGCAACTGTCCCACAAGGCCCGCAGCATGCCATGTGGTGCCGCTGGTCAGTTTCTTGCGCTCCAGCAAGACGATGTCAGTCCAACCCAGTTTAGCCAGATGATACGCGACAGAGCAGCCAGAGATACCGCCCCCGATGATGACAACACGCGCAGAGGATGGGAGGGCGGCCATGGTGAAGACTCTTCAAAGGTATGCTTCGTCAAGCAGAAGCGGGGGAACTAAAAAATCAACGCATATTTTCAACAGACACGATATTCGTTTCAATTCTTTCTTCACCGGCATGTTTGGCAGGCACGCAAAACAAGGAGACGGCGTTGGATCGTTACATTGGTTCGGACAGCCCCCTCCACCACTGCCAAGACGGCGCGACCGATCCTCCGCTTGCCAGCACGATCGACAGCGATGATGTCACCGTCCCGGATGCCGACCTCCCAGAGGCAATCGCCCTCCACCCGTCACCAGAATGTCGAGGACGAATGCCGCGCGACCCGCGCGATGGGATCGATGTCGTCTGCGCGGCCCAAACCGGGGTATTTGATGCAATCTGCTCTTCGTCCGTGCGGGGATAATGCCCTTATTTCTGTACTCAGTAGCTTCATAACAGGTGCAATCTGGCCAGAATGACCAGAGCTCAACTTCGTGGGTGATGCCGCGAAAGGCTGCGGACGCCACATCGACAGAACCTTCAACGCCTGCTGGGGTTTGCGCATCGACTTTAGGTCAGTTGTATTCTCTTCAGTGCGTCCGCAGATATCTGAGCGTCGATAAGCACTGGGCGTCCGTCCTCGCGCCATTCGGGCAGGCCTCCTTCAAGGCGGCGGGCCTGCAATCCCAGTTTTCGCAGCGCGGCAACAGCTTGGTGGGCATAGACACTATACGGACCACGGCAATAGGCGATAATCTCCTTATCTGGCACCAGCGATGGAAGAATCTGATCCAGTTCTGCCAATGTCGCATTCAACGCGCCGGGAATGTGGCCCGCCACATATTCATCGGCGGGCCGGACGTCGATGACAGTGACAGAACCTTCGTCCAAGCGCACCGCCAGCTGTTCCCGACTGATCGGCTCGGGGGCTTCCTCGCCACCTGCAAGACCCTGCAGGATGCGATCGACCTGCGCGAGGTTCCGCTCTGCGACGATGCGAAGGAGGTCCATCAGTTCCAAGGTTCTGGCGTCGGTCAAACGATAGATGACAGCCTTGCCTTCCCGGCGGCTGGTGACCAGTGCCGCACGGCGCAGTTGTTGCAGGTGCTGTGAACAGTTGGCGACCGAAAGGCCGGTCTTTTCTGCCAGCGCTTCGACACCCCGCGCGCCTTGGGCCAATTGTTCGAGCAACATCAGACGTGCCGGAGCAGCCAGCGTGCGAGCAATGAGCGCGTATTCCTCCAGCAAGGCGGCCTTTGGACTGATTGACACTGACGACTCCTGTTACTACATCATTCAAGCGATAAATTGATTATCGTATTTTCATAATGCCCAGCAACCCAAAAGGCCAGCATCCGTGTCCCAGACCCTGCTCAGCGCCGAACCGACGATCCGTCTTACGATCTTCCTTGGTGTTTTGGCTGCGATGGCTCTTTGGGAAGTCGCCGCGCCCAAGCGGCGCCGGGACATCCCGCGCGTGATCCGCTGGACCAACAATCTGGCGCTCGTTGTGGTCGACACAGTTATCCTGAGGCTCACATTTCCGGTCATTGCCGTTGGCCTTGCGGTCATGGCCGAGGACCGTGACTGGGGCTTGTTCAACAACATCGACATCCCAGTATGGGTGGCCATCGTCGTTTCGATGGTGTTGCTTGACCTTGCGATCTACCTTCAGCACGTGATGTTCCACGCGGTGCCCGGACTTTGGCGGCTGCACAG
>JBBSJO010000259.1:0-5126 GCA_038257185.1 Rhodobacterales bacterium | reverse complement strand
GGACTGGAGCAGGCGGGTGTCGCGGTCGAGCCGATGTCCTCTCCCGCCGCCTGCCGCACCTACAACGTGCTGCTGAGCGAAGGGCGGCGTGTTGCACTGGCTGTGCTGCCGGTCTGATTGACTGCAATGAAGGCTATTGAACGCGCCTTGGGTGGGTTACGGCTGTTTCCATGGACCTGACAGTTGAGGATCTGACGATTGCACGGGGCGGTGTGCCTGTGCTGGCGGGGGTGCATTTCGTGCTGGAGCCCGGCAGGGCGCTGATCCTGCGCGGGCCGAACGGGTCGGGCAAGACGACGCTGCTGCGCACCCTTGCGGGTCTGCAACCGGCGCTGTCGGGCCGTATCGCGGGGTCGGAGGACCGCATCGCCTATGCCGGACACGCCGACGGGCTGAAGGCGATGCTGAGTGTGACGGAGAACCTGACGTTCTGGGCCGACATCTTCGGGCAGGCGGGGATCGGGGATGCCCTGAACGCCTACGCGCTGCACCCGCTGGCGGACCGGCTGGCGGGCACGCTTTCGGCGGGGCAGAAACGGCGGCTGGGGCTGGCGCGCTTGATGGTCACGGGGCGGCCCGTCTGGGTGCTGGACGAACCCACGGTATCGCTGGATACGGATGCCGTGGCGATGTTTGCAACGGCGGTGCGCGCGCATCTGGCAGCTGGCGGATCGGCCCTGATCGCCACCCATATCGACCTTGGCCTGAAGGCCGAGGAACTTGACCTGAGCGCCTTCCGTGCCGACCCGCATCTGATGGCCGGGTCCAGCGACGAGGCCTTCCTGTGAGAGCGCTTCTGATTCGCGACCTGAGGCTCGCCTTCCGCGCCGGGGGCGGATTTGGGCTCGCCCTCGCGTTCTTCCTGATAGTCGTGGTGCTGGTGCCCTTCAGCGTCGGCCCGCAGGCGGCGCTCCTGTCGTCCATCGCGCCGGGGGTGCTGTGGCTCGGCGCGCTGCTCGCCTGCCTGCTGTCCCTCGACCGCCTCCTGGCTCTGGACTACGAGGACGGCACGCTTGACCTGCTAGTCAGCGCCCCCCTGCCGCTGGAGGCCGCGCTCAGCGTCAAGGCGCTGGCCCACTGGCTGACGACCGGCTTGCCGCTGGTCCTTGCCGCACCCGTTCTTGCGATCCTGTTGAACCTGCCGCCGCAGGGCTACGCCGCGCTGCTGGCCTCTCTGGCCCTCGGCACACCCGCGCTGTCGGTGATCGGGACCTTCGGCGCGGCGCTCACCGTGGGCATCAAGCGCGGCGGGCTGCTGATGTCGCTGTTGGTGCTGCCGCTCTACGTCCCGACGCTGATCTTCGGGGCGGAGACCGCACGGCGCGGGGTGCAGGGCGTGGACCCCACAACACCGCTCGCGATGCTGGCGGGGATCACGCTCGCCACAATCGCGCTGATGCCCTTTGCCAGTGCTGCCGTGCTGCGCATGGGTCTGCGATGAGTTGTGACTTTTTGTGCATTGAGGGTGCCCCTTGGGCGGACTACAAACCCCCATGTCCATCTGGCAATACGCAAATCCGGTCAAGTTTCTGAGCCTTAGCGCGCGGGTGCAACCCGTGCTCTGGGTGGCGGCCATTGCTTGCGTCGTCGCGGGCCTCGGCTGGGGCTTCTTCGGCACCCCCGATGACGCGCGGCAGGGATCGACGGTCAAGATCATCTACCTGCACGTCCCCGCCGCCCTGATGGCGATCAACGCCTGGTTCATGATGCTGGTGGCCTCGCTGATCTGGCTGATCCGCCGCCACCATGTCAGCGCGCTGGCCGCCAAGGCGGCGGCGCCCGTGGGCGTGGTGATGACGCTGATTGCACTGATCACCGGGGCGATCTGGGGCCAGCCGATGTGGGGCACATGGTGGGCCTGGGACCCGCGTCTGACGTCGTTCCTGATCCTGTTCCTGTTTTACCTTGGCTACATCGCCCTTTGGGAAGCGGTGGAGGACCCGGACACCGCTGCCGATCTCACCTCGGTCCTGTGCCTCGTGGGGTCGGTCTTTGCGGTGCTGTCGCGCTATGCCGTGAAATTCTGGAATCAGGGCCTGCATCAGGGCACCTCCGTTCCCGTGGTCACCGGGGGCCGTTCAGTGGCGGACGTGTTCTTCTATCCATTGCTGGTCAGCATGGTGGGCTTTGGGCTGCTGTTCCTCGCGCTTGTACTCTACCGCACCGGGACCGAAATACGCCTGCGCCGCACCTCGGCGCTCATGGCCCGTGCGGGCAGGGGGGCCTGAATGCCGGAACTCGGGAAATATGCGGTCGAGGTTCTGTCGGCCTATGGGGTGTCCCTGCTGCTGCTTGCGGCCCTGTTGGGCTTGACCCTGCGCCGGGGCCGCGCGGCACGGCGTGCGCTGGAACGGGCCGAGGCCGAAACGGGAGCGAAGAAACATGCCTAAGATAAGTCCCCTGATGGTCGCGCCACCGCTGATCTTCGCGGCCTTCGTGGCGCTCGCCGCCGTGGGAATGTTCCGCGAGGACCCCGAAGGCCTGCCCTCCACCCTCGTCGGCCAGCAGGCCCCGGCCTTGCCCGAAAAGCCGCTGTCCGGCTTTCCCGCGACGCGGCCCGACATGCTGACGTCGGGGGAGGTGACGCTGGTCAACTTCTGGGCGAGCTGGTGCCCGCCCTGCCGTGCCGAACATCCCCGTCTGCTGGAGATGCAGGCGCAGGGCATTCCCATCGTGGGCATCAACTTCAAGGACACCGAATCCGCCGCGACGAAGTACCTGCGCGACGATTCGAACCCTTTCGAGGGCGTCGGCTTCGACCCTCAAGGGCGCACGGCCATCGACTGGGGCGTGACCGCGCCGCCCGAGACCTTCATCGTCAGCGGCGACGGCACCGTCTTGTTCCGCTTTGCCGGGCCACTGGTCGGCAGCGATTACGAACAACGCTTCCTGCCCGCGCTGGAGAAGGCGCGGGAGTGAACGCAGCTACAGCCGGTAGCCGCCCGACACGGTGATCGTTTCCCCCGTGATGAACCCCGCCGCGTCAGAGGCGAGGAAGCGGACGACCGAGGCGATGTCCTCCGGCACGCCGTGGCGGCCAAGGGCTGTCAGTTCCACGAATTTCGCGATCAGTTCTGGGGCGCGCGGGCTCTCCACCCGCTCGATGGCACCCGGGGCCACGCCGTTGACGCGGATGCCGCGCGGGCCGAGTTCCTTGGCCATTGCGCGGGTCCATGTGTCGAGCGCGGCCTTGCTGGCTGAATAGGATGCTGCCCCCATTGCCGGGAGGGTGGCGTTCACCGAGGAGATGTTGATGATCGCAGCACCGGGTTGCAGGTGGGGCAGGGCCGCGCGCAGCAGGGCCATGGGCGCGGCGACGTTGACGGCGTAGTTCAGGGCGGTGTCACCATCGTCGGTTTCGATGGCACCTGCGTTGTTGACGATGACGTCGATGCGGCCCAGCCGGGCGATGACGTCGTCGATGACACGCGCCGCTGAGGTTGGATCACTCAGGTCAGCCTGCACAGCGTGTATTTCCGGCCATTCGCCCAGCAGCGCGTCGGGCGATGTACTGTGCCATGTTATGGCGGTCGCGTGATCGTGCGCGAAGTCAGCCGCGATGGCGCGTCCTATGCCGCGCGCGGCGCCTGTGATGAGTGCGGTGCGCATGGGTGATCTCCTCCGGTACTGGGCGTCAGAGGACTAGAAAATCCGGCGATGTGCAATCGGCAAGGTCTGATACGGGCCGGATGTTCGCGACCATTTTACCGCGCCCCGAACGCATGGCCCGGCGCCTGCGGCTTGACTCCGGGCCGGGGCCGGTGTGGGCAACCTGGTATGTTTGCAAATTCGCTAATCAATCTTCTTTGCAAATTTGATAGTTACCGATCCCGCAAAAAAGCCTCCCGGTGCAATGCGCAGCGGGGGGCATGAATCGTTCCGTCAGATCCGGGTCACTCTGCCGCCAGCGGGTTCCGGCTGGCCAGATCGCGCAGCACGTAGTGCAACACGCCGCCGTGCTCGACGTATTCGATCTCGATCGCCGTATCGATGCGGCACTTGAGGGTGATCTCCTTCACCGTGCCGTCGCCATAGGTGATCGTGCAGGGCACTTCCTGAAGCGGCTTGATGGTGTCGAGGCCGGAGATCGAAACCGTCTCGTCCCCCTTCAATTTCAACGACTTGCGGGTATCGCCCTTCGTGAACTCGAAGGGAATGACGCCCATGCCGACCAGGTTGGACCGGTGGATGCGCTCGAAGCTTTCCGCGATCACCGCCTTGACGCCCAGCAGAGCCGTACCCTTCGCCGCCCAGTCGCGGCTGGAGCCTGCACCGTACTGCTCGCCCCCGAAGATCACGAGCGGTACGCCCTTGGCCTCCCAGGCCATGGCGGCATCGTAGATCGAGGTCTTCTCTCCATCCGGCCCGAGGGTATAGCCACCCTCGACGCCGTCCAGCATCTCGTTCTTGATGCGGATATTGGCGAAGGTGCCGCGCATCATGACCTCGTGGTTGCCGCGGCGCGAGCCGTAGGAGTTGAACTCGCGCACCGGCACCTGACGCTCCACCAGATACTGACCGGCGGGGGTGCTTTCCTTGAACGACCCGGCAGGGCTGATGTGGTCGGTGGTGATCATGTCGCCCAGCAATGCGAGGACATGCGCGCCCTCGATGTTGGTGATGACGCCCGGTTCCTTGCTCATCCCCTGGAAATAGGGCGGGTTCTGCACATAGGTCGATGTCGGCGGCCAGTCGTAGGTCTGACTGTCGGTGGTCTCGACGCCCTGCCACTTGTCGTCGCCTTTGAAAACGTCGGCGTACTTGGTCTGGAAGGCTTCGCGGGTGACGGTCTGCTCCACCAGATCGGCGATTTCCTTGGTGGTGGGCCAGATGTCCTTGAGGTAGACGTCGGTGCCGTCGGTGCCTTGGCCGATCGGGCTGTTCACCATGTCCTCGGTCACCGTGCCCTTTAGCGCGAAGGCGACCACCAGCGGCGGGCTCGCGAGGAAGTGGGCGCGCACGTCGGGGCTCCCGCGGCCTTCGAAGTTGCGGGTGCCCGAAAGCACGCTGGCGGCGACCAGATCGTTGTTGTTGATCGCCTGGCTGATCGGTTCGGCCAAGGGGCCCGAATTGCCGATGCAGGTGGTGGTGCCGTTGGGGTGGTGTTGGTTGGGGTTGGGGTGGTG
>JBBSJO010000258.1:0-5128 GCA_038257185.1 Rhodobacterales bacterium | reverse complement strand
GCTGACCCTGACCGCCACGCCGATCCCGCGCACCTTGCAACTGTCGCTGACCGGCGTGCGCGATCTGAGCATCATCGGCACGCCGCCTGTGGACCGTCTGGCGATCCGCACCTACGTCAGCGAATTCGATGCTGTGACCCTCCGCGAGGCGCTGCTGCGCGAACATTATCGCGGGGGGCAGTCCTTTTACGTCGTGCCGCGCATCACCGATCTGCCGGAGATCGAGGCTTTCCTGAAGGATCAACTCCCGGAACTGACCACCGTCGTTGCCCACGGCCAGATGGCGGCAGGCGAACTGGACGACCGGATGAACGCCTTCTACGACGGCAAGTTCGATGTGCTGCTGGCCACGACCATCGTGGAATCCGGCCTCGACATCCCCACCGCCAACACGATGATCATCCACCGCGCCGATATGTTCGGTCTGGCCCAGCTCTACCAGATTCGTGGCCGCGTCGGTCGGTCCAAGACCCGCGCCTATGCCTATCTCACCACCAAACCCCGCGCCAAGCTGACCGCCACTGCCGAAAAGCGCCTGCGCGTGCTCGGCTCTCTCGACACGCTGGGGGCGGGCTTTACGCTGGCCTCTCAAGACCTCGACATTCGCGGTGCCGGCAACCTGCTGGGTGAGGAACAGTCGGGACAGATGCGCGATGTGGGGTTCGAACTGTACCAATCCATGCTGGAGGAGGCGATTGCCAAGATCCGGGCAGGCGAGATGGAAGGCCTGTCAGAGGCCGACGGCCAATGGGCCCCGCAGATCAACCTCGGCGTGCCGGTGCTGATCCCCGAAGATTACGTGCCCGACCTCGATGTGCGTCTTGGCCTTTATCGTCGTCTCAGCAACCTGACGACCAAGGTGGAACTCGAAGGTTTCGCCGCCGAGTTGATCGACCGCTTCGGCAAACTGCCGCGCGAAGTGAACACCTTGCTGCTGGTCGTGCGCATCAAGGCGATGTGCAAACGTGCGGGGATTTCCAAGCTCGACGGCGGCCCGAAGGGCGCGACCATCCAGTTCCACAACGACAAGTTCGCCTCTCCTGCGGGACTTGTCAGTTTCATCGAGGGTGAGCGCGGAATGGCCAAGGTGCGCGACAACAAGATCGTGGTACGGCGCGATTGGAAGAATGACGCCGACAAGATCAAGGGCGCCTTCGGCATTGCCCGCGATCTGGCCGAACATGTCATCGCCAAGGAAAAGGAAGGCAAGGCGAAGACCGGCTGAAAGGGCCTGCGCAAAACACTTCGAGCCCAGGGCATTCTGTCACCTATCAGGAGGTCATTTCTTCGCCTTGGGCGAACCACGCCATGACGACCATGATAACGAATGAAATCGTCGCCATCACCATGACACTGACGATCAGGGTGCGCGTGGTGCCGTCAAAGCCGAGCCCCACGACGGAGGCGATACCGGCAGCGATCACCATCGACACCGCGCCGGTGACAGAAGCGGCCATCCCTGCGATATGTCCCATGGGTTCCATTGCGATGGCGTTGAGATTGCCCAGCGTCAGCCCGCCCTGAAAGAACAGGTACGCCTGCCAGACCAGGAACGCCGTGAAGCCGTAGGGGGCGGGCAGGGTGTCGAGATTCAGTGACAGCATGATACACGACAGCAGGATCTGGATTCCAAAGGCCGTGGTGATCATCCTTTGCATGCCGAAGCGCATGACAAGCATGGCGTTGAGCACGCTCGCACTGCCCGCGACAAGGGCAATCGCCCCGAACCAATAGGGAAAACTCTCTGCCCGGTTGAACACGTCGGCATAGATCGGCTGCACCAGCATCAGCGTGGAGAAGAGCATCGCCATCGCCAGTGTCTGCGCGCAGATGGACAGGGACACGCTGGTATGGCTGAGCATTTCCGCCACTGCCGAGACCATCAGGCGGGGCCGAAGGGGGCGCCGGTTCTCGCGCGGTAACGTCTCGGGAAGGCGGACTGCTGCCCAGACAATACAGATCGTCGCGAACAGCATGAAGGCATAGAAAATGCCGCGCCATCCGGCGTAGGTCGCGATGAGGGCGCCAATGGCCGGTGCCGTCGCCGGTACAAGCGAAAAGACGAGCAGCACGATGGACACGATTCTGGCCATTTCGCGGCCAGAGTAGAGGTCGCGGATGACAGCGGCCGACACCACGCGGGGGCCTGCCGCACCCATGCCCTGAAACACCCGCGCAATCAGCATGATCTCGATGGAGTTTGACTCGGCCGCCACAGCCGCGCAGATGATATAGAGCGCGGAGCCCCCAAGAACGATGGACTTGCGTCCGAAGGCGTCCGACAGCGGACCCGCTGCGAAGGTGCCCATCCCCATGCCGAACACAAAGGCAGTGAGGATCAGGGCAGCACGCTTCGGGTCGGCGGGGATCAGTTCATTGGCGATCTGGGGCAGGACGGGAAGCACTGCGTCGATGGAGAAAGAAATCGTCGCAAACATCATTGCGATGAGTGCCACGAGTTCCACCCGGCCAATGCTGGCTTTTGAACCATCGACTCGCAAACATCTCTCCGCAAAGTGGATCGCGGCAGGTGACGCGATATCGCGTCAGGGATAACCCAAGGTTGGATCCTTACCAAACATTATTTGAGTCAGGGCTGTCCGCCTAGGCAATCTACGCGTGCAGCGCCGCGTTAACCGTCACATCATGCAAAGTGCCCGGGGCTGTCGGGCCAAGATACATCACCTGCGTTATGTCCTCCAGATCGTCGAACTGGCCCATCCACTGGTCATGCATGGCAAAGATCGCAGCGTTGCAGTTGACGATATCGGTGCGCTTCTGGCCCTCTGTTTCCTCCGCGATCACGCGATCGACGTAGCGGCATTTTTCCAGCAACGCGCGGCGCATGGCGTAGGGCAGGTGGGCCCGGCACCCGCGCAGCGCCAGGAGTTCATCTGTCGTGCAACCCACGACCAGTTCATCGCAGAGCGAGGCGAGGTGGCGGAGCAGCTGAACCTCGGCGCCCTGGACGCCATCGAATGCGCCGTAGGTCAGCAGCACCCGACGGCGAATCGGGCTGCGGGCCCATGCCATGTCCTGCCGGATATCGGAAACGCGCCCTTTACCCACCGCGCCCGGTGCCATCTCATCGCCTGCCATCTGCCCGCTCGATCTTGTTATTGAATGGGGGCTTTTGCCCCTCATGTCCGGGCAGGCTACGGCAGCGAGTCCTGGCTGGCAAAGACATTATTCAATGTTCCGCGCCGCTGTGGCCGTCCTGCCCCAGTCTCAGGCCGCCGCCGTCAGCTCCGCGATGACCTTGGCCCAGAGTTCGGGGGGCTGGGCACCCGGGACCGCGTGCTTGCCACCCACGATAAAGGTCGGCACAGACGTGATGCCCATCTTGCGGCTGTGGGCATCGCGGTCGCGGATGTCCTGGGCATCCACATCCGAAGCCAGCAGACGGGCGATCACGGCGGCGTCGAGCCCGATCGCGTCGGAGATATCTGCCAGCACCTCGGCATCGCCGATATTGCGGGCCTGCACGAAATAGGCGTCGAAAAGGGCATCGACGGCTTCGGTCTGTCGCCCCTCGATGCCCGCCCAGTGAATCAACCGATGCGCATCGAGCGTATTGGGCGTGCGTTGCATCGCCTCGAAATTGATCGTGAGGCCGGCCTTCTCGCCGTGCTCCACAACCGGGGCATAGGCCCGCACCGCCGCCTCCTTGCCGCCGAACTTGCCTTCAAGGTAGGCACGCCGGTCCATGCCTTCGCGCGGCATCTCGGGGTTCAGCTGGAAGGGGTGCCATTCGATGACAAAGGGGTGATCGGGGTGAGCCGCCAATGCGCGGTCCAGATGGGTCTTGCCGATATAGCACCAGGGGCAGACGGGGTCCGACATGATGTCGAGCTTGATCGGTTCAGGCATGGTCTTGACCCTCAAAGGCGGCTTTCAGGAGCCGGCGCTGCAATTTGCCATTGGCGCTTTGCGGCAGCTCCGGCAGGTGGATGTAGAGCCGGGGCTGCTTGTAGCGCGCCAGCGTCGTGTCCGCATAGCGGCGCAAGTCCGCCTCGTCCAGTGCGGCGGGGCCGGTGTAGAAGGCGGCAATGACCTCGACGCCCGGTTTCACCTCCACCTCCGTCACGCCAATGCCGGTGATACCGGGGCTACCGGCAAGAGCCGCCTCGACCTCCAGCGGCGAGACGCGGTAACCACCCGCGTTCATCATATCGTCGCTGCGGCCCAGATAGGTGATCTGGCCGTTGTCATCCGCAACCCCCTGATCCCCGGTGAGAAACCAGTCCCCCCGGAACCGCGCGGCGGTCTGGTCGGGGGCGCCGAAGTAGCCAAGCATCAGCCCGGGATCGGTGCGGTGGACCGCGATGGTGCCGGGGCTGCCTGCGGGGACCGGGCCGTCGTCCCCGAGGATCGCCGTCACGCGCCCGGTCTGGGGCTGGCCCATGGTTCCTTTCTCGGCCGGGTGAGCGGGGCTTGCGGAGATGAAGGTGGAACACTCCGACATGCCGAAGGCCTCGAAGATCGGCGTGCCGGTGGCTGCTTCCCAGCGGGCGCGGGTGACATCGGGCAGTTTCTCTCCGGCGCTTAGCCCGTGGCGCAGGGAAGGCAGGTCGAGCGTCGCGTCCTGCTTCAGCATCTGCCGGTAAACACCCGGTGCTGCTGCAAAAATGCTGGCGTCGTGGCGCGCCAGAAGGGCGGGAAGCTCACTCGCTGCAGTGCCGGGTTCCGGGATCAGCGCGGTCGCACCCATCGTCCAGGGGTCCATCAATCCGGTGCCCAGCGTATAGGTCCAGTTGAAGGCGCCCGCGTGCAGGACCCGGTCGGCCTCGCGCAGGCCGTACCAGCCATCGAACATCATCCGCCGCGCCCAGATCGCGCGATGCGCGTGCATCACTGCCGTGGGCCTGCCGGAGGTGCCGGAGGTATAGATGATGTAGCCGAGCCGCTCGGGGTCCCCCATATGCCAAACGGCGGGCGGCAGATCGCGCATCCGGCGCAGGTCAGCCAGCGTGATCGTCGCAGCATTCTCGGGGCAGGGCACCGCGGGATCACGCAGGATCACCTTTGGCCGCAGCATTTCGATCATCCCCGCCACCTCTTGCGTGGTGAGGGCAGCAGAGGTCGGCACCGGTACCAGCCCCGCGGCCAGCGCACCAAGATAGGCGAG
>JBBSJO010000257.1:0-5142 GCA_038257185.1 Rhodobacterales bacterium | reverse complement strand
TGATCGGGGTACGGGTGCTGCCGGCGGTACGGGTCCAGACGGTCGCACTCGACGATGTGGCCGCCGCCGTGGTGCAGGCGGCAGAGGGCGGCATCGCGGGCGGCACCTGCGCCGATCTGACCGCGCCCGACAGCCACAGCTTTGCCGACCTCACCGACGACATGCGTCGCTGGCTGGGCTTCGCGCCCTGGCGCGCCGCCGTCACCTTGCCGGGATGGCTGGTCCGTCTGACCGGACGCGGTGCCGATGCGCTGGGGTGGCTTGGTTGGCGGTCGCCGCTGCGCAGCACGGCGCTGAGCGCCCTGGCGCGTGGCATCCATGGCGATCCCGCTGCCTGGCAGGCGGCGGGCGGGCTGCCCTGCCGGTCCCTGGCCGAATCGCTCAGGGACATGCCTGCCACCCTTCAGGACCGCTGGTTCGCGCGTCTATATCTGCTGCTGCCGCTGGGAATCGCAACGCTGGCGCTGTTCTGGCTCGTGTCGGGTATCATCGGCCTGATCCAGAGCACTGACGCCACCGCGGTGCTCACCGACCGCGGCGTCTCTCGAAGCCTCGCCGTGCCAAGCGTGATCGGCGGTGGCCTGCTCGACATCGCCCTTGGCCTCGCCGTGCTGGTGCGACGCAGCGCGCGCACCGCCTGTCTCGGTATGATCGCGCTGTCGCTTGGATATCTTCTGGGCGGCACCGTCCTGGCTGCGGACCTCTGGGCCGACCCCATGGGCCCCTTCGTCAAGGTCCTGCCCGGCATGGCGCTCGCGGCCCTTGTCGCGGCACTGCTGGTGGATCGCTGATGCACGATCTGCTGCTCTTTGCCCATGTCATCGGAGCCTGCGTGCTTCTCGGTACCGGGGCCGGCATCGCGTTCTTCATGGTCATGGCACAGCGCAGCCGCGATCCCGCGCTGATCGCCCATGTTGCTGGCATCGTGGTGATCGCAGATGCCATCTTCACCGCCACCGCCGCCATCGTCCAGCCTGTCACCGGGGCATTGCTCGCCCGGAGCGCAGGCTGGCCGCTGACCTCCGGCTGGGTTGCCTGGGCGCTGCTGCTTTATGTCGTGGTCGGGGTCTTCTGGCTGCCGGTGGTCTGGATCCAGGTCCGGCTACGCGACCTCGCGCGCCATGCCGCCACCGGGGAAACCGCCCTGCCCCCAGGGTATCACCGCCTCTACCGCATCTGGTTTGCCTGCGGCTTTCCCGGCTTTGCCGCCGTGCTGGCGATTCTCTGGCTGATGATCACCAGGCCCGCTGTCTGAGACCATTTCCTTGCAAGGAAATGGCGCGGATTTTTGCAAAAATCCGCCCCCCTCAACCGCATGCGCACCAGCTTTGCCCTGCGAAAAACGACATGGACCGGTCGCTGCAGAGGATGTGCCCGCCCCGGAAAGGGCCATGCTGATCCGCATCCGCCAAAGGATCGCGCCATGAACCTCCACTACCGCGACAGCCGCAAGATCGACCCCGCCGCAGGCAGCCATCTGACCGACGGCAGCCCCAACGACAACGACCGGGTGGAGATCGGGCCGACCGCGCTTGCCTTTGCCGAATGGCAGGCAGCGGGCCTGACGCTGCCGAACCTTCCCGAGATGCGCCGCTTCCGCTGGGAGCGTCTCACGCAGGCAGTGGTGGCACGCGACTACGGAGGGGTGCTGCTCTTCGATCCGCTCAACATCCGCTATGCCACCGACAGCACCAACATGCAGCTCTGGAACACCCACAATCCGTTCCGCGCCGTGCTGGTCTGCGCGGATGGCTACATGGTGATCTGGGACTACAAGAACGCCATGTTCCTCAGTGAATTCAACCCTTTGGTGCGGGAACAACGCTCCGGGGCGGATCTGTTCTACTTCGACAGGGGCGACAAGGTGGACGTGGCCGCTGACATCTTTGCCAACGAAGTGCGCGGCCTGATCGAGGCCCACGGCGGCGGCAACATGCGCCTCGCGGTCGACAAGATCATGCTGCACGGGCTCCGCGCGCTGGAGGCGCAGGGGTTCGAGATCATGGACGGCGAGGAGGTCACCGAAAAGACCCGCGCGATCAAGGGTCCCGACGAGATCCTCGCCATGCGCTGCGCCTCCCACGCCTGCGAAACCTCCGTCCGCGCCATGGAGGATTTCGCCCGCGGCAACGTCCCCCTTGGCGGAGTTTCGGAGAACGACATCTGGGCCGTCCTGCATGCCGAGAATATCCGGCGCGGGGGGGAATGGATCGAAACCCGCCTGCTGTCCTCGGGGCCCCGCACCAACCCCTGGTTCCAGGAATCCGGCCCCCGCATCATGCAGGACAACGAGATCCTCGCCTTCGACACCGACCTTGTGGGCCCATACGGTATCTGCGTCGACATCTCCCGCACCTGGTGGATCGGCGATGCGGCCCCCCGACGCGACATGATCCACGCAATGCGCCACGGGGTGGAGCATATCGAGACCAACAAGCAGATGCTGCGCCCCGGCGTGATGATTCCGGACCTGACGGCAGGCACCCATGTGCTTGAGCCGCAGTACCAGAAGCAGAAGTACGGCTGCCTGATGCATGGTGTGGGCCTTTGCGACGAATGGCCGCTCGTGGTCTATCCCGATCAGGCTGTCGCGGGGGCCTACGACTACCCGCTGGAGACGGGCATGACGCTCTGCGTGGAGGCGCTGGTGTCGCCGGAGGGGGGCGATTTCTCTGTCAAGTTGGAGGATCAGGTGCTGATTACGGGCGACGGATACGAGACTCTCACCGCCTATCCCTGGGATCCGCGGCTGATGGCAGAATAGCGGCAGACGCCGACCGGGACCTCATTCCCTCATCGGAGCAACCGGGCGACCTGCTCCTCTCAGCGCACTCCACCCTCACAATCGCTGGCGAATCGGTCCCACCACCCCGCCGCCGCTCGAATGCACAAGAACGAAGCCTGTTCGGATTGTGGGGATAGTCCTCGACCTTTGCGGGGATTGTCTCGGAACCTGCCTCCATGCCGAGCCCAAAACCGGCAATATCAACGCTTTCGGCAATGTTCTGGCCCGAAATTGCCACATCATGCTATGCGCTGGAGCCTTCGCCTTTGCCTCTGCCCCCTTCGACCGGATGACAAGATGCCTGTACCACCCGATGGATCGATCCTTGGCACCGATGGTGCCGATACCCTTTCCGGCGGCATTGGCGCTGATACCATTTTCGGATTCGATGGCGACGATTCCCTGATCGGGGAGGATGGCGACGATTCACTGGTGGGCGGGGCGGGAAACGACACCCTGCGCGGCGGCTGGGGGGATGACACGCTGTTGGGCGGCGACGGTGACGACGAAATCGAAGGCCTTTACGGCAACGACGTGATCGATACCGGGGCGGGCAACGACCATGTCTTCGGCCGCGACGGCGACGATCTGATCTATGGCCGCGAGGGCGACGACCATCTGATCGGCAGCCTCGGGACCGACACGATCCATGGCGGGGAGGGCAACGACACCCTGGCGGGCAGCCAGGGCAACGACGAGATCCACGGCGGCGATGGCAACGACCTCGCCTTCATCGGCGTCTACGAGGGGTCCGACAGCATTTTCATGGATGCGGGCAATGACTTCGTGGATGGCGGCAGCGCGGGGTCCTCCTTCTATGCCGAGGGCGGTGCCGGCAATGACACCCTGACCTCAGGTATGGGCGACGACACCTTGCTGGGCGGCGCGGGTAACGACCTGCTGAACGGCGGTGCCGGCAACGACATCCTTTACGGTGGCGGCGATGCCGACGTCGTGACGGGCGGCGACGGCGATGACGTCTTTGTTCTGCAGGACGTCCCCGGCACCCTGCATATCCTCGATTTCGGCGCAAACGGTGCTGCCGACCTGATCGACCTGTCGCAGCTCAGCGGCTATCAGACCGCCGAAGCCGTCTCTGCCGTGACAACAACGGGGCAAGGCACCACCACGATGAGCTTTGCCGTCACGGGTGGCACCCTTGTCGTCACAGTCTTGTCCGACGCACCGCTGGTGGCCAGCGATCTGGGACTTTCCGGCGTGCTGGAGGGAGCACCGGGCGACGATACCGTGGTCGACGGCGGCGGGGACGACACGGTCGACGATGGCAATAGCGACGGCGATAGCGGGAACGATGGTTCCGGCACCGGAAGCACTTTCGTGCTGGATGGCCCAGATGCGGGCCATTTCGTGGTCGATCCCGCGACCGGCGCGATCAGCAACATGGATTGGTTCACGCCGTCCTACGATGTCGTCTGGGACGTGAACGGGGACCACATCTATGAGGTGTCCGTCGTGGAACTGGATGCGAACGGGGCAGAGACCGCCCGCGGTTCCCTCGAACTCGTCGTGACCCCGGAGGGGGCCGAATGGCGGACCGCGGGCGAGGACAGCAGCGGTGGGGATGACGACGACGGGTCAGATGATGGGGAAGACCCCGACGACAGCACAGGCGACGGCACCGGCGGCACGGTCTATACCCTCACCGGAGAGGACGCGTCTATATTCGATGTCGATGCGGGCACCGGTGAGGTCAGCTACAAGGCATGGTTCACCCCGTCCTACGAGGAAGTCTGGGATCTCGACCGCGACCACATCTACGAAGTATCTGTCCTCGGATCGGACGACACCGGTGCAGAAGTCAGCCGGTCAGACCTGGAACTGGTGGTGTCCGAAACCGATGCCGTCTGGCGCGACGCCCTCCCCGAAGGCGACGAGGAGACCGACACCGACCCACCGACGGACCCCGCCGATAACGGCAGCGTCGATGGCAGCGGCGGTACGGAAGGCCTGCGGTATTCCCTCGCGGGTCAGGACGCGAGCATCTTCGATGTCGAGGCCGACACGTGCCTAGTGTCGTTCAAGGCGTGGTTCCAGCCCCACTATGATCAGGTCTGGGACCTCGACCGCGACCACATCTACGAGATCTCCGTTCTCGGCACCGACGACGCCGGAGAAGAGGTGAGCCGCATCGATCTGGAGCTCGTGGTCTCGGAGGACGACGCGATCTGGCGTGAAGCCCCGCCGGAGGACAGTGCGGAAATGCCGACAGGCGAGGATCTCATGGCGCTCCTCTTCACCCCCATGGCGGATGAGGACGTGATACCGGCAGAGGTAGAGGTGGAGGAGCCTGCAGACGTCGATATTTGAGCCGTCTGGCGCATGGTGGATGCCGCCGG
>JBBSJO010000256.1:0-5185 GCA_038257185.1 Rhodobacterales bacterium | reverse complement strand
GCCGATGGAGGCGCTGCCTCCATACCTCCGGAGTTTATCTGGCAAAGTGAATGGGAAGTGGAGTAATCTGCCTTGCAGCGCACCTATGCCGCGGCGCAGCGAATTGACAGGGGACGGGACCGCGCCGTATCAATTTGGAAAAGAATGCCTCTGTGCAGGCCCAATCGAGAGAACCCACCGATGTCCAACTCGCAGAAAGACCGCCCCTGGTTGATCCGGACCTATTCGGGCCACTCGACAGCGGAAGCCTCCAACGCGCTTTACCGTGCGAACCTTGAAAAGGGACAGACCGGTCTGTCGGTCGCTTTCGATCTGCCAACGCAGACCGGGTATGACAGCGACCACGTGCTGGCGCGTGGCGAGGTTGGCAAGGTCGGCGTCCCGGTAGGTCATCTCGGCGACATGCGAACGCTCTTTGCGGACATTCCGCTGGATAAGATGAATACCTCGATGACGATCAACGCCACCGCCCCCTGGCTTCTCGCGCTTTATATCGCGGTGGCCGAAGAACAGGGTGCGGACATATCGGCTTTGAACGGCACCGTGCAGAACGACCTGATCAAGGAATACCTGAGCCGGGGCACCTATATCTGTCCCCCTGCGCCGTCCCTGAAGATGATCGCGGATGTGGCGGAGTATTGCTATTCCCACGTTCCTAAATGGAATCCGATGAACGTCTGTTCCTACCATTTGCAGGAGGCGGGCGCGACGCCGGAACAGGAACTGGCCTTTGCTTTGGCCACGGCGACGGCGGTACTGGATGCATTGCGACCGCGTGTGCCGGAAGAAGATTTTCCCGCATTGGTGGGGCGCATTTCATTCTTCGTGAATGCGGGCATTCGATTCGTCACCGAAATGTGCAAGATGCGGGCCTTTGTCGATCTCTGGGACGAGATTTGCGAGACGCGATATGGGGTTAGCGATCCGAAGTACCGGAGATTCCGCTACGGGGTGCAGGTCAATTCTCTGGGCCTGACCGAGCAGCAACCCGAGAATAACGTCTACCGTATTCTGATCGAAATGCTGGCTGTGACGCTGTCGAAAAAGGCCCGCGCCCGCGCGGTGCAATTGCCCGCCTGGAACGAAGCGCTCGGCCTGCCGCGACCCTGGGATCAGCAATGGTCCATGCGGATGCAGCAGATCCTGGCCTATGAGACCGACCTGCTCGAATTCGACGATCTTTTCGACGGTAATCCGGCTGTGGATGCCAAGGTCGAATTGCTGAAGGAAGGCGCGCGGGCGGAGCTGGCCAATCTCGATCGTATGGGCGGGGCAATTTCGGCCATCGATTACATGAAAGGTCGGCTCGTCGATTCCAATGCGGAAAGGCTGGGCCGGATCGAGGCCGGAGAAACCGTCGTCGTGGGTGTGAACAAGTGGCAAAAAGGCGAACCCTCGCCACTGATGACCGGAGATGGGGGCATCATGGTGGTCGACCCTGCAGTCGAGGCGCAGCAGATCGCAGGGTTGCAGGAATGGCGTGCAGGACGCGATGACGCGGCGGTGAAAGCCGCGCTGGCCGAGTTGCGCGCTGCGGCTGCCGAAGGGCGCAACGTCATGCCGCCCTCCATTGCTGCGGCCAAGGCCGGCGTGACGACGGGGGAATGGGCCGCGCAGATGCGGGCGGTGCATGGCGAATATCGCGGCCCCACCGGCGTGGCGGCAGGACAGTCCAACAAGACCGAAGGGCTCGACGATCTGCGCGCTGCCGTGGATGCGGTGAGCGACAAGCTGGGGCGCAGGCTCAAGTTTCTGGTGGGCAAGCCCGGATTGGACGGCCATTCCAACGGCGCTGAACAAATCGCCGTGCGGGCGCGCGATTGCGGCATGGACATCGCCTATGAGGGGATCCGCCTGACACCTGCCGAAATCGTTGCGGCAGCACTTCAGGACGAGGCGCATGTGGTGGGGCTGTCGATCCTGTCGGGATCGCATATTCCGCTGGTGGAGGATTTGATGGCGCAGATGCGGGCGGCTGGGCTGGGCCATGTCCCGGTGATCGTGGGCGGTATCATTCCGGAAGTCGACGCTATTCGGCTACGGGAAATGGGGGTGGCGCGGGTCTACACCCCCAAGGACTTCGAGTTGAATACAATCATGGCGGATATCGTCACTCTGGTCGATCCCGCGGCTGTTGCAGCGGAATAGCGCGCTGACACAAATTTTGTAATGCGGAACGATTTCAATCGGAGTATCCATTGCGCAATAGAAAACCTGAAATGGATAAATAATGGCGACTGACCTAAAATCGATGAACCGGAAAGAACTTGAAAAACTTCTGGCGGATGTGAAGAAGGCGCTGGCTTCGGCGCAGGCACGGGACCGTCGCGAAGCGCAGAAGGCTGCGGAAAAGGCAGCATCTCAATGGGGGTTCTCGCTGTCTGAACTTTCCGCCGAACAGGCGAAACCCGCTGCCAAGGCCCGCAAAACCAAGCCGAAGGCACCAAAAGCAGCCTCCAAACCGCAATTCGCGAACCCTGCCGACAAGAGCCAGACCTGGACCGGAAAGGGCCGCCAGCCGAATTGGTATCGCGCCGAAGTCGAGAAAGGCACTGCGCCGGATACGATGCGCATCTGAAGGACGGCGGGCCGAAAAGTTATTTCGCGCCTGAATTGAAAAAGGGATCATGCGGATGGCATGGTCCCTTTTTCTTTTCATACGGCCAGCGCGCCACGACCAAAGATGAATTTCCAGCGCGTCCCGTCCTGCATCACGATCTCGCCGCCACCCGAATGCTGAGCTTCGTAAGTCGCGGTGCCGACGCCGGTCAGACCATTGGTACAGCGCACCGAGAACGTCACTGTTCGCGTCTCGGAAGCGGGCGCATAGCGCCCGGTGCAACTGTTGGCCCCGTTCGTGACCTGAAACCACCCGCCATCTATGAAGGTCGCCGTGGCGTTACCGCGATAGACCGTATTGGCGGGTCCGACCACCGCCACAGGGTATGTCACGTCGCAGGCCGAAAGGCCGAGCGCCGCGAGTGTCATCAGGATCAGTGATCGTTTCATGTCAAACCCTTTCATGGTCGCTCTGCAAGACAGGACCGGCGTTCGCGACCGTGGATAGTGAGGTATCCCCTACTTGTCTCTTGTCCCCGCAATCCCATGCAGGCAGCATGGCGAGATCATCAGAAAGGAGAGCGACATGACCGTTCACATCGGGGCCAAACCCGGGGAGATTGCCGAAACCGTCCTCATGCCCGGCGATCCCTATCGCGCGAAATGGGCGGCGGAGACGTTTCTGACAGATGCGCGACTGGTGAACGAAGTGCGCGGGATGCTGGGTTTTACCGGCACCTGGCAGGGGCATCCGGTTACGATTCAGGGGTCAGGCATGGGGATGCCGTCCCTGTCCATCTATGCAAACGAACTGATGACCGAATACGGCGCCCAGACGTTGATCCGGATCGGCTCCTGCGGGGGCATGCAGCCGCATGTGAACATTCGAGACGTGATCATCGCAATGACCGCCACAACGATCACGTCACCCTCCTCGGGGATCTTCCGGGAGGTGAATTTCGCCCCCTGCGCCGACTGGTCACTGCTGCACGCCGCCGTTGCGGCAGCAGAGGCGAAGGGGACGAGAACCCACGTGGGGGGCATCTATTCGTCGGATGTTTTCTACGCAGAACGTCCCGATCTGGACGAACAGATGGTGCGCCACGGCATCCTGGGGGTGGAGATGGAAGCGGCCGAGCTCTATACGCTGGCCGCGCGGCACAAGCGTCGCGCACTGGCGGTGCTGACGGTGTCGGACCATTTGCAGACGGGCGAGGCGCTGCCCTCGGAGGATCGGGAGCGTTCGTTTGGTGACATGGTCGAGATTGCGCTGGAGGCGGCGTTTGCGAAACGCTGACGGCGCGGGTGGGGTTTCTGTCGCGCAGCGGTATTTGGAAAAGGGTGAAAGCAGGGGAAGGTCGGGTCGGGATCAATCGTGATGCGTGACGGGGATCAGGTCCCGTGGCTGTCATCGTAAGTCCTGCGGGCCGGGGCATGCCAGTTCCCTAGCGTCGCGGGATCCGGCGCGAAGGTTTCCACCAGCAGGGGATAGCACCTGGCCGCATCGGATGAATGCGCCGTGGAGCAATCGCCCCCCGGACAGGCGCTCAGCGCGCCCAGCAGGTCCACTTCCGCGAAAAATTCGAGGTGGTCGCCGGGACGCACGGGACTCGCTTTCATGAAATATTGCCCGGTATCACGGGTAAAGCCCGTACACATGAAGACGTTGAGGACGTCATGGACGTGCGGTTCTGCCTCGGCCAGGGGCACTCCCAGATGCCGCGCGAGGGCGCGGGTCAGGTTGGAGTGGCAGCAATGATGGTATTGGCCGCCCGACAGAAGGTTGTGGGTATAGGGATCGCAGCGGGTGCCGATCACGTCATGGACCGCCCCGCCGAAGGCGTCGATGCCGTACCAATCCAGCGTATCGCAAGTGATCGTGGCCAGTGGGCGCAGATGCGGAAAGGCCGACCACAGCCGGTCCTCCCGCGTGACATGGGTGCCATGAAGCGCGCGGGTCTTGCCGGAATAGAACCGCTCCGACAGATCATTCATCTGCCAGAGATTCAGGTCCCCCACCTGCGGCCCCTCCACACTGCTGATGCGAAAGAAGTGGCCTGCCGGGACGGTAAAGACCTCTGCTTCGCGGGGCGGCACCACGACCTCGCCGGTCTTGCGCAGGGTCGCGCGGGCGGCGTCGTAAGTCGACATGTCCGGCGGCGGCAGGGTCTCCACCGGATAGCAGATCACCGGGGCGATTGCGCGGCGGGCGTCGGCATCATTCGGTGCTCTCATCGGGGCGTATCCTATCGGGTTTCATCGCAGGCTTGCGCAGATTGCGCCGCAACGCAATGATGGATGAAATCGGCCTGAGGAGATCGTCATGCGGCATCTGGTCTTGGTTCTGCTCCTGCTTTTGTCAGCGCGGCCCGGCGGGGCCCAGAGCGCCTGGGGCGATCTGGATGCACTTCTGCTCCAGAGCCTTTCCAACACCGGTCAGATGGAGTCCGCCTTCTGGATGCCCGACAACAGCGATCCGGCCAAGGCGCAGGTCGCGGTTGGTATCGCCTATATCTACATTCCCGGATCGGCGGGAAATGTCGGTATCGGCGCCGGGATTTTCCGGCCCCAGGGAACTGGCTGGGCGAAGACGGCGGATATCACGGAACTCTATGGCCAGCAGCCG
>JBBSJO010000255.1:0-5201 GCA_038257185.1 Rhodobacterales bacterium | reverse complement strand
CGAGCGCGTCCCGGTCGTGATGTGCCTCAAGCAGGCGGGCGTTGAAGAGGCTGCCGTCGAGGTTGAAGACCCAGGCGTGATAGGGGCAGGTGAAGCGCCGCACGTTGCCGCGCGGCGCGATGCACAAGCGCGAACCCCGGTGGCGGCAGACGTTGGCGAAGGCGCGGAGGTTGCCCTCGCGGTCGCGGCAGATGATGACGCTGTCCTCGAGCAGGTCGAACAGCAGGTAGTCCCCCGCCTCGGGCACCTCGCTTATGTGACCTGCCAACATCCACTCGCGGGCGAAGATCGCGCGGCGGTCGGCTTCGAAGACCGCGCCCGAGGTATAGAACCCCTGCGCCATGGCGTGTCCCGGCCTTTGTGCGGCAATCAGGTCGGCAACGGGCATGGGTCAGTCCCCGAAAACGACGATGGACTCGGCGCCCCAGCCAACCAACACCTTGCTGCCCGGCGGCACGACGGAGCGTCCGGCGGTGTTGCGCATGGAGATGGTGAGCGGTTTGTCGTGACCGGGCAGCCGCACCTCGTAGTAAGTCATGTCGCCGTAATATTCGGTATCGACGACCTCGCCCTCCACCTTGTTCTGCGCGCGGTCGGTCTGGTCGAAAAGCACGGTGAGCATTTCGGGTCGCACGCCGATGGTGTCGATGGTGTCGGGGTCCACGCCCTTGCCGAGCCTGTCACGCGGGACCTGCGTTTCACCCAAAGCCGCGATGTCGAGCGTGAGATGCGTGTCGCTTTGCGCCGTCACGCGGGCGGGCAGGAAGTTCATCACCCCGATGAAGGAGGCCACGCGCTTGTTCACGGGACGGCGGTAGAGGCCTTCGGGCGTGTCGAGCTGTTCGATCCGGCCCTCGAACATCACTGCGATGCGGTCGGACATGATCAGCGCTTCCTCCTGATCGTGGGTCACCAGGATGAAGGTAATGCCGATGGACCTTTGCAGGCTGCGCAACTCCATCTGCATCTGGTCCCGGAGCTTCTTGTCGAGCGCGGAGAGCGGTTCATCGAGCAGGATCACCTTGGGCCGCATCACCAGCGCCCGGGCCAGTGCCACGCGCTGCCGCTGGCCACCCGACAGTTCGTGCGCCTTGCGCTTGCCGTAGCCTTCCATGTCGACGAGGCTCAGCACCTCTGCCACCTCTTTGGCGATCTCGGCCTTCTTCATCTTGCGGGTCTTGAGACCATAGCCCACGTTTTCCTCCACGTTCAGGTGGGGAAAGATCGCGTAGCTCTGGAACACCATGTTGGTGGGGCGGCTGTTGGCGGGGATGCCCGCCATGTCCTTGCCGGCGATGGCGATGGTGCCGCTGGTCGGTGGCTCGAACCCTGCGATGGCGCGCAGCAGGGTCGTCTTGCCACAGCCGGAGGGACCGAGGAGGGAGAAGAACTCCCCCTCGCGAATGTCGGCGGTGATGCCGTGCAGGGCAGTGAATGTGCCGAATTTCTTGACCACGTCGCGGATCTCGATCATCGGCGTCTTGTCTTCTTTCATGTCAGCCTTTCCGGTCACGCGTCACACCCCCGCCAGCGTCGTGTCGATGCCCTGCCGCGCGGCGCTGCGGCGGCGCAGGGCCTCTGCTGCGATGAGCAGCAGCACGGATACCGCCAGCAGGATCGTCCCCAGCGCCATGACGGAGGGCAGCTTGGCGGGGAAACGCAGCTGGCTCCAGATATAGACGGGCAGGGTGACGTCGGTGCCGGTGAGGAAGAAGGCGATGATGAATTCGTCCAAGGAGATCGTGAAGGTGATCAGCAGGCTGGAGATCACCCCCGGGAGCACCAGCGGCAGCGTCACGCGCCGGAAGGTGCCCCAGCGAGATTCGCCCAGGTCGAAGGAGGCCTCCTCCAGTTCCCGGTCCAGTCCGCGGTAGGCGGAGCTGAGGATGGCGATGGCGAAGGGGGTGCAGATCAGCACGTGCCCGCCCACGACCGTCCAGAGCGACAGCGGCATGCCAAGCTGGTTCAGCATCACCAGAAGGGCCACGGCGATGATGATCTCGGGCAGCACCAGCGGCAGCATGATCAGCCCGACGATACCGGTCTTGCCCGGAAAGGCAAAGCGGGCGGAGGCGCGGGCGGCGAAGGCGCCCAGCAGGGTGCTGAGCAGGGCGGTTGTGACCCCGACGATCATCGAATTGCCGAGCGCCGTGTGCAGCGTGTCGGTATACCACAGGCCCACGAACCATTCGGTGGTGAAGCCAGACAGTGGAAAGGCGATGATGGTGGAGGTGTTGAACGCGAAGAGCGGCAACAGGATCACCGGCGCGTAGAGGAAGATCATGTAGACGACCGCGTAGATCGTCAGCCATTTGACCGAGAGCCATTTCATCGCACGCGCCCTCCCAGTTTCTTGCCCACAAGGAATATGCCCGCGCTGATCAGCCCGATCACCACCATGGAGGACACGGCAAGGGCGGCCCCAAGGGGGGCATTATTGGCCTTGCCGAACTGGATCTGGATCATGTTGGAGATCATCAGCCCGTCGGTCCCGCCCACCAGCCGCGGCGTGATGAAGTCGCCCACGGTGGGGATCAGCACGATCAGGGTCGAGGCGACGATGCCGGGCATCGCCAGCGGCAGGGTGATGCGGAAAAAGCGCCGCAGGGGGCTGTCGCCGAGGTCGGTGGCGGCCTCCAGCAGCGAGCGGTCGATCTTTTCCAGTGCCACGAAAATCGGCAGGATCGCAAAGGGGGCCCAGGCGTGGGCCAGCGTGATGACGACGGCATTGAGGTTGTAGAGGATGAAGGTCAGCGGTTCCTGGATGAACCCGAGTTCCAGCAGTGCCGTGTTGAAGACACCGTTGTAGCCCAGGATCACCTTCCACAGGAACACCCGCAGCAGGTAGCTTGTCCAGAACGGCACGGTGATGAGAAAAAGCCACAGCGCCTTGCGCTTCTTCACGTGGAACGACAGGTAATAGGCAATGGGGAAGGCCAGCACGACCGTCACGACGGTGACGATCACCGAGATCTTGAGCGAGCGCCACATGAGCACCTGATAGAGCGGCGTCGTCCAGGCCTCGCTGTAGTTGGCGATGGTCGGCGTGGTGTCGATGGTCAGGTAGTCCTGCGTCCAGAAGCTGAAGGTGATGACCATCAGCAAGGGTGCTGCCAGCATCACCAGCACATAGATGAACGTGGGGCTGATCAGCTTCAGGCCCTGACCCGCCTCACGGTCGAAGCGCCACGCCATCAGCGCGCGCCTCTGCCGGGGGCGGGGCGGGGACTCATTCGGCGGCGACCTTTCCGGCCAGCAGTTCCGCGTTGCGCGCGGCGAGTGTGCCTTTGGGCGGTTCGTCTTCCTTCAGCACCGGGAAGAGTTCGCGCAGGCAGTCGTGGTAGCTGCGCACTGTGTTCTCCAGATCGGACAGGATCACGCCGTCGTAACCACTGGAGAATGCCGCCTCCCATGACCAGCGCACCAGTTCCTCGTCCTCCTCCGAGGTCAGGCGGTCGATGCGGCTGCTGAGATAGCGCGACAGACGCGTGCGGCGGTCTTCGTTGGCGAGCCTGTAGGTGGTGCCGCGCTGCATGGTCTTGCCGAACTCCTGCGGAAACTCCTGATAGAATTTGACACAATCCGGGTAAATGCCAAGCACGCAATTGGGGAAGATACCGATATAAAGCCAGGCCTTGGCGTGGCTCTCGTCCAGCTTCTCGGGGGCTTTGAGGATCGAGGTATAGGCGCGCACGCTCCACAGCCGGTGGTTCGACTCGCGGAATTCCGAATAGGAGCGTGAGGCGCCGTCCTCGAATTCCTCGTCGTAGTAGTTGGAGCCGAAAAGGTCCTGCAGCCCGGGGTGCGCCATGGGCACGTGATAGCCTTCGTTGTCCACGTCGCGGATGCATTTCCAGTTTACGGCGGCGGTTTCGGCATAGAACCCCTCGCCCGAGGGCATCAGCCCTTCGAGGTCATACTGGTCGATTTCGTCGTCAAAGCGCTTGAGCACCTCCGACATCTTCGGCTGCGGGCCGGGGCGGAAGCGCACGAAGACGAAGCCGCGCCAGATGTCGGTCTCGATGGCCTTGAGGCCGAAGGCGACCGAATCGAGTTCCGGCAGCTTGTCGGGCTGCGCTGCCCCGCGCAGCGTGCCGTCGAGGTTGTAGACCCAGCCATGGAAGGGGCAGACGATGGCGCCCTTGCAATTGCCTTTCTCGGCGGCGACCACGCGCGAGCCCCGGTGGCGGCAAAGGTTGTGGAACCCGCGCAGCTCCCCGTCCTTGCCGCGGATCACCAGCGCGCGTTCACCGACGCAGTCGAGCGTGACGAAATCACCGGGTTCGGGCAGGTCGTTGACGTGGCAGATGAGCTGCCAGTGCGAACGGAAAAGCAGGTCCTTCTCCATCTCCAGCATCTCGGTGTTGAAGTAGCTCCAGGCCGGCAGACCCTTGCGGTCATGGTCGAGGGGCAGGTCTTGGGCCTGTGCGGCAGAGGACGTCATGGGAAGGCTCCGGATTGGGGTTTCCCGGCAGCTTAGCAAATTTTATTGAGCGCTCAAACAAATTATTTCATGAGGGGGCGATGAGGGGATCATGATGCAGATGAACAAATCAATGGCGGCAGTGCAGGCACGACGGAATTCCTTGGCGGCGGCGTAGGATACGACAATACCGCATGCGATGATTCGAGCAGCGGCGCAACGGTTCAACTTACTGCAGGTTGGCTCTTTCTCCTGACCGGAATGGGTGGCGTCGCGGCCCTTGGTCGGAGAAGGAAGCAACTGTCATAAACCTGTGCGGCAAAGCCTGAAAGGACCGCCGAGCGGACAAGTGTGTCCGTCTTGACGGTCCCGCGCCATGGCCGGGCCCTTGAAGGGCCCGCCCTGACAGGTTACTTCCGGTGACCGCGATCCTGCAGGCTCAGCGCGCCGTCGTCGTTACGGTCCATCCGCTTGACCACGTCGCCGAAACGGTCGTCCATCTCGGCCTGGCTGATGACACCGTCACCATCCGCGTCGAAGTCCTGGAACATGTCGACCATCCGCGAGCGGGTGAATTCGAGGTAGAGCGTGTCGAACTCCTCGATGGTCAGCGCGCCGTCGCCGGAGGTGTCCGCCGCGCCGACCTTCGCGGCGCGGTAGGTGTCGATCTCGGCCTGGGTGACGGAGCCGTCACCGTCCGCATCGACCGCCTTGAACATGGTGCGCATCATTTCGCCGCCGCGCCCGTGTCCGCCCATGTGACGGCCGTGGCCCCGCT
>JBBSJO010000254.1:0-5215 GCA_038257185.1 Rhodobacterales bacterium | reverse complement strand
TCATCGCGATGATCCTGATGTATGTCTTTCCGCAAGTCGTCTTCTACCTGCCAGAGCTCTTCTATGGCCGCTGATGGTGCAAAGGCGGTCAACCTCCTTGCCCTCGGCGCGGTCGCGCTGCGCGACCGGCTGGCCTCCGGCGCTCTGGATGCGGTGACGCTGGTCGAGGCCTGTATCAGCCGCATCGAGGCGCGCGAGCCCGAGATCGGGGCCTGGGCCTGGTTCGACCCCGAGTTCGCCCGCCATCAGGCCCGTACCATGGACGACCTGCGCCGTTCCGGCCGACAGATCGGCGCGCTGCATGGGCTGCCCGTCGGTCTGAAGGACATCATCGACACGACGCGCATACCGACCGCAAACGGCTGCGCTCTGGATGCAGGGCGGGTGCCGCGCAAGGACGCCTATGTGGTGGAACGCCTGAAGTCGGCGGGTGCCATCATCCTGGGCAAGACGGTCACCACCGAACTCGCCTTCATGCATCCCTCCCGCACCCGCAACCCCCACAATCCGGCACATACACCGGGGGGATCGTCAGCGGGCTCCGCCGCCGCGGTCAGCGACGGCATGGTCCCGCTTGCCATCGGCACCCAGACCGGCGGGTCGGTCATCCGTCCCGCGTCCTTCTGCGGCATCACCGGCTTCAAGCCGACATTCGGCTCGATCCCGAGGCGCGGCATTCTGATGCAGTCGCAGTCACTGGACACCGTGGGGGTGTTCGCCACCGACCCGACAGGTGCCGCCCTGCTGGCCGATGTTCTTTTCGGCCATGACCCCGCCGACCGGGCCAGCGCACCAACCCCGCACCCCGCCTTGCTGCGAACGGCAACGCAGGCACCGCCATTGCCTCCGCTTTTCGCGATTCTGAGGCCCCCCGGCTGGGACGGCGCGCATGACGACCTGAAGGCCGCCTTCACGGACCTCGAAGAGTTCCTCGGCGAACAGGCCTTTACCGTCACGCTCCCGGATATTTTCGAAGGGGCCGCCGCCCAGCGTCAGGTGATCAACCAGGCGGAGATGGCGCGCAACTATTACCGCTACGAGAGGGACGGCGCGGCGGTTCTGGGAGATGAGACCCTCGACGCGATCCGCCGTGGCGCGGTCATCCCGGCACGCGACTATCTCGCCGCGCTGGACTGGCCCGACATCCTCTATGCCGCGCTCGAGGAAGTCCTCTCCCGCTGCGACGCGATCATCTGCCCCGCGGCGACCGGACCCGCGCCCGAGGGGTTGGAAAGCACAGGCGATCCGGTCTTCAACGGCCTGTGGACGCTCTGCGGCACGCCCGCCGTCACGGTCCCGGTCATGACGGCGGGGAACGGCCTGCCGATGGGGGTTCAGCTTGTCGGGAGCCGGGGAAATGACGGCCGGCTTCTCCGCAACGCGCAATGGCTTTACAAACGCATGAGTGAGTGAAAGGATTTTCGGATGAACGCACTACTCGCCTTCCTCGCCTTGGCGACCTTCGCGGGTTTCCTCGCGATCCTGGCCTTCGAAGTCCCGAGCCCCGATCTGCTGGCCGTCATCGGATTGACGCTGGCGCTGGTGATCTACGACTTCGTCACCTCGGCCTTCGGCAAGCGCGACTAGGTCACCCAAGGCAAGCCCGGACCGCTGTACGAGAAATTCCGCGAACAGCTTCAGATGGTTACATTATTTTTCAGTTCGGATGTTGCTGAAAGCGGTGTGTTGGATCACGCGGCTTCGGCCAGCTTGCGACGCTCTTCGAGGTTCATGGGAGGGTAGAAGCGTCCCATAGATCAGCTCGATGCAATGCTCTGTTTCGCTACAGAATTTGCACTTCATTTGTGACTCCACCCCCGACAGCAAAAAATCCCCGTAAGGTTACTTATGTAAAATCTTTTGCGGTGCAGTGTTCAGGATAGCCGATTGTCCACCCGTTCAAAGCTGACAAAGCCTACACGCGCCAGATCAGCCGCCGCGGTGGGCGGCTGATCCGCTTCATTCATCTGGTTGATTTCATGTATGCCGGATCTCCGTGCCGAGCACCTTCAGGCATTCGCGCATGAACGCAGCCAGTGCCGTCCAGCCTTTTGCCGAAACCATCGTGCCATCGACATAGGCTTCCTTGGGGTCGGCGTCGTAGTAGGTGCCTCCGACCGCCGTGACTTCCGGCGCGCAGGCACCCAAGCCCGCGACGGTGCGGCCCTTCAATACCCCCGGCACGGCCATCAGGATCTGCACACCGTGGCAGATCGTGAAGATCGGCTTCTTCTCGTCGTGGAAGTGCTTGACTATCGCCTGGATGCGCGGATCGGTGCGGATGTATTCCGGGCCGCGTCCGCCCGCAGCATAGACGGCGTCGTAGCTGTCGAGCTCGGCTTCCGCCTCCGAAAAGGTCTTGTTGATCTCGGCGTTGTGTCCCGGCTTTTCTGTATAGGTCTGGTGACCTTCGAAATCGTGCAGGGAGGTGGCGATCATGTCGCCCGCGTTCTTGTCGGGGCAGACGACATGGACAGTGTGGCCCACCGCCTCCATCCCCTGCTGGTAGACGAAGATTTCGTATTCCTCGGTGAACTCACCGCAGAGCATGAGGATTTTCTTGCCTGGCATTTTCGGTCTCCGGATAGGTTGGTTGAAGGGCCCGGCCGCCATTCAAAGCGGCCGGGCAATGGGGCTCCGTCTCAGAACGGGGAGTCGGGGAAGTAGAACTGGTCCGCATTCTCGGGTGTGATCAGCGGCGCGTCCAGCTTGAACGAACCGCGCATCGGTGCCTGACCGGTGAACTGTGCCGCGGTCATGTAGAGGGCCGTCGCGATCATGGACGGCGGATAGGGGGTCGAGATCGGCGTGCGCACATCGCCCGCCTTCACCATCTCGATCACCTGCTTCATGCCGTTGCCGCCGAGCGCGAACTTGATGTCCTCGCGCTTGGCCTGATCGACCGCTTCCAGAACGCCCAGCAGCATGTCGTCGTCATTGGCCCAAACCGCGTCGATGTTGGGGTATTTGCCGAGGTAGTCCTGCATCAGCGTGAAGGCCTCGTCCTGGTTCCAGTTGGCGTACTGGATGTCGAGGATCTTGATGTTGCTCTTCTCGATGACCTCGGTGAAGCCCTGGATGCGCTCGTCGTCGATGACGGTTGGGATGCCACGCAGCACGACGATCTCACCCTCGCCGCCCAGTTTGTCGACCAGCCAGCCGGCGGTGTTCGCACCGACCGCGATGTTGTCACCGGCAACGTAGAGATCCTGGATCGACGGATCGGCAAGGCCCCGGTCCACGACCGTGATGAAGGTCCCGGTCGAGGCGACCTGCTCCACCGGGCCGGTCAGTTCTTCGGAGGTGAAGGGCAGGATCACCAGCGCGTCGAGTTCGTTGGTCGCCGACAGGTCCTCCAGTGCGGATACCTGTGCGGTGGCCGAGGACGCGGTCGACACGATCACGTCGATGTTGGGATAGGCGGCCTCGATCTCCTTCTCGGCGCGTTCGGCGTGATAGACCACGCCGCCGGTCCAGCCATGGGTGGCCGCAGGGATCGACACCGCGATGGTGAATTCCTTGTCCTGCGCCAGAGCGGGTGCGCTTGTCAGCGCTCCGGCCATCAGGGTGGCGGACAGGATCCGTGCGCCTTGATTGAATGTCGTCATTGTTTTCTCCTCCAGTTTTCGGTGATTGTCGCGCCCTTTCAGCGGGCGCTTGTAAAGCGGTGCGCAAGCATCGCGATGATGATGATCGCGCCCTGCACTGCGGCCACGAGGTATTCCGAGACCAGGTCCGACAGGACCATGACGTTTGCGATGATCTCGAGAATGAGTGCGCCGGCGACGGTGCCCCAGACGCGCGCCTTGCCGCCGCGCAGAAGGGTACCGCCGATGACGACTGCGGTGATGACCTGCAGTTCCCAGAGCTGCCCGGTCGTGGGTGTCGCGGCCCCAAGGCGCGGTACGTAGCAGATGGCTGCCACCGCGACGCAGATGCCCTGGATGACAAAGGCCATCGTGCGAACGCGGCCCACGTGCACGCCCGAGAAACGGGCGACATCGGCGTTCGCCCCCACGGCGGTCACGCGGCGGCCATACTTCGTGCGGTACAGCACGAAGGCCCCGATCAAGACCACCACGACGGTGATCAACACCGGGTAGGGCACACCGAGAAAGTCGCCGAAATAAACGGGCCGGTAGGGCTCGCGCAGACTGCGGTCGATGGGCAGCGACCCGCCGTCCGACATGAAGGTGATGAAGGCGCGGAAGATGCCCATGGTGCCCAGCGTCACGATGAAGGGCTCGATTCGCCCCACCGTGATGATCAGCCCGTTCATCAGCCCGCACAGCGCGCCGACCACCAGCGCCACCCCTGCCCCGGCGAGGATCGCCCAGGGCCCCAGTGACGGTGTCAGCCCATTCATCGTCAGGATCATGATGCCCGTCACGAACGCCATCATCGACCCCACCGACAGGTCCAGCCCGCCCGTGGCAATGACGAAGGTGGCCCCGACTCCGATGATCGCGATGAAGGCGCTGCGGGTGACGACATTCAGCAGGTTGTTGGTCGACAGGAAGTTCGAATTGATCAATGCGCCCAGGATCACGATCACGGCCAGCGCGATGAAGGGCGCGAGACTGCCCCACGGAATGCTGACGCCCTCGCGCTCAGGCGTGGATCTGACCTCGACGCTGCTCATGTGCCTGTCCTCCCTTCGGCTGTCCTGCCGCTGCTCGCGGCGGCATAGACAACGTTTTCCTCGGTGATCTCCGCACCCTCCAGTTCGGCCACGAAGCAACCGCCGCGCATCACCAGCACCCGGTCGGCGAGGCCGACAAGCTCCGGCAGTTCCGACGAGATCACGACGCAGGCTTTCCCCGCGCGCACCAGATCGTCGATGAACTTGTAGATCTGGCTCTTGTTGCCGATGTCGATTCCGCGCGTCGGCTCGTCGATGATCACGATGGACGGATCGGTCATCATCACCTTGGCCAGCAGCAGCTTCTGCTGGTTGCCGCCCGACAGCTTGCCCGCCTCGATCCCCAGCGACCGCACGCGAATGTCGTATTCCTTGACCGCGGCGTCCACGGAGCGGGTCTCGCCCTTGCGGTCAAGCTGCACGCCGGGATTGATTGTTGATTTCCACCCAGAAGTGACCCGGGTTTTCCATCGAGAACTGACCCACCTTTAGGTTATGTTTCGGGGGTCAGGCTTTGGTCAAGGCATGAGTATCCTCCTTGGTTTTCCGCGTAGCTGCGGCGGAGCTGGCCTT
>JBBSJO010000253.1:0-5238 GCA_038257185.1 Rhodobacterales bacterium | reverse complement strand
TCGGACGCGCTGGAGTGGGACGGGCCGCTCGGCAACCGTGCGGGCAACTGGCTGCGCACGAAGGCGAATTCCATCGAGGGCGGCACGAGCGAGGTGATGCTGAGCATCGTCTCGCGTCGGGTTCTCGGGCTGCCGGGGTAGGATATGACCAAACTTGTGATGACCGAAGAAGAGACGATGCTGGCCGACATGGCGCGCGGGTTCCTCGATCGCGCCGCCCCCGTCAGGAAGCTGCGCGAGATGCGCGATGCGGGTCAGACGCACGATGCCGCACTCTGGAAGGAAATGGCCGAGATGGGCTGGGCCGGGGTCTTGGTACCTGAATCCGCGGGCGGCTCCGGCATGGGGTTCGCCGCGGCCAACGTGATCGCGCAGGAAATGGGCAAGACGCTCGCGGTGTCGCCGTTCCTGTCCACCGCGGTAATCGCCGCGACGGCATTGCGGCAGGTCAGCGATGCGCGGGCCACCGAAGCGCTGGCGCGGATCGCGTCGGGCGAAGCGACCTATGCGCTCGCCGTGGACGAGGGGATCAAGTTCGACCCCGACGCGGTGCAGATGGCGGCGCGCGCCGACGGCAACGGCTTCCGGCTGAGCGGCAAGAAGCAATTCGTCGTCGACGGGGCGATGGCCGACCGCCTGCTGGTGCTTGCGCGCACAGCGGAAGGGTTGACCCTGTTTGACATACCGAGCGACCGGGCGGGGATCACCCGCGACGCCTCCAACATGATCGACGCCCGCGACGCCGCGCGGATCACCTTCGATGATGTGGAGGCAACGGGCGAGGACGTCTTGGGCCAGGTCGATCACGCGATGGACGTGCTACGGCCCGCCTTGAACGCGGGTCAGGCGGCCCTGGCGGCGGAAATGACGGGGCTTTCCGCAGGCGCGTTCGGCATGACGGTCGGCTACCTCAAGGAGCGCAAGCAGTTCGGCGTCGAGATCGGCCGCTTCCAGGCGCTGCAGCACCGCGCGGCGCACCTTTGGTGCGAGATCGAGGTGACAACCTCGGCCATTCTGCATGCAGGACGGATGCTGGACGAAGACCCGGCCAGCGCCGACCTCGCCGTATCACTGGCGAAGGCGCGGGCAACGCAGACGGCCACTCTGGCAGTGCAGGAAGGCGTGCAGATGCACGGCGGGATCGGGATGACGGATGCCTACGACATGGGCTTTTACATGAAACGCGCGCGGGTCGGGGCGGAATGGCTGGGCGACTATAGCTACCACGCCGAGCGCGTCGCACGCGAAAGGGGATTTTGATGAATCTGGAACAACTGTTTGGCCTGAAGGGCAAGACCGCGCTGGTGACGGGCGGTGCCACGGGCATCGGACGCATGGCGGTCGAGGCGTTGATGAGTGCCGGTGCGACGGTGCTGCTGGCCAGCCGCAAGGAAGGGGCCTGTGCGGCGGTCGCCGAAAAGCTCAACGCACTTGGCACGCCGGGCAAGGCGATCGGTTTCACTGGCGATGTCGGCTCTGAAGAAGGTATCGACGCGCTGGTTGCCGCGGTGCGGGAGCGGACGGACAGCCTGCATATCCTGATGAACAACGCCGGCATCACCTGGGGCGCGCCGCTGGGGCAGTTCCCGCATCAGGCATGGTCCAAGGTGATGAACGTCAACGTGGCCGGCATGTTCGACCTGACGCAGAAGCTGCTGCCGATGCTGATCGCCTCGTCCTCGCCGGACGATCCGGCGCGCGTGGTCAACGTGGGCTCTGTCATGGGCGAGCGCGAGATGGGCGACGGCGCCTACTCCTATTCGATGTCCAAGGCGGCAGTGCATCACATGACCCGGATCCTCGGCAAGGAGCTGGCCGGACAGCACGTGACGGTCAACGCGCTGGCACCGGGGCCGTTCGTGTCACGGATGACCGCCTTTGCCACGGCGGACGAGGGCACGCGCGAGAAAGTGGGCGAGGACGTGCCGCTGAAACGCGTGGGCCGGGACGAGGATATTGCGGGCTGCATGCTTTTCCTCTGCGGGCAGGGCGGGTCCTACGTGACCGGCGCGATCATTCCGGTCAGCGGCGGTATCAACGTGATGTCGGGGCCGAACATCTTCGAACAGGCGCTGCACTGATGGACGAGATCAGATTTGATGACCGCGTGGCCATTGTCACCGGTTCGGGCACCGGGCTAGGGCGTTCGCACGCCCTGGGGTTGGCGAAACGCGGGGCGAAGGTCGTTGTGAACGACCTTGGCGTCTCACGCGACGGGACCGGCAGTTCTTCGGAAGCTGCCGATGCGGTGGTGGCGGAGATCGAGGCGATGGGCGGTGAAGCCATTGCCCACGGCTGCGACGTCTCGGACGAGGCGGGCGTGCGCGATATGGTTGCAAAGGCGATGGACATATGGGGCCGCGTCGACATCGCCGTGAACAATGCAGGCATCCTGCGTGACAAGACCTTCGCCAAGATGGAGATGGCCGATTTCCGCAAGGTGGTCGACGTCCACCTGATCGGCTCCGCGAACCTCGCCCACGCCTGCTGGCCGATCATGCGCGAACAGAAGTACGGACGGATCGTGTTCACTGCGTCCGGTTCCGGTCTTTACGGCAACTTCGGGCAGTCGAACTACGGCGCTGCCAAGGCCGCGATGATGGGGCTGATGAACGTGCTGCACCTAGAAGGCGCGCGCGACAACATCCGCGTGAACACGCTGGCGCCGACCGCCGCGACCCGCATGACGGAGGAGTTGCTCCCCGCCGAGGCTGCCGCCCTGCTGGGAGCGGAGACGATCACGCCCGGCCTGCTCTACCTCGTCAGCGAGGACGCCCCGAGCCGCGTGATCCTCGGTGCGGGCGGCGGCACCTTTGCCCGCACGCGCATCTACGAGACGCGGGGCATCACCCTGATGGACGACGACAACACACCAGAAGCCGTGGCCGCGCGGTTCAGCGAGATCGAGGACGCGGAAGGTCAGGAAGACCTGCCCGACGCATTCAGCCAGACCAGGAAATACGCCCTCAATGCAGCGCGGGCCCGTGGCCTGAAGCTGGATTGGTAACACCCAAGGAGACCCCCATGCGCGACGCCGTCATCGTATCAACCGCCCGCACCCCGATCGGGAAAGCCTATCGCGGCGCCTTCAACGCCACCACGCCGCAGGAACTGGCCGGTCACGTGATCGAACACGCCGTGAAGCGCGCCGGAATCGACCCGGCGCGCGTGCAGGACGTGATCCTGGGTTCGGCGCTTCAACAAGGCCACCAAGCAGGCAACATCGCGCGGCAGGCGGCGATCCGGGCGGGCCTGCCCGTGACGGTCGCGGGCATGTCGCTGGACCGCCAGTGCGCCTCTGGCATGATGGCGATTGCCACGGCGGCCAAGCAGGTCGTGATGGACGGCATGGACGTGGTCGTGGGCGGCGGCGTGGAAAGCGTGTCGCTGGTGCAGACCGCGGAGATGCGCGTGGGCGCGGACCCCTGGCTGATGGAGCACAAGCCCGAGATCTACATGTCGATGCTTGAAACGGCGGAGACGGTGGCCGAACGCTACAACGTCACCCGCGAGGCGCAGGACGCCTATGCCGCACAGAGCCAGGCGCGCACCCACGCCGCACAGCAGGCAGGCAAGTTCGACGAGGAGATCGTGCCGCTGACCGCGACGATGAAGATGCAGGACCGCGAGACCAAGCAGATCGGCGAGCACGAGGTCACGCTGGACAAGGACGAGGGGAACCGCCCCTCCACCACCGCCGAAAGCCTCGCGGGGCTGCAACCTGTCTTCAAAGACGGCATCCATATCAAGGAAGGCAAGTACATCACCGCGGGCAATGCATCGCAACTGTCGGACGGCGCCTCGGCCTGCGTCGTGATGGAGGCGAAGGCGGCGGAAAAGGCGGGCCTGCAACCGCTGGGTCGCTATGTCGGCGTGATGGCCGCAGGATGCGAGCCGGACGAGATGGGCATCGGCCCGATCTACGCCGTGCCGCCGCTGCTGAAGGCGCACGGGCTGACGATGGACGACATCGGGCTGTGGGAGTTGAACGAGGCTTTCGCCGTGCAGGTGATCTATTCCCGCGACAAGCTGGGCATCCCGGACGACATCCTGAACGTCGACGGCGGCGCGATTTCCATCGGGCATCCCTACGGCATGTCGGGCGCGCGGATGGTCGGTCATGCGCTGATCGAGGGCAAGCGGCGCGGCGCGAAATATGTCGTTTGCACCATGTGCGTCGGCGGCGGCATGGGGGCTGCCGGCCTCTTCGAGGTGCTCTGACCCTTGCGTTTCACCAACAAGCGGGGCGGCTTCACCCGCCCCCTTACCGTCAACTTCCCGAAACCCGGAGAGACCATGCCCCGCGACGATACCCACCTGCCAAAGGCGCTGCGCGGTCTGCGCATCCCGCTGATCGCCTCGCCGCTGTTCATCATCTCGGTGCCGAAGCTGGTCATCGCGCAATGCAAGGCAGGCGTGGTCGGTGCCTTCCCCGCGCTCAACGCCCGCGAGGCGGAGGGCGAGCCGGTGATGCTGGATAAGTGGCTGACGGAGATCAAGGAAGAGCTGGACCGGTACAATCAGGCCAATCCCGACCGTCCCGCGGCACCCTTCGCCGTGAACCAGATCGTGCATCGGTCGAATGAACGGCTGGAGCGGGACCTGGAGATATGCGTGCGCCACGAGGTGCCGATCTGGATCACGTCGCTGGGGGCAAGGGTGGAGGTCAACGAGGCCGCACATTCCTGCGGTGGGATCGTGATGCATGATATCATCAACAACACCTTCGCCCACAAGGCCATCGAAAAGGGTGCGGACGGGCTGGTCGCCGTGGCTGCCGGGGCGGGCGGTCATGCGGGGCAGCAATCGCCCTTCGCGCTGATGCGCGAGATCCGCGAATGGTTCGACGGCCCCGTGGCGTTATCGGGGGCCATCGCCACGGGCGAGGCGCTGCTTGCCGCCCGCGCAGTGGGGGCGGACTTTGGCTATACCGGATCGCCCTTCATCGCGACGGAGGAGGCGAACGCGGATGCGGGCTACAAGGACATGATCACCAGGTCGGGGGCGGAAGACATTGTCTATTCCTCGCTCTTCACCGGGGTCTGGGGCAACTACCTGCGCGGCTCGGTCGAAGCGGCGGGGATGGACCCGGACAACCTGCCGCAGGCGGACGCTGCGTCGATGAACTTCGGCAAGGACCGCGAGAAGCCCAAGGCGTGGAAGACGATCTGGGGTTCGGGTCAGGGGATCGGTGCCGTGAAATCCGTCGGCCCGGCGGCGGCGATCATTGAGCGGATG
>JBBSJO010000252.1:0-5262 GCA_038257185.1 Rhodobacterales bacterium | reverse complement strand
CGGGCGATACATCGGACAACGATGCCCAAGCAGCGATCACCGGGATCGAAGCGGCAGGGCTTTTGGCCGAGATTTGAGCCTGCGCGGTTGAGGTCTGCGGCGGGCGGGCCTATGTTGGCCCTGACTTTGGTATCGAAGGTGCGTTCATGGCCAGACCCGTCGTCGGCATTATCGGCAACTCCCATCTCATCAACGATCAATACGCGGTGCATGCCGGGGGACAGATGAATTCCCAGGCCGTGGCGGAAGTGTCGGACTGCGTGCCGCTGATCATCCCGAGCGATCCCGCGCTGATCCGTGTGGCCGATCTGATGGAGGCCTGCGACGGGTTCCTCTTCACGGGCGGGCGTCCGAACGTGCATCCGGAAGAATACGGCGAGGTGGAGACGGAGGCGCATGGTGTCTTCGACCGGGCCCGCGATGCCATCGCCCTGCCGCTGATCCGCGCCTGCGTGGAGCGGGGCCAGCCCTTTCTTGGCGTATGCCGGGGCTTTCAGGAGGTCAACGTCGCGATGGGGGGGACGCTGTACCCCGAGATCCGGGAGCTGCCGGGGCGGATGAACCACCGCATGCCCCCCGACGGGACCATCGAGGAGAAGTTCGAGTTGCGCCATGACGTTACTTTCGTCGACGGGGGCGTTTTCCATCAGGTCATGGGGGCTTCCCGGGTGCGGACCAATACGCTGCACGGGCAGGGGATCAACCTGCCGGGGCCGCGCATCGTGATTGACGGGCTTGCGGAGGACGGGACGCCAGAGGCGATCTACGTCAAGGGTGCTGCGGGTTTCACGCTGGCCGTGCAGTGGCATCCGGAGTGGAATGCCGCGGCCGACCCGGTATCGCGTCCGCTGTTCGAACGCTTCGGCGATGCGGTGCGCGACTGGGCCGCACGGGGCCAGCGGCCGGCACTGAAGGCCGTGTGAGACCGGGACGGGACATCGTTCAGGCCGTTCTTCTGTCCTTCGGTCTGTCGTTTTCAATCAATGGCAAGGTAAGGTGCAGCCCCGCTGCACCATGGCCGATGGGTGCGGGTGGCATGTGGCCCTGTGCCAAGGCGCGGTGAATGGAACTGTGAGGCCAGTCTTGCGGGCGGGGGCAGAGGCCCGCGTGGACCGGGCTGAGGTGGATGAGGTCGCGGTGGCGCGTGAAATCGGCGTGATCGCGAATCAGGTGTTCCCAATAGCGCTTTTGCCAGATGCCTTTTTCGCCGCGCTCGATCTGTTTCAGGCTGCGGTTTGGCGGCATTGGCATGACGCGTGAAAAACGCGATTTCAGCACCCCGATGCGGTTGGGAAAGTCGCTGTCCCCCTCGGGCAGCGTCCAGATGGTGTGGATCGCCGCAGGCAACACAACGATGGCATCGATGCGGAAGGGGTGGCGGTCCAGGGTGTCGCGCATCGCCCGCCGCAGCTTGCCGACATGGCGGATCAGAAGGTCTTCGCCCCGGTCCGCCAGGCGCATGGTGAAGAAATAGGTGCCGCCGGTGCGGCGTCTGCGGAGGTAGTCTGCCATGGTGGAAAGGTTAGGCGCGACGGGGTTAACGCGGGATTAAGGCATGTCACGGAAAAGATGAGCCGCAGACCATCACTTAACGCGTTGAAATCCTTGATATCAGGCAGCGTCAGGTGATCCAGCTTTTTCGAAAGTGCTGTGAGGTGCGATGGTGCGTAAGGTGGGCGCATCGCCCACCCCGGGCAGACAGAACCGGATACGGCATTGCCGCGCGGACCCGTAGCGGGTATTCCTGCCATCAGGCAACCTGAAAACAGGGCCGACAGGCAACTTATCGGAGCAGTTCCATGTATAGACTTTTAACCGCCTTTACGGGCGTATCCCTGTGTTTGGCCTCTGCCGTCCAGGCGGCCGAAGTGACCGGGGGAACACTCGGCCTTTCCTATTCCGCCTTCACCCGGGACACGAGCGTCAACCGGCTCGGCATCGAGGGCTCCGTCGAGGTGGCGTTCTCTGACGCGCTTGCGGTGCAGGGCGATCTTGGACATCAGGCTTTCAACATCGTCGGGGATGGGGCCACGAGCGTTGGCGTGCATGGCATCGTTCACCTCAATGCCAACGCCGCCCTCGGCGCGTTCTATACCTACGAGGACGTCCCCGGGAGCAATATCGACGTGATCGGCGTGGAGGGCAGCCTCGCAACAGGCCAGTGGGAGCATGAAGGATACCTCGGCCGGTTCGATGACGGTACCTTCGATGGCACCACTTTCGGGGTGTCGAGCCGCTATGCCTTCGGCAATTCGATGGGTCTGACGGCCTCTTACGACCGGGCGGATCAGGCGGGGGCTGACATCTACCGCGTCGGGCTCAAGCTCGATCACGCCGTCACGCAGGACGTCACCCTCTACGTCGAGGCGGGGTCTGCCGGAGCCCGCGCAGGCGGTCTGTCTGGATCGGAAGCCTTCGTCGGGTTGGGAGGCAGCTTTGCATTCGGTCAGGGTGGCGGGGCCACGTTCAAGCCGCGCAACCTGACGCGGCTTCTGCCCGGCGGCTGAACAACGCCGACCCGCGCCGTTTTGGCCCTGACCTGCACGGCACACCGGTACACAGAAATGCCGCTGCCGGTGCCCCAGTGACTTGTGCATTTGCTGCCTGCGCGCTATCGCTCAGGTAACATTGTTGCGTCCGCGAGGGCGTGACAGGGCAAACGGGGGATGTCGGATTGAAGATCGGAACACCAAAGGAAGTTCACGAGGGCGAAGCGCGCGTGGCCATGACGCCGGATTCGGCGCAGGCCTTGCAGAAATTGGGGCATGACTGCGTCATCGAAGCCGGCGCAGGCGCGCTGGCGGGTTTCGACGACGGCGCCTACAAGGCCGCGGGCGTCGAGGTCGTCAAGACGACCGCAGCACTCTGGAAGGCCGCCGATGTCGTCGCCAAGGTCCGCGCGCCTGCGGATGCGGAGGTCAAGCGCCTGCGCGCGGGCCAGACGCTGATTTCCTTCTTCAACCCGGCGGGCAACAAGGACCTGATGGAGGCCGCGGCCGAGAAGGGTGCGACCGTCATCGCGATGGACATGGTGCCGCGCATTTCGCGCGCCCAGAAGATGGACGCGCTGTCCTCGATGGCCAATATCGCGGGCTACCGCGCTGTGATGGAGGCGGGCAACAACTTCCCGCGCTTCTTCACCGGCCAGATCACTGCTGCCGGCAAGGTGCCTCCCGCCAAGGTGCTCGTCGTGGGTGCGGGCGTGGCAGGTCTTGCCGCAATCGGCACCTCCACCAGCCTCGGCGCGATCACCTATGCCTTCGACGTGCGCCCCGAAGTGGCCGAACAGGTCGAGAGCATGGGCGCGCAGTTCGTCTATCTCGACTTCGAGGAAGAGCAGAAGGACGGCTCCTCCACCGGCGGCTATGCCTCCGTCTCCTCGCCGGAGTTCCGCGAGGCGCAACTGGCCAAGTTCCGCGAACTGGCGCCCGAGATGGACATCGTGATCACCACGGCGCTGATCCCGAACCGGGAGGCACCCGAACTCTGGACCGAGGACATGGTGAAATCCATGAAACCCGGATCGGTGATCGTGGACCTTGCTGCCGAAAAGGGGGGCAACTGCAAGCTGACTGTGCCCGACGAGAAAATCGTGACCGAGAACGGTGTCACCATCGTCGGCTATACCGACTTCCCCAGCCGGATGGCCACACAGGCCAGCACGCTCTACGCTACCAACATCCGGCACATGATGACCGATCTGACGCCCGACAAGGACGGCAAGATCAATCACAACATGGAAGACGATGTGATCCGGGGCGCGACCATCGCCCACGACAATGCCGTCACCTTCCCGCCACCGCCCCCCAAGGTCGCGGCGATTGCCGCGGCGCCCAAGAAGGCAGCGGTAAAGGAACTGACGCCGGTCGAAAAGCGCGCGGCAGAGACGGCGGCCTTCAAGGCAGCCACCAAGTCGCAGGTCACGCTGCTCGCCATCGGCGGGGCCGTGATGCTGCTGATCGGGGCCTTCGCGCCCGCAAGCTTCATGCAGCACTTCATCGTCTTCGCGCTCGCCTGCTTCATCGGTTTCCAGGTGATCTGGGGCGTGGCGCATTCGCTGCACACGCCGCTCATGGCCGTCACGAACGCCATCTCCGGCATCGTGATCCTGGGCGCGCTGCTTCAGGTCGGATCGGGCAACTGGCTGGTGGTCTTCCTCAGCTTCGTGTCGATCCTCATCGCCTCCATCAACGTGGTGGGTGGCTTCCTCGTGACACGGCGCATGCTCGCCATGTTCCAGAAATCCTGAGGGGGCGACGCATATGTTCTCGATCGGTCTGACCTCTGCGGCCTATATCGCGGCCGCTGTCCTTTTCATCCTCTCACTCGGCGGGCTCAAGAACCAGGAAAGCGCGAAACGCGCGATCTGGTACGGCATTGTCGGCATGGCCGTGGCGGTGTTCGCCACCGTCTTCGGGCCCGGCGTCTATAACGTCCTGCTGATCCTCATCGCCATCGCGGCGGGCGGTTTCGCGGGCTATTACGTCGCGGGCCGCGTCCAGATGACGGAAATGCCGCAGCTCGTGGCGGCGCTGCACTCCTTCGTGGGTCTCGCGGCAGTCTTCATCGGGCTCAACGCCGACATCATGTTGGGCAGCGTCATTGCCATGCGGGACAGCGGCATCACACTGGCAGACGCAGAGCTTACGGGCTTCGGCGAAAGCCTGTGGAAGAAGGAGGCGGTGGAAATCGCGATCCTTAAGGTCGAGGTTTTCCTCGGCATCTTCATCGGTGCAGTCACCTTCACCGGCTCCGTCATCGCCTTCGGGAAACTGGCGGGCCGTGTCGACGGCAAGCCGTCGCAGCTGCCGGGCGGGCACATGCTCAATGCCGCAGCGCTGATCGCCTGCCTGCTGCTCGGCGTGCTCTACTTCAACGGGGCGGGCATCTGGACGATGGTGCTGGTCACGCTCATCGCGGGCTTCATCGGGTACCACCTGATCATGGGCATCGGCGGTGCGGATATGCCGGTCGTGGTCTCCATGCTCAACAGCTATTCCGGCTGGGCGGCGGCGGCCATCGGCTTCACGCTGGGCAACGACCTGCTGATCGTGACCGGCGCGCTGGTGGGCTCTTCGGGTGCGATCCTGAGCTACATCATGTGCAAGGCCATGAACCGCAAGTTCGTCAACGTGATCCTGGGCGGCTTCGGGGGCACAACAGGTCCTGCGATGGAGGTCGAGGGCGAGCAGATCGCCATCGAGGCCGACGGCGTGGCAAGCGCGCTGAACGAGGCCGACAGCGTGATCATCATCCCCGGCT
>JBBSJO010000251.1:0-5265 GCA_038257185.1 Rhodobacterales bacterium | reverse complement strand
GGTGCTGCACCGCGGTTTCGTGCTCAGCATGACCCTGCTCGCGCTCGCGGCGCTGGCACTTGCGATGCTGTAAGCTTGCCCCTTTTCCTTGCCGATAAATGCCGTATGCTGATCTTACGATATGCGCCAACACCCGGGGGACCGCCATGAGCCGCAGCATCGATTACGGCAACCTCATGCACGAGGCCATGCGGGGTTTGATCCGCAAGGTCCTGCTTGACGTGGCCGAACGCGGCCTACCCGGAAGCCATCACTTCTTCATCACCTTCGACACCGGCCATCCGGATGCGGAACTGGCCGACTGGCTGTCGGACCGATATCCCAGCGAGATGACCGTGGTCATGCAGCACTGGTACGACAAGCTGGAGGTGACCGAGGACGGCTTTTCCGTCACGCTCAATTTCGGCGACGCACCTGAACCGCTCTATATTCCCTACGACGCGATCCGCACCTTCGTGGACCCTTCGGTCGAGTTCGGCCTGCGATTTGAACAGCAGACCACGGACGGCAAGGACGCCAGCGACGACAAGGGCGACCTGAGCCAGGTCCATGAGCATGAGCTTGAAGTGGTCGAGGCCCCGGCGCGGGATGCCGAGATAGTTTCGCTCGATTCCTTCCGAAAGTAACGCCTGCCCGGGCTGCCGCCTGATTGCACAGCGCCCTCCGGGGCGCTACACCCGCAGCAGACGCATCAGCAAGACCAGGAACCGATACATGGCCGACACCCGCACCGAAACCGACAGCTTTGGACCCCTTGAGGTCCCTGCCGACAAGTACTGGGGCGCGCAGACCCAACGGTCGATCCGGAACTTCCCCATCGGCTGGGAAAGGCAACCCGTCGCGATCGTGCGTGCGCTTGGCGTGATCAAGAAGGCATGTGCCGCGGTGAACCTGGAATTCGGCGATCTGGAGGAAGACCTCGCCCCCGCCATCGATCAGGCCGCGCAGGAGGTGATCGACGGCAAGTTCGACGACAACTTCCCGCTGGTCGTCTGGCAGACCGGCTCCGGCACGCAATCGAACATGAATGCCAACGAGGTGATCTCCAACCGCGCGATCGAGATTCTGGGCGGCGAGATGGGATCGAAGAAACCCGTCCACCCCAACGATCATTGCAACATGGGGCAGTCCTCCAACGATACTTTCCCCACGGCGATGCATGTCGCCATCGGCATGGTGGCGCGCGATACGCTGCTGCCGGGGTTGCGCAAGCTGCACGCGGCACTTGCGGCGAAGTCGGAGGAATTCAAGGACATCATCAAGATCGGCCGCACCCATACGCAGGACGCGACGCCACTGACACTGGGACAGGAGTTCGGTGGCTACGCGCATCAGGTCGCAAAGGGCATTGCGCGGGTCGAGATGTGTCTTCCCGACATTTACGAACTGGCGCAGGGCGGCACGGCGGTCGGCACGGGATTGAACACCCGCAAGGGCTTTGCAGAAAACGTCGCGGCCGAGATCGCTCAGATCACCGGCCTGCCCTTCGTCACCGCTCCGAACAAGTTCGAGGCGCTGGCTGCACATGATGCCATGGTGATGTTCTCCGGCGCGCTGAAAACCGTGGCCGCCTCGCTCTTCAAGATCGCCAACGACATGCGGCTGCTGGGGTCCGGCCCCCGCTCCGGTCTGGGAGAGCTGATCCTGCCCGAAAACGAGCCCGGATCGTCGATCATGCCCGGAAAGGTGAACCCGACGCAGGCCGAGGCGCTGACCATGGTCTGCGCGCAGGTCATGGGCAATGACGCTGCCGTGGGGTTCGCGGGATCGCAGGGCCATTTCGAGTTGAACGTTTACAATCCGATGATGAGCTACAACGTGATCCAGTCGATGCAACTGCTGGGCGATGCGGCAGGCAGCTTCACGGACAACATGGTTACGGGAACCAAAGCCAACGTCGAGCGTATCGACAAGCTGATGAAGGAATCGCTGATGCTGGTGACCGCTCTGGCCCCCACCATCGGCTATGACAACGCCACCAAGGTCGCCAAGACCGCGCACCGCAATGGCACGACACTGAAGGAAGAAGCGATTGCCCTGGGCTTCGTGGATGCCGAAACCTTTGACCGGGTCGTGCGGCCCGAGAACATGATAGGACCGAAATGAGTGCCCCCATCAACCTGAGCAAGGTCAAGAAGGAGCGCAACCGCGCCTCCCGCAAGGCCCGCGCCGACGAGAATGCCGTCCAGTTCGGCCAGACCAAGGCGCAGAAAGAGGCGCTGAAGGCCCGCGCCGAGCAGATCGCCCGCAACCTCGAGGCACACAAGCGCGAGGAATGAACGCGCGGCCCGTGAAACATTCGGTGACGCTGAGGGGCCATCGCACCTCGGTGTCGCTGGAGGATGAGTTCTGGGCCGAGTTCCGGCGTCTTGCGGCAGAAGAAGACATGCCGATCAATGCCCTCGTGGCAGAGATCGATGCAGCGCGTGGGGTGGAAACGGGGCTGGCCTCGGCGATACGGCTCTACGTGCTGCGCGCGTTGAAGGATCGTTTACCAGGCGGGGAATAGGTTTGCGGGATGAGGTTTTCCGCATCGCCCCTCACCCCGAACGAATGGGTCACCGATCTGTTCAGCTCGCGTGCAGCGAGCAGTGGAGGTGTCGTACGCCGCAAGTGTCGGGACATCGAGCGTTACGTCGGTCGCGCCGAGTTCGAGCAGGTACTGCAACGGCGGGGGTACCACGCGATCGAGAACGCCGGCCAGATGGATATCTTCTGCAACCAGGAACCGATCCGCGTGGTCCTTTAATCGTTTTCTTTGAAAGAAAACGGTCGGAAATTTTCTAAATTTCCGATCCCTCAGGCGACCGAAGCGCGATAGATCTTGTCGATGTTCCCGCCGAGAGCCTTGCCGAAGGCCTCGTCCGTCATCTTCACGTCCAAGCCTTCCGTCAGCGCCCGGCTGAAGCTCGCGATCATCTTCGGGTTCTTCGCGAGCTTTGCGCAGGCCTCATCCGTCGAATACCCGCCCGAGAGCGCCACGACCCGCAGCACGTTCGCCTGTTCGGCGATCGCGTCGTACTGCCCCGGCACTTCCGGAATGGTCAGCTTCAGCATCACCATTTCACTTTCCGGCAGCGCCAGCAGATGCCGCATCAGCGCGTCGCGCAGCATGTCTTCGGCCTGCGCCTTGGTCTCTGAGTGGATGTTCACTTCCGGCTCGATGATCGGCACCAGCCCCGCCTTGCAGACCATCTTGGCAACCTCGAATTGCTGCGCCACGACGGCGGCGATGCCGGTCTCGTTCGCCTCATGTACAACCGAGCGTTCCTTGGTCCCGAAAATCCCGGCCTTCTTCGCCCGCGCCAGCAGTTCTTCCAGCCCCGGCATCGGCTTCATCAGCTGCACGCCATTGCCGGTATCCTCCAACCCCTTGTCGATCTTCAGAAACGGCACCACGCCGCGGTCTTCCCACAGCAATTGTGCCACCGGCTTGCCGTTGATTTCGGCGTCCATCGTGCGCTCGAACAGGATCGCACCGATCACCTTCTCGGAGGTAAAATCCTCCGCAAGAATGATCCGCGCGCGCATGTCGTGCATCGCCTGAAACATCTCCGCCTCGCCGGAATAATCCGAAGGCTCGACACCGTAGAGGCTCAGCGCCTTGGGGGTGGAGCCGCCCGACTGGTCAAGCGCCGCGATGAACCCCTTGCCGCTCTCCATCTGGGTCTTCTGTGCTGCGTCGAGCGCCATGTCATTCTCCCTGCGTATATGATTCCGGTTTTTCCGATGTTTAGGCGGTTCTGCGCGTCAAGGCTAGCGCCGCTCCAGTTTAAGCCAGATCCCCTTGTCCGAACGCACTGTCAGATGTGCCACCGGCACCGGCACGCGGCCCGGAACCGCCACGACGCGAAAATCGCGCAGGATGCGCGACAGGATCAGCGGCCCCTCCACCATCGCAAATCCCGCGCCGGCGCAGACGCGCGGCCCGGCCGAGAAAGGGATATAGGCTTCCCGCGCGCATTTCTGGCCGTTCTCTGTCTGCCAGCGCGTGGGATCGAAGGCGTCGGGACTATCCCAAAGCCGCGTATGCCGGTGCAGGTGCCAAGGGCTGAGCACCAGTTGCGCGCCCTTTGCCACGTCCCGGTCACGGAAATGCTCCGGGCAGGTCGCCTCGCGCACCATCATCGGCACGGGTGGATAGAGCCGGAGCGCCTCGCGGAACACATCCCGGCTGAGCCGCAGCCTGGACATCACGGCAAAGTCGCAGGTCTCCATCACCTGTGCCTCCTCGGCCAGCCGCTCTTGCCACTCGGGGTGCGTGGCCATCAGGTAGAGCGTCCAGGCGAGGGCCGAGGCGCTGGTTTCATGCCCGGCGAGGAAGAAGATCGCCACCTGATCGACCATTTCCTCGGTGCTGAAGCGGCCTCCGGTAACGGGGTCCGCCGTGGTCATGATCTTGGTTGCAAGATCGTCGGGGGCGGTCCCTGCCTCGATCTCCGCCATGCGCCCGGTCGTCAGCTGGGTGATCAGCGCCCTGATCTTGGCCGCACTCTTGCGCGTCCCTGCCTTGAAGAATCGCGGCATCCAGCGCGGCAGTGGCAGGAAAGCGGCCAGGTTCAGCAGGGGTTGCGAGCGCTGGTAGGTCTTGAACTCCTCGAAGACATCGCGTGCCAGATGATGCTCGATCGGGATCGAGAACAGCGTGCGAAAGATCACGTCCGCCGCCGCGTGGCTCGTTTCCGCCTCGATCTCCACCACCTCGCCCGCAAGCGCCTCCAGCCGGGCCGCCGCGGCCTCTGCTGCGTCCCACATCGCCGGGAAGGTTTCGCGCAGACGCCCGCCCTCGAAGGCCGGGTCGATGATGCGGCGCTGGCGTTTCCACGTCTCGCCGTTGGTCAGGAACACCGAATTGCCCAGAAGCGGGCGCAGCCCTTCGCTGATCCGGTCGGACTTGGGAAAATCGTCGGGCCGTTCCTTCAGCAGTGTCTTCACCAGTTCAGGCTGGTTCATCAGATAACTGCGGAAGAACGGCGTGCGGAATTCCGCCATCCAGGCACCATAGAGCCGCGCGGGCTGGGCGGAGAGGATATCGGCGCGGAAGAGCTTGAGATAGCGCCGGAGCGACACCTTGTCCGGTCTGCTGGGCGGCTTGGGCGGCAGGGTCATGCGGCGACGGAGGTGTATTTGCTGACGGCGTGGGCGATGCGCGACTTCGAGGGGTTCTTCACGTGGCTCGCGCCGCCCGCGGGGGGTGGGGGGGGCAGAGCCCCCCCGGAGGCGTCGTCGACGTACCGCTTCCGCGCGCTCTCGGTACGCTTCATG
>JBBSJO010000250.1:0-5277 GCA_038257185.1 Rhodobacterales bacterium | reverse complement strand
GAAGAACAACAGCCAAGCCACGGCAGATTGCGGCGTGCGGCGTTGTTGCAGGATCACGACCGCCGCGATCAGGGTGAGCCCCACGACGACAACGATCTCGATGTGGGTAGTGATCCAGAAGAACATCGTGGGCAGGCTTCCGTGCGGGTGGAGGGCTGGTGAACATCTATGGCATCCGGCGCGCGGTGCAAGCGATGAACGGCAGCGCAGGGCCCTGTCAGGACATGAGGTCCATCACCGAAGCGCCGGCCGCCAGCCCCATGGCGCAGCGCAGGGCCGCCCGGGCGCGCGCCAGCCGCGACATCACCGTGCCCGTCGGCACCGGGGCGCGCGGGAGCGGCAGCAGACCGTTAGCCCCCGCGCGCAAACGGAAGGCCCGGCAGCCCCAAGGCCCGGGCCTTTCAGGAGGGGGGATTGCGATGGTGCGTCGTGCCGTTGAAACCGCCCCAATGAACGGCAGGATAACTCAGCCGCGCCATCGTTACTCAAGATTGCTGCATTTGATGGTGGGAGCCGCAAATAATACTCACCGCCGCTGTTCCCTCGACCGGACAAATGCATGATACACAGTTGCGGTGCAGGGGATGTTCGAAACATGGAACGCAAGGTGGCAACAGCCCGTGAGAAATGGCAACGCAGGGCCTTTCTGGCAGCAGGTGCGGTCGGGCTTGTTGCCTGGGTAAAAAGCGCACCGTATTTGCTGTCACTTTCCGGCGAAGAACTGAAGTTCCAGAGCATCGACGGGCTTGAGCCCTTTCGATGGCTTGCAGGAACGGGAGCACCCACATCAGCAGGCGGTGCAGCCTTTGCCGGTCTTGATACACCAGAACCTCTTACCCCTGAAGATAAACGGATGCTCGTGGCGGTGAGGGACGACCCTTGTGCCGCTTTCTTTGGCCCGCCACAGACCGGACCAGTGCCCGTCGCAATGTTCTCAGATTTCAGGTGCCCCGTCTGCAAGATGATGAACAATCGACTGGCTGATCTTCAGGAACGGGCTCCGGATAGCTTTCGCGTTGTGCGACATGAACTTCCCTTGTTGGGGGCAGCATCGCGCACGGCAAGCCGGGCGGTGCTGGCTGCTGATCGTCAAGGCGCTTATCTTGAGATGCACGATAGACTGACCCGATCACCTGCGATCACCGACGAAGCGTTGGTCGCAAATATCGCGCGCGCCATCGGATTGGATGGCGATCAACTTCTCCACGACATGAATTCCGATGAGATCGAACAGGAATTACGCAGGACCCGCGCAATTGCCGATGTTTTCGGTTTCTATGGGACACCCGCATTCGCAGTCGGTCGGACGGTGTTCCTTGGATCGATCTCTACGGCCTCCCTCGAGCAATTGATTGAGGAGGAAACAGGGAATCACTGTCAAACGTGACGGAGAAAATTTGCGCGGCGCCGGTTATCAATTGGAAGGCCCATGGCGGCTTTGTCCCGCACAGCGGACCTAGGCGCTGGCTGAAGCGCAGGTCTACCCAGAGCCCTTGTTGTCTGATGCTGCGCGGACCACGAATGTCCGAATTGGTTGCATCATGTGCAGGACAGCGCGTAGTTTATCGTCACCAGAAACAGGTTAGGTCGGTGCGGTTGGCCCGGCCCCCGGAAAACGGGTCCTTTCGCGCGTCGGTGCTCCGAACGTGGCGTCCCATGGTCCAAGCGCCCGCGCATGTCGCGAGGGCGAATTAAAAGGACATGGAAATGCAGCAACAGATCTCAGTGGTGACCCTCGGAGTTTCCGATCTCGAAAGATCCAGAAGGTTCTACACGGATGGCTTCGGCTGGACCCCGGTGTTCGAAAATGAGGAAATCGTCTTCTATCAGATGAACGGCCTTGTCTTCGGGACGTGGCTGAAGGCCTCTCTCGAAGCGGATACGATGACAGGGGACATGCCCGCAGCCGGAGCTATGTCCCTCGCACACAATGTCTCCGAGGAAGGGGAGGTACGGGTAGTCATCCAAGCGCTCGTGGCAGCAGGCGCGACTGTTCTCCGTGAGGCCGACGCACCGCCCCAAGGGGGCCTTCGAGGTTACATAAAGGACCCTGACGGCCACATCTGGGAGATCGCGTGGAATCCAGCATGGCCGATCGACGCAGAGGGCCACGTCGTCTTCGGGGTGTAATATCGCTGGGGTCTGGTCGGAGGACCCACGAAGTCGGCCAGACCCTTGAAGTGCAGGGCGAAACTCCAGCCCTTGATGGTCAAGGTCGGCAAAGCTGCCCAACAGCCACCGTCCCGCAAAATCGCGATCCTCGGCGCACCGAATGCCCGCCCCTCAGCACCCCCCTCAAGCTGGCAGATGTATCCTGAACGCCGCCCGGATCGCCCGGTCCGTCTCCGCATCGAAACGTGCCTTCGACCGCTCGGCCAGGATCTCCTGCTTGCGCGCCACCGCCTTGGCCACCAGATCGGGACGGTCCTTCTCCACCCATTCCTTCGGGGACATGCGGTCGCCCATGCGGGGATAGACGTGGTCGATCTCCATCCGGCTCAGCGTGGCGTCGGTGCCTAGGTAATGCCCCGGCCCGCCCATGCAGACCTGCCGCATCTGATCCAGCGCCAGCGTGTCGTCGTTCACCTCGATCCCGCGCACACAGCGCAGGGCCTGGCCGATGATGTCGTCCCCCAGGATCAGCGATTCGTGGCAGAACCCCAGAAGGGAGGCATGCATCCCCGCCGCCTCGTAGACCATGTTCAGCCCCGCCAGCCCCGCCATGACGTTGGAACACATCTGCTCCCATCCTGCCTGCATGTCGGGCAGCTTGCTGTCGGCGATGCCCGCCGCCGCCCCGCCGGGCAGGTCGTAGAACCGGTGCATCTGCGCACAGCCCGCCGTCAGCAGCGCCTGTTCGCCCGACCCGCCCGTCATCGCACCCGAGCGCAGGTCGAGCCCGAAGGGCCAGGTGCCGAAGATCGCCGGATGCCCCGGTTTGACGGCGTGGACATAGACCAACCCTGCAAGGCACTCCGCCACCGCCTGCACGATTGCACCCGCCACGGTGGAGGGGGCAGTGGCCCCGGCCATGCCCGCAGACAGCAACAGCACGGGCATGCCGCCTTCGATGACCCGTTCCATTACCATGCATGATTCGGTGGCGAATTTCATCGGTGGCACCACGAAGCAGTTGGAGTTGCTCACGAAGGGGCGGGCGCGCCACTTGTCCTCGCCCCCCGCGATCATGTGCAGCATCTCGAAAGCGCGGGGCACGAAGCCGGGTTCGGTAAAGGAAACGCCCACATGCTTGGAGGTGCCGGAGCAGACGGCATATATGGTATTGAGGTCCATCTCGAAGTTGTCGGGGATGTCGCGGCAGACCATCGGGCGCTGCACGAAATGGATGTTGTCGAGCACGTCGCAGATGCGCGCGGCATCGTGCAGGTCCTGCACCCCGCATTCGCGGTAGCGCCGCCCCTCCGGATCGACCATGTGGACCGCCGCCCCTGCGGTGCCGTAATGCACGCGGGTGCCCGTCAGGTCGAGGTCCTGCTCGGGATCGCGCGCGCAGAGGGTCACATCGCGGTTGGCCTTGCTCAGCGTGTCCTCCACCAGCGCGCGGGGAAAGCGGATGCGTCCGTCGCTGCCCTGTATCGCCCCGGCCCCGGTAAGGTACGCGACACCCGACGGCGGTGCATCGGCCAGGCCGATCTCCTCCAGCGCCTGCAAGGCGGCCTCGTGGATGCGCAGCACGTCTGCGTCGGTCAGCGGCTTGTAGGTGCCGCCGGACATGCCGGGACGGATCGGGCGCAGGTGCTGGGCAAGGGGGGCTGCGCGGGCGGCACGACGCGCGGCACGGCCGCCGGTACGGATGGGGGATTGTTCGGTCATGGTTAGGGTCCGGGTTCTGGGGGAAGGGGCAGGGCAGTCAGATGGCCTGCAGCGGAGCACCCCGCGCCGCGCGACCCCGCTCCGCCCCTATGGTGCGGATCACCGTGGCGATGATGCAGATATCGGTCATCCGGGCGGTCTCCTGATACACCGGATGCTGCAAATGCGGCGGCCTGAGTTCTGTCCTGTTTGCGACTGCCTCTTACATTTGCGACCTGCATCTGGTGCGAGCAGACAGGCAGGTTCCCGCCGAAAAATGTGGTAATTGCGCAACGTTACGCCAATCGCGCGGCTGTGATGTGCATCTCGTGCAACCCCATCCTACATCGCGTGTTGAGAGGGTGATCCGGCGTCCGAAAGAGGCGTCGGGCCCTCAGTCACTATTGGAGCAGACAATGAAACGTTTGAACAAATTCACGATCCTCACCGCCCTTTCCGCAACTGCCTTTGGCGGTGCCGCCTATGCAGGCAGCTTGGTCGATGCGCCGGTCGAAGCACCGGTCTATCAGCCCGCACCGGCACCCGCACCGATGGCAGCCGCAGGCGACTGGACCGGGTTCTATACCGGTCTGCAGCTTGGCTACGCCGACGTGGAAGGCAAGGACGCCGGTGTAGGCCTTGACGGCAACAACGGCACTTATGGTTTCCATGCCGGTTACGACTATGACTTCGGTCAGTTCGTCCTGGGTGGCGAACTCGACTACGACAAGACCGACATCGACCTCGCCGGCGGTGCCGCCAACATCGACTCGGTCGCCCGCATCAAGCTCAAGGGCGGCTACGACCTGGGCAACACTTTGGTCTATGCAACCGCAGGTGCCGCACGTGCGGACACGAGTGTCGGCACTGAAACCGGGCCGTTCGTCGGCGTGGGCATGGCATACCGTGTCAACGACAGCTACCAGATCGGTGCCGAAGTGCTGCAGCACCGTTTCTCCGACATCGGTGGTGCAGCTGGTGTGGACGCGGACGCGACCACGTTCAACCTGCGCGGTTCGCTGCGCTTCTAAGCTGGGTTGATATCCGGCACGACGAAACCGGGATGCCTCTGGCATCCCGGTTTTTTCGTTTTCGCGGGTCGGGTCAGGCGGCCTTTGCCAGGCCTTCGGCAAAGCGGCACAGGGTCGCCAGCGCCTGCGCAAAGGCCTCGTCCGCAATGGTCATCGCCACGCGCACATGGCCCGCCGCCGCAGTGCCGAAGCTTTCTCCCGGCATGACGGCGATGTGATGGGCGCCCAGAAGGGCATTGGCGAACTCCTCACCGCTCATCCCGGTACTGCGTACGTTGAGCATCAGATACATCGCTCCCTGAGCAGGGACGAGCGAGACGGCATTCTGCTTCGCCAGGATATCCTTGGCCAGCGCGCGGCGGCGCAGGAAGGGGGCTGCGACCTCCGCCTCGATTCCGGCGCCCTGGTTCAGCGCGAAACAGGCGGCGTCCTG
>JBBSJO010000249.1:0-5283 GCA_038257185.1 Rhodobacterales bacterium | reverse complement strand
AGCCGCGACACCGTCTTCGCCCTTGTTCTCCGCCCACTTCGCCAGCGTGTCGCGCGGGCCCGCGTGATCGTAGAACGGCACCGCGTAGCCGCAGGAGGTCTGCATCATATCGACTGTCATGTCATAGATCTGGCGTGCGCCATCGGACGGGGGAAAATGCGCATTGAGCGCGGCGAAATCATCGTTGCGCGGGTGCAAGGTGCGGGCGGTGCCGTAGGCGCGCATGATCATCAGACGCATCTCGAACCCGCACCACATCAGGGTCATGCGGTTGATCTGCAAGAGGTGCCCGGCGGTTTCTTTGCCCGACCCCGTGAGATTGCGCCAGATGATGGTCGCGGCCAAGAACGCGCAGCGAGTCGATGCCTTTGGGCGATACGTTCACGCGCCCCGTCGCGGCGGCGGAGCCGCAGAAGTAGATGTGCTGTGCTTCGATGAACTGGCGGTGGTCGTCGGTGATGCGGTCGAACTGCTTTGCCATTGTCTACCTCAAGGTGTGTGGCCCGCGCGGTTGCGGGCAGGAAAGGCGGTCACGGCCAGGTCTGGAACTTGGGATCGATCCCGGCAGTTTCGCACAGCTTCACGATGTCGCCGAAGGTGAGCGGACCCGTTGCAGTCACGAGGTGGCGGGCGATGAAGGGCCAGAGCTGCTGCATGTCCTGCGGGGAGATCGTGAGCCCATATTCGTAATCGTCGTGCCCCCAGACATCTTCGACCATCGGCCCGACATCGGTGCCGGAAAGCGTGAAGTTGCCTTGCGCGTCCACGCCGGCATCCAGAGTGGTAGATGTGGTGGTCCCATTGGGGCTGACCCGATCCCTCGACAGAATACGCACCGGCCTATTCCACCGTGACGGATTTCGCGAGGTTGCGGGGCTGGTCCACGTCCGTACCCTTTTCGACTGCCGTGTGGTAGGCCAGAAGCTGCGCGGGGATGGCATAGAGGATCGGTGCCAGCGCATCGGCAACCTCCGGCATCTCGATGCGGGCCCAGACGCCGTCGCCTGCTTCCGCAAGCCCCTTGGCGTCGGAGACGAGGATCACCTTGCCCTTGCGCGCCATGACTTCCTGCATGTTGCTGACCGTCTTGTCGAAAAGCGCGTCGCGGGGGGCGAAAACCACCACCGGGACGGTGTCGTCGACCAGCGCGATGGGGCCGTGCTTCAGCTCGCCCGAGGCGTAGGCTTCGGCATGGATGTAGCTGATTTCCTTGAGTTTCAGCGCGCCTTCGTGGGCGAGCGGGTACATCTGGCCGCGCCCCAGAAACAGCACGTCGCGGGCCTGCGCCAGCTTGCGTGCGGTATCGCGCAGCGCGTCGTTCTGCGCGAGGGCCGCGTTGATCACCGAGGGCAGGACGCGGAGGGCCGCGATGTGATCGGCCAGCGCCGCTTCCGTCAGGACGCCGCGGTCACGGGCAGCCTTGAGCACCAGCAGGAAGAGAACCGTCAGCTGGCAGGTGAAGGCCTTGGTCGAGGCAACGCCAACTTCCACGCCGGCGTGGATCGGCAGGGCGAGGTCGCTTTCCCGCGCGATGGAGGATTCCGGCACGTTGACGACGGAAGCGATGGTCGCGGCCTTGCCCTCGCAGTAGCGCAGCGCGGCAAGCGTGTCGGCGGTCTCGCCCGACTGGCTGACGAAGACCGCGAGCGTCTTGGCCGGGATCGGCGGTTCGCGGTAGCGGAATTCGGAGGCGACATCGACCTCCACCGGGATCCGCGCGATCTGTTCGAACCAGTACTTGGCGGTGAAACAGGCAAGGTAGGCCGTGCCGCAGGCGACCATGGTGATGCGGTCTACGGCAGCAAAGTCGATGCCGTCGCCGGGCAGCATGATCTGGCCGGTATTGCTGATGTAGTGATCCATCGCATTCTGGATCACGCTGGGCTGTTCCGCGATCTCCTTGGCCATGAAGTGCTTGTAGCCGCCCTTGTCGATGCGGGTGTTCTCGATCTGGATGGTCTTGATGGGACGGTTGGCAAGCGCGCCGTTGCGGTCCGTGATCTCGACCGAGGTGCGGGAGATGACGGCGATGTCGCCGTCTTCCAGATAGGTGATGCGGTCGGTCAGGGACGAGAGCGCGATGGCATCGGACCCCACGAACATCTCGCCGTTGCCGTAGCCGATGGCAAGGGGAGGGCCGCTGCGGGATGCGATCATCAGATCTTCGTGCCCGTCGAAGAGGAAGGCCAGCGCGAAGGCACCCTGAAGCCGCGCGATCGTGCGCTTGGCCGCCGTGACCGGATCGTCGCCTTGGGCCATATGCATCTGGGTCAGCAGGGCCACCGTTTCGGTGTCGGTATCGGTCTCGATCTTAAGGCCGGCGGCCACCACTTCCTCGCGCAATTCGCGGAAATTCTCGATGATGCCGTTGTGCACGACCGCGACCTTGCCCGATTGATGCGGGTGGGCATTGCCGACCGTGGGGGCACCGTGAGTGGCCCAGCGGGTGTGACCGATGCCGGACTTCCCCGCGAGCGGTTCATGTACCAGCAGATCCGACAGGTTCACCAGCTTGCCGACGGCACGGCGGCGCGCGAGCAAGCCATCGTTCACGGTAGCGATCCCGGCGCTGTCATAACCGCGATACTCAAGACGTTTCAGGGCTTCAACCAGCAGAGGGGCGGCTTCATGCTCCCCCAGAACTCCGACAATTCCGCACATTTTCAGTTGCCTCTTTGGGATTTTGCCTTTTGGGCCTTTAACATTTCGAACATTTTGCGCGCCATGCCCGGTTTCTCGACCTGCCGAGCGCGGCCGAGCGCCAGCGCATCCGGCGCGACATCCATGGTGATGACCGATCCGCTGCCCGTCAATGCGCCGGCCCCGATGGTGACGGGAGCGACGAGCATCGTGTTGGAGCCGATGAAGGCACCGGCCCCGATCTCGGTGTGGTGCTTCATCACGCCATCGTAATTGCAGGTGATGGTCCCCGCGCCGATATTGGCCTTCGCCCCCACTGTCGCGTCGCCGATGTAGCTGAGGTGGTTGACCTTGGCCCCTTCGTCGATGCGGGCATTCTTGATCTCCACGAAATTGCCGACACGCACGTCCTCCGCCAGCTCCGCGCCGGGGCGCAGGCGGGCGTAGGGGCCGACGATGGCACCGCGCGAGACGTGGCAGCCTTCGAGGTGCGAGAAGGCGCGGATCAGGGCACCGGATTCGACGGTGACGCCGGGGCCGAAGACTACGTTGGGTTCGATCACCGCGTCGCGCCCGATCACGGTGTCGCGCGCCAGGTAGACGGTCTCGGGTGCCATCAGGGTCACGCCGTCCTCCAGCAGGGTGGCGCGGGCGCGGGCCTGAAAGGTGGCGTCGGCGGTGGCCAGATCGGCGCGGGAGTTCACGCCGAGTGTCTCGGCCTCGTCGCAGGTGACGGCCGTCGCGGTCAGGCCCCATTCGCGGGCAATGCCGATGATGTCCGTCAGGTAGTACTCGCCGCCCGCGTTCTCGTTGCCCACCGCATCCACCAGACTGAAAAGCAGGTCGGCCTTGCAGGCAATGACGCCGGAGTTGCACAGCGTGATCAGCCGTTCCTCCTCGGAAGCGTCCTTGTACTCCACGATCCGTTCCAGCGTGTCGCCGCGCAGGATCAGACGGCCATAGCGGGCGGGGTCGGCGGCCTCGAAGCCCAGCACGACGACGTCGTGATCGGTCAGGGCGGTGCGCATTTTTTCCAGCGTTTCGGGCTGCACGAAGGGGGTGTCGCCATAGAGCACGATCGCCATGCCGTCGAAACCCTCCAACGCGGCGCGCGTCTGAGCGACGGCATGGGCGGTGCCGAGTTGCTCGGTTTGCTCCACCACCACTGCGGTCTCGTCGAAGTCCTGAGCGGCCGCACGCACCAGTTCGGCCCCGTGGCCCGCGACGACGATGGTATGCGCGGGTTCCAGCACGGCACCTGCGGCCATGGCATGCTCCAGCAGGGGGGCCTGAGCGACGGGGTGCAGAACTTTGGGAAGGTCGGAATTCATCCTCGTGCCTTTGCCTGCGGCAAGGATGATCAGCGCGGTTTTCATGGTAATCTCTTTATGCTCTATCTTGCATTCTCTTTACGCGCTTCGCACAAAGGCGCAAGGCCGTGGGCCATCAAAGAAGGTTGCGGGTTGCAACATCCGGGGCGGCGGGCCGCCGAAAGGGGCATTACTTGAAGACAGTGGTATTCGATCTCGACGGCACGCTGGCGGATACCAGCGGTGATCTGATCGCGGCGGCCAACGCCAGCTTTCGCGCGATGGGCGAGGGTGATCTGCTGGATGCACGGGACGCCGCAACCGCCCTGCGGGGGGGGCGGGCGATGCTGACGCTGGGGATGGAACGGCTTGGCCGGGGCGACGAGAAGGACACGATCGACGCCTATTACCCCCGGCTGCTCGAGGCTTACCGGACCGACATCGACAGGCACACGATCCTTTATCCGGGTGCGATGGACGCCGTGGCGGCACTCAAGGCGGCGGGCTACCGCGTGGCGATCTGCACCAACAAGCCAGAGGCGCTGGCCGAACTGCTGCTGACGCGGCTCGGGGTGCGCGATGCCTTCGGTGCGATGCTGGGGGCCGATACGCTGGCGGTGCGCAAGCCCGATCCCGAGCATCTTTTCGAGACCGCGCGGCGTGCGGGAGGCGATCCGGCGCAATGCCTGCTGGTCGGTGACAGCGATACCGACCGAAAGACGGCCCGCGCGGCGGGGGTGCCCTGCATACTCGTGACCTTCGGGCCTGCGGGCGGTGACATGGCGGCACTCGAACCGGAGGCGCTGCTGGATGACTTTGCGGACCTGCCGGGGCTCGTCGCGGAGCTGATCGGGGCTCCGGCGTGAGCGCCGAGAGTTTCAAGGGCAGTTTCACGCAGCAGGAGCCGATCCCGGAGGAGGGCATCGAGGCGGCCATCGCCGTGATGCGCCACGGGAGGCTGCACCGCTACAACACTGCACCCGGCGAAGTGGCCGAGACAGTGCTGCTGGAACAGGAATTCGCCGCTCAGGTCGGCGCGGCGTATTGCCTTGCCGTGGCATCGGGGGGCTACGCGCTTTCCACCGCTCTGCGGGCAGTGGGGGTCAAGCCGGGGCACCGGGTGCTGACGAATGCCTTCACGCTGGCTCCGGTGCCGGGTGCGATTGCCGCCGTCGGCGCCGTGCCGATCTTTGTCGGGGTGACAGAACAGCTCGTCATCGACCTCGATGATCTCAAGGCAAAGGCGGATCAGGCCGAAGTGCTGCTGCTGAGCCACATGCGCGGGCATCTGGCGGATATGGAGGCGCTGATGGCGATTTGCGATGCCGCCGGT
>JBBSJO010000248.1:0-5326 GCA_038257185.1 Rhodobacterales bacterium | reverse complement strand
GCCTGTCGCTGGACGACGCCCGCGCGTTCACCGCCGAGCGCCACCCGCGCTCGTGGGCGCCGCGCCAGCTGGTCGCCATCGACGCCCTGCCGCTGCTCGACAACGGCAAGCCCGACCGGCTCGCCCTCAAGGACCTGGCTCTGCAGGAGCAGCCGTGATCGAGGTCTTCGCCGTCCCGATGCGCACCCGCTTCCGGGGGATCACCGTCCGCGAGGGGGTGCTGCTGCGCGGCAGCGCTGGTTGGGGCGAGTGGAGCCCCTTCCTCGAGTACGACGCTGCCGTGGCGGAGCCGTGGCTGCGCTGCGCGGAGGAGGCGGCCGCGGGGGACTGGCCGGCGCCGCTGCGTGACTCGGTGCCGGTCAACGTGACGGTGCCCGCCGTCGGGCCCGAGCAGAGAGGTATGCGAGGCTTGCCAAGGTAGCAGCCAATGCGGCAAACGCCACACGGCGGCCCCAAAGCGAATTGCCATGGGTCTTACGACGCGAATTCGGTCGGGCGATCGAAAGATCGTCCTTCTTGAACTCCTGCATGTCAGCCCTCAATCGCCTCATCAGTTGTTTCCTACGAAACATAATGAATTTACGAATTGGGCCGAAATGAGGCCACGTACGTAATTTATACCAGTTATGGTTGAAAGTGTGGCCCTCAGAACGCGCTTTGGTGCGGACTGTCGGGCTTGGACGGGGCTATCGGCAAACCCCGTCCGAACTGGGCGCAGGATCGACGCGGTTGATCAGCTCTTCTTGCGGTCGTCCACGACGTTCATCTGCGCAAGACCGCTCTGGCCAAGATCGACCTTGGCGAAGGGTCCGCCGTGGCACATCTGGCCCGGATCGGTCACATCCACCGGGCCCTCCACGGCCAACACCTCCTTGGCGTATCGCTCCGCGTTGTCCTTGGGACGGTAGCCCAGGAAAGACGCCTTGGCGTTGTCCACCGGGCAGCGGTCGTTGTTGGAAACGCCATAAATCACCGAGAACCCGACCGAGGGCGTGTCGATGGCGCGTGTGACCAGATGGATCAGGTCGTCGTAGCTGAGCCAAGACCCAAGCGCGCGGGAATTGTTGACTTGCGCTGCCGAGAGAATGCGCAGGTGCACCGATTCAAGCTGGCGCTTGTCCCAGTACATGGAACCGAGGTCTTCGGTGAAGCATTTGGCGAGACCATAAAATGTGTCGGGCTTATGCGGTGCGTCGATACCGATGAAGTCCGCCTTCTTGTGCATGCCCACAGCATGGATGGAAGAGGCATAGACGACCCGCCGCGCGCCGTGCTGATAGGCGGCTTCCCAGACGTTGTAGGAGCCGATGAAGTTGGGGCCGAGCAGTTCCTCGAAGGGCTTTTCGTCCACGATCGCACCGAAGTGGACCACCATATCGGCCCCCTCCATCAGCGGCAGGATTTGGTCGTAGGAGGCGAGATCCGCCTTCACGTAGGTTTCGCTGTCATAGAGCATGCCGATGTCATCTGCGATGTCGGTGCTGAGCAATTCGTCGCACATCGCGGCCAGCGGTTCGCGCAGGTACGAGCCCAGACGGCCCGCAGCCCCGGTCAGAACGAGTTTCTTCAGTTTCATGGGATTTCCTTCGATTAGACGAGTTTACCGCGCACGGTGGAAAGCAGGGTATCGGCCCCCTTGGCCAAAAGCCCCGAATCTGAGCCGCAGGCGACAAAGCTGAAACCGTCGTTCAGCAGTTCGGCGGCAAAGGCGGGGTCGGAGACCAGCGTGCCCACAGGCATGCCCCGGTCCATGAGTTTTCGCGCGGCGGGTCGGATGACCGCCCAGATGTCCGGGTGCATGGGCTGGCCGACGATCCCCATGTCCGCGCCGATGTCGGCGGGGCCGAAGAAAACGCCATCGACGCCCTCGACCTCGGCAAAGGCGGTCGCGTTCGCAACCGCCTGGGTCGATTCAAGCTGGATCAGGATCGCGGTCTGGTTCTCGACTTCCGTGTAGTAATCCTTGATGCGCCCGAATTTGTTGGCGCGGATGGTGCCCGCCACACCCCGGATCCCGCGCGGGGGATAGCGGCAGGCGGCGACGGCGGCCTGCGCCTCCTCCACCGTCTGAACCATGGGAAACAGGAGCCCCGGCGCGCCGAGGTCGAGCAGGCGCTTGACCTTGACGGAATCGTTCCAGTCGGGCCGCACCAGCGCCGTGGTGTCGCTGGCCGCAAAGACCTGCAACTGGCCCAACAGGGAGGTCAGATCGTTGGGGCTGTGCTCCATGTCCAGCAACGCCCAGTCGTAACCTGCAGGTGCCACGGCTTCGGCGGCATAGGCATCGCTGAGCGAGACCCAAAGGCCGATTTGCTGCTTGCCAGCGCGGATCGCCTGAAGAAAACGGTTGGGAGGGAGGTTCATATCACGGCCTTTTCAGTAAGTTTTTCGTTCGTTTCGATGCGGTTGTAGCCTAACGGTGAGAGGTCGAGGCTGCGGTATTCGCCGTGTGCGATCATTTCCGCCACGCCGCGCCCGATGGCGGGGGATTGTTGCAGCCCGTGGCCCGAGAAGCCGTTGAGGAAGACGAAATTGGCGACCTTGGTGTGGCGTCCCAGGATCGCATTCTGGTCGAGCAGATTGTAGGCATAGTGCCCGACCCATTCGTTGATCACCTTGACCTCCTCGAAGGCGGGGATACGGGTGGCGATGGCGGGCCAGACCTTGTCCTGCCAGATCGAGTGGTCGAAGGCGAAGTCGTCGTAGGCGACGTCGGGATCGTCGTCCGGGGGGCAACCGGCCATGTAGTACCTGCCATCGCTGCGCATATGGACGCCCGAGGGGTCGATGGTCAGCGGCAGGTCACGGTCCAGCCGATGAGCGGCGTCGAAGATGAAGGTATAGCGTTTGCGCGGGCGCACCGGCAGGTCGATCCCCGCCATTCGGGCGGTCGCCGTCGCGCGCGGGCCGGAGGCGTTGACGACGCTGCCGCAGCCAATGGTCTGGCCGGATCTGAGGGTGACGGAATCGATGTTCGTGCCCGTGGCATTCAGGGTCATCCCCGTCACTTCGTCATGGATGTACTCCACCCCCCGCCGCCGGGCCATGCGCTTGAACCAGTCGAACATGGTGCCGCCGTCAAAATATCCTTCGTCCACGAGATTGTGGTTTGCGCCAAGAATGCCGTCGAGGTTGTAGAAGGGGTAGGCGGCGGCGATCTGGTCAGCCGTCAGGTGCGTGGTATGCGCCCCGAGAGAGGTCTGGAGCTGCTGTACTTCCTTCAAGGCCTGTACGAACTCGGGCGTGTCCGCAAGATACATGTATCCGAAGCTCTGGAGTGTCAGGTCGGGCACCTCGGGGTCGCCGCCCATGAAGTGCCGGAAATTCTTGATGAATTCCGCGCCGAACTGCGAGATGCGGATGTTCACCGGGGCACTGAACTGTTGCCGGATACAGGAATTCGTGTGGCTGGTTGAGGCGAAGGCATAGGTGGGATCGCGTTCCACCACCAGCACGCGCCCGTCGAAACCGGCCATTGTTGTCAGCCACCAGGCGAGGGAGGAGCCGTAGATCGCGCCTCCGACGATCACCACATCATAGGTCTTGAATTGCGGCGTGGTCATGGTTTCCTCTGCGCGGTATCAGGAGCGTGGTAGCCTACCGCCGTCAGCCCTGCAATCTTTGTGAGGCGGTCGGGGGCAGGCCGAAACATGTCCCGATCGAGTTGCCCCGGCAGGCCAGGAGGAAATTCATGATCCGCAATTTGACTTATGCGTGGTATGCGTCAAATTGAGAGCTTGAAGTAAGTGTCGGTCCCGGCGCTTCGCCTCCAGTTTCTGAAAGCGGAGACAGCAAGAAAAATGGATCGTGCCGAGATCGAAGTCCTGATCGCCCGCGTCGCGCTCAAGGATCGTGCCGCGTTCGAAATTCTCTACGATCGGGTCAGTGCGAAACTCTTCGGCGTCTGCCTGCGTGTCTTGACCAAACGAGCGGCAGCAGAGGACGCCATGCAGGACAGTTTCGTCAAGATCTGGAACAATGCGGACCGCTACAATGCCAATGGTCTGTCCCCGATGACATGGCTGATCACCATTGCCCGCAACACTTCCATCGACCGCCTGCGCGCCCGTCGAAAGGGCCATCAGGGCCTCGACACGCCCGGTTTCGAACTGGTCGCCCCCGGCCCCTCGCCGGAGCAATCGGTCATTGCCGCATCGGAGGCAGCGAAGCTCTCGGGGTGCCTCGATACGCTTGAACAAGATCGCGGTGCAGCGATCCGGGGCGCCTATCTGGATGGCGAAACCTATGCCGATCTGGCAGAACGGTTCAGTGTCCCGCTGAACACCATGCGCACATGGCTGAGACGGGGCCTGATCGCCCTGAGAGAGTGCATGAGCCTGTGACTGATCAACCCCAGGATACTGATCGCGACGACGATTTTCAGGCCGCCGAACTGGCACTTGGCCTGAGCGAAGGCGACGATCTTGTGGCGGCCCGAAGCAGGGCGCGGTCCGATTCCACATTTGCAGGCCGTGTCGCGGGATGGCAGGAGCGTTTCGTGGCGATGACGGACGACATCGCGCCGGTCGAGCCTGCGGGCCGGGTAAAAAAAGCCATTCTGGCCCGGCTCTTCAGCAAGGCGCGTGTGCCCCTGATGGAGCGGCTTTGGGTCTGGAAGGGCCTCACGCTGGCCTCTTTGCTGGCTGTCGCCTATCTGGCCATGCCGATGCTGCGCCCGCCCGCCCCCGGCCCGAATCTCTTCACCACCCAGATGCGCAGCGATACCAGCGATGTTCAGATGCTGGCTGTCGTCGACACCCTGCGCGGGGGTGTGGCGGTCAAACGGGTTGCGGGCGTGGTGCCCGACGGCCGCGTGCTGGAGCTTTGGGCGATTCTGCCGAATCAGGCACCCGTGTCGCTTGGCGTCTTGCCGGCGGAAGGCAGCACGCATATCCCGCTGCCGCCCGAACTTGCGGCACAGGCCGCCGAGCTCACCTTGGCCGTTTCGGACGAACCACCGGGCGGCTCGCCAGTCGGGGCACCTACGGGCAGCATCCTTGCAGCCGGTGTCGTGGATGAGATCTGACCTGCGGGCCAGGACGGCCTGTGCGCGCCCGCATGACGCCACCAACCCAGAGCAGCGACCTCGGAATGCCTAAGAGCGATATCGGGCCCGCCACATGACGGACCGGGCAGCACATGCCGCAATGCTGCTGGGGCGCATCCTGATCGCGGCCCTCTTTGTCGCAGGGCTGGTGCAAAAGATCGCCGCCCCGGAAGCGGTCGAGGGCCTGCTGGCCGGTCGCGGCTGGCCTGAATGGCTGGTCTGGCCCGCGCTGGCCTTCAACGGTCTCGGCGCGGTATGCCTGATTTTCGGCCTCTGGCT
>JBBSJO010000247.1:0-5340 GCA_038257185.1 Rhodobacterales bacterium | reverse complement strand
TGAGCTATCTCGAAGGCTGCACGGCCCCGCAGCGCGACGAATCTCAGCTGCACGCGGCGGTTGTCGAGATCATCATTGAGGAAGACGCGGAGGTGAAATACTCGACCGTCCAGAACTGGTATCCTGGTGACGAGAACGGCAAGGGCGGCATTTACAACTTCGTGACCAAGCGCGCCGATTGCCGGGGCGACCGGGCCAAGGTGATGTGGACACAGGTGGAAACGGGGTCTGCGGTGACCTGGAAGTACCCCTCCTGCATCCTGCGCGGCGACGACAGTCAGGGTGAGTTCTATTCCATCGCGATTGCCAACAACATGCAGCAGGCCGATACCGGCACCAAGATGATCCATCTGGGCAAGCGCACCAAGTCGCGCATCGTGTCCAAGGGGATTTCGGCCGGTCGGGCGCAGAACACCTACCGCGGGCTGGTTTCCATGCACCCCAAGGCCAAGGAATCGCGCAATTATACGCAGTGTGACAGCCTGCTTATCGGTGGAAACTGCGGGGCGCATACGGTGCCCTACATCGAGGTGCGCAACAACTCCAGCCGCGTCGAGCATGAGGCGACGACGTCGAAGGTGGATGACGACCAGTTGTTCTATTGCCGCTCAAGGGGCATGGACGAGGAAGAGGCCGTGGCGCTGGTGGTCAATGGTTTCTGCAAGGACGTGTTGCAGGCGCTGCCGATGGAGTTCGCCATGGAGGCGCAGGCACTGGTGGCGATTTCATTGGAAGGGTCTGTCGGGTAATCGGAATTCCTGAAGATTTCCGGGCCGTTTTCCTTGACGGAAAACGCCGCGCGACAAACGGAAGATTACGCCCGGAGCGCCGGGCCGAAGAGGTAAGAAAATGTTGAAGATCAAGAACCTGCACGTAAAACTTCAGGAAGAGGACAAGCAGATCCTCAAAGGCGTCGATCTGGAGGTCGAAGCGGGTAAGGTCCATGCCATCATGGGGCCCAACGGCTCCGGCAAATCGACGCTCAGCTATGTGCTTTCCGGCAAGGGCGGCTATGAGGTCACAGACGGCACCGCGACGCTCGAAGGCGCCGATCTGCTGGAGATGGAGCCAGAAGAACGCGCGGCAGCGGGCCTCTTCCTCGCGTTCCAGTACCCTGTGGAAATCCCCGGCGTCGGGAACATGACCTTCCTGCGGACTGCGGTGAATGCGCAACGCAAGGCGCGTGGCGAGGAGGAAATGTCGGCCGCCGACTTCCTCAAGGTTGTCCGCGCCAAGGCCAAGGAACTGCAGATTGACGCCGAGATGCTGAAGCGCCCCGTGAACATGGGTTTTTCGGGTGGCGAGAAAAAGCGCAACGAAATCCTGCAGATGGCGATGCTGGAACCGAAGATGTGCATCCTCGACGAGACCGACAGCGGCCTTGACGTGGACGCGATGAAGCTGGTGGCCGAGGGCGTGAATGCGCTGCGTTCCACAGGGCGCGGATTTCTGGTGATCACGCACTACCAGCGCCTGCTCGACCACATCAAACCGGACGTCGTGCACATCATGGCCGACGGACGCATCGTGAAATCCGGTGGGCCGGAACTGGCGCTTGAAGTCGAAAACAACGGCTATGCCGATATCCTCGCCGAGGTTGCCTGATGGCGCAGGCAGCACAGGAACCGACCCCGACAGAAGCAATGATCGCGGGGCTTTCGATGCCTGCGAAGGGCTGGACGGTCGCTGCGCGGCAGGAGGCGCTGGCGCGCCTGCATGCCATGGGCCTGCCGAAGCGGCGTGACGAATACTGGCGCTATACCCGGCCCGATACGTTGATCCAGCCGTTGCCGGAACGGGCGGCGGTGCTCGACGACGACGAATCCCCGATCTTTGACGAGATGGACAGCCTGCGGGTGGTCTTCGTCGATGGCGTCTTCGATGCGACGGCCTCCGACGATCTGGCGCTGGAAGGCATCCGGATCGAGCGGCTGTCACAGGCAACCAGCGATCTGCATTGGGCACGTGAGCTTTATGGTGCGCTCGAACTGAGGGGGCAGACGCCGGTGGCCCGTCCCCTTGCTGCGCTGAATACGGCATTTGCCAGCGACGGCATGCTTATCCACGTCACCGGCCGACCAAGCAAACCGGTTTCTCTCATTTATCGGCATATGTCAGATACTTCCGACGCGATCCTGCATCATTGCATCACGCTTGATCCGGGTGCGGACATGACGCTTCTCGAAACCGGCCCCGCGGCGGCACGGTTCAACAAGGTGATGGAGGTCGATGTCGGCGATGGTGCGAAGTTCCACCACGTCCGCGCCCAGGGGCGCGACCATGAACGGCGCGCAGGTACACATATCTTTGCCCGGCTGGGCAGGGAATCACTTTTCAAATCCTTTACCGTGACCATGAACGGCAGCCTGACGCGCAACGATTGCATCATCGAGCTGACGGGAGACGACGCGGTCGCCCATGTGGCAGGTGCCTGCGTCGGTGATGGCACGTTTCACCACGACGATACCGTCTTCATTACGCATAATGCTGTGGGGTGCGAAAGCCGGCAGGTCTTCAAGAAAGTGCTGCGTAACGGGGCGACGGGCGTGTTTCAGGGCAAGATCCTTGTGAAACAGGGTGCGCAGAAGACCGATGGCTACCAGATCAGCCAGGCGTTGCTGCTGGACGAGGACAGCCAGTTCCTCGCCAAGCCCGAGCTTGAAATCTACGCCGACGACGTGGAATGTTCCCACGGCTCCACCTCCGGGGCCATCGACGAAGAGGCACTTTTCTATCTGCGCGCGCGCGGGATCGAGAAGGGTGAGGCGACGGATCTGCTGACCCTCGCGTTCCTCGCCGAGGCGGTGCAAGAGATCGAATCCGAGGTCCTGCGTGACGAGATCAACGCAAGGCTTGCGTCCTGGCTCGACCGTCGCCGCGACTGATGGCTGCGACGCGCGATATTCTGGCGACCTACCGGGGCCCTGGACGGGTCCTGCGCCGTTTGTTGGGGCAGGGCCCGCGCGAAGACCGCGCGCTGATCTATCTCATGATCGGCTGCCTCATGGTCTTCGTCGCCCAGACCCCCCGCCTTGCAAGGCAGGCCTGGCTCACGGGCGAGGATCTGGGCATGCTGATGGGGGCTTCGCTGCTGGCCTGGCTCTTCATCGCGCCGCTGATCTTTTACATCCTTGCAGGTCTCAGCCAGCTTGTGATGCGCCTTTTCGGTTCCAGTTCAACGGCTTACACCGCGCGCATGGCGCTGTTCTGGGCCTTGCTCGCGTCATCACCGGTCATGCTCCTCTGGGGGCTGACAGCGGGTTTCGTCGGACCGGGGATTGAAATGACGGGTGTAGGCGTACTTTGGCTCGGCGTCTTCTTCTGGTTCTGGATCGGCGGTCTGCTGGCCGCGCGGAAGGAAGCGCGGTGAACGGCAGCGACCTTATTGCGCTGGGACAGCTGACCCTGCGAGACCCGCGCACAGCGGCGCGGACGATCATCGCGCAAGCGCTGCCGCGAGACGTGCTCTGGACCGCGCTGGCGCTGGTCGCCGCGATCAACACAGGCGTCATCGTGGTCCTGCTGGCCCTTTCGCCTCCCGGTGTTCCCCTGCCGGACTATTTCAACGCGCCGCTCGCGCTCTTTGTGCTGCTGGCTGGAACCTCCGTTGTCTTTGTCCATGCCATTTATTGGGGAGGGCTGGCCCTTGGCGGCAAGGGAGCGTTGAACGACGTCCTTGCGCTGGTGGTCTGGCTGCTGGCCCTGCGGGCGGTGGCGCAACTGGGGGTCATGGTCCTGACCTTGCTCTTGCCACTGCTGGCTCTAGTCGCCTCGCTGGTTATCGCGGTCTGGGGGATCTGGATCATGCTGAATTTCATTGCAGAGGCTCTGACCCTGCCGAGTCTCATGCACGCCATCGCGGTTCTGATCATTGCATCGGTGGGGCTGGTGTTGGGTCTGGGGCTCTTGCTGTCATTTTTCGGGCTCGGCGCCCAGGGGGTTGCGAGCAATGTATGATGTCGAAAAGGTCCGCCGCGACTTCCCGATCCTTGGCCGCGAGGTCAACGGCAAGCCCTTGGTCTATCTCGACAACGGTGCCTCGGCCCAAAAGCCGCAGGTGGTCATTGATGCCATAACGCAGGCCTATTCGACGGAATATGCCAACGTCCACAGGGGGTTGCACTACCTCTCCAACCTCGCCACCGACAAGTACGAAGCCGTGCGCGGCACCATCGCGCGCTTTCTCAATGCGCCGTCCGAAGACGAGATCGTGATGAACAACGGCACGACCATGGGCATCAATACGGTGGCCTATGGCTGGGCCATGCCGCGCATGCAGGCGGGCGACGAGATCGTGCTGAGCATCATGGAGCATCACGCCAATATCGTACCCTGGCATTTCCTGCGCGAACGGCAGGGGGTGGTGCTGAAGTGGGTCGAGACCGACAGCACCGGAGCACTGGACCCGCAGGCGGTGATCGACGCCATCGGGCCGAAGACAAAGCTGGTGGCAATCTCCCATCTTTCCAATGTTCTGGGGACCAAAGTTAATGTAAAGGCGATCACCACGGGGGCACACGAAAAGGGCGTGCAGGTTCTGGTCGACGGCTCCCAAGCCGCCGTGCACATGCCGGTCGACGTGGCGGATATCGGTTGCGATTTCTATGCCATCACAGGCCACAAACTTTACGGCCCCTCCGGTTCGGGTGCGATCTTCATCAAGAAAGAGCGCATGGCCGAGATGCGCCCCTTTATCGGTGGCGGCGACATGATCCGAGAAGTCACCCGCGATACCGTCTCCTACAATGACCCTCCGATGAAATTCGAGGCAGGGACGCCCGGCATCGTGCAGACCATCGGTCTGGGCGTGGCGCTGGAATACATGATGGCGCTGGGGCTCGACAATATCGCTGCCCACGAGGACAGCCTGCGAGACTATGCCGTGGCGCGTCTTGGCGGGCTGAACTGGTTGCAGGTTCAGGGCAACACACCCGACAAGGCGGGGATCTTCAGCTTCACGCTGGACGGGGCAGGTCATGCCCACGACGTCTCCACCATTCTCGACAAGAAAGGGGTCGCGGTGCGGGCGGGGCATCATTGTGCGGCACCTTTGATGGCGCATCTTGGGGTGACGGCGACCTGCCGCGCCTCCTTCGGCCTATATAACACCAAGGCCGAGGTGGATGTGCTGGTCGAGGCGCTGGAACTGGCCCACGATCTTTTCGCCTGAAGCAGGACCGCCGGAGGATTTCTCCGGCGGCCCAATGATCTTCAGCCGCAGCGCAGTTTATTGGCCTTGCTGATGCCGTCGCGGTGCTCCTGCACGAACTTCAACATTCCGGCAAACACCGTCTTTTGTCCCTTGAAGCCATCCCAGGGCTGGAACCCGTGGGCATGCTC
>JBBSJO010000246.1:0-5349 GCA_038257185.1 Rhodobacterales bacterium | reverse complement strand
CTACTGAGGCGTAGCGCTTTGGCACTCTGCGATAGAGATGAAGCACGCCCTTCTTCGAGTTGCCACGAGTGGAAATTGCCATACTCTGCCCCTGCTCTTGAGGGCCTGTGGTACCACAGAATGTATAGCAGGAAGTATAGCAGTTTTCGCACTATGAGGAAGCCAATGGGAACGGTACCATAAAAAACAACGACTTAATTGAATACAGTCGGGGGAGAATGGCGGAGGGGGTGGGCCTGACGTCGAACCTTTTCCAATTTTTCTTCCTTTATGAGCAGAAACGCCAAAACAAGAAAATCGGCTTCTGTAACTGCCTTCTGCGCATGATATCGATGCGCACACCCGCGCACTTTAGACGCGGGCAAGTGCAGACGGCCCAACATTGAGAAAGGATGAAACACCAAGCTGGCCCAAGGCCCGTACCAGTTCCAGTTCAAGGATCTCGAAGGCGCGCTCCGCGCCGGCGGCTCCTGCGGCGCCGACTCCAAAGGCCAAGGCCCGCCCCGACAGGATAAAATCTGCTCCATGAGCCTTGGCGCGAAGTATATCCGCTCCCCGCCTAACGCCGCTGTCGAGAATGATCTTGATACGCCCCTCGAGTGCCGACGCGATAGGAGGCAAAGCCTCGATCGTCGAAGGACCGAAGGCCACCTGGCGTCCACCATGGTTCGAGACGACAATTCCGTCGCAGCCAAGATCGGCGCATCGAAGCGCGTCTTCCGGATGCAGGATGCCCTTGACCAGCAACGTGCCCTGCCAACGATCGCGCAGCCGTCCGAGGCTGTCCCACGTAAATCCGGGAGTGATCAGGGTCTTTTGAACCTCGGCATAGGAGGTGGCGCCCTTCAGCAGGTCAGCGTAATTGGCAATATTTGGCTTCCCGTGCCGCAAGGTCTCGATCGTCCAACGCGGATTCGCGATCAGCCCTGCCATGACTTCGGGCGTGATGCGGAACGGAACGGCCAACTGGTTGCGGATGTCCCGATCACGTTTGCCGGCGGCCGGCACGTCGGCTGTCACCATCATCACCTTGTAGTCCGCAACTTCAGCCCGCGCGATGAGGCCTTCCGTCACCGCGGCGTCACTAGACACGTAAAGCTGGAACCATCCGTTTCCATCCGCCGCCTCGGCCAGCTTCTCGAGTGTCGTCGAGGCGGCGGAACTGGCGACGTAGGGAATGTTGCGGCGCCTGCAAAGCCGGGCAAGCGTCAGATCGGCGTCAGGCCAGAAAGCATTCAACATGCCGATAGGTGCCATGCCAAAAGGCACGTTAAAACTGCTGCCGAACAACATCGCGCGCGTATCGATGGCCGACACGTCCATCAGGTAGCGCGGAGTCAACTGCACCTCCTCGAATGCCTCGACATTGCGCCGCAGATTGCGCTCGGACTCGGCCCCGCCATCGACCAGATCGAAGGCGAAGCGCGGAATGCGACGACGCGCCATGTGCCGCAAATCCTCGATTGACGCTGCCCGGTCCACACGCATCACATCGACCACCCACCGTCTATCGCGAAAGCCTGGCCAGTTGTGAATGCGGACAGGTCACCTGCGAGATAGCATACCATCTCAGCGATTTCCTCCGGCTTGCCGAGCCGGCCCATCGGCTGACGCTGCGTGAAAGCGGCGTGGGCTTGGTCGAAGTCGCCGGTGGCGGCTAGCCTTTCGCGAAGCGAAGGGCTTTCGACGGTTCCTGGACAAATAGCATTGCAGCGTACACCGTCCTTGACGAAATCTGCAGCGATGGATTTGGTCATGCCGATAATTGCTGCCTTTGAAGCGCCGTAAGCAAAGCGGCGCGGCGCGGCCTTTAGACTGGATACGATCGACGCGATGTTGATGATCGAGCCAGACCTCTGCGCAAGCATGCCGGGCAGCACCGCCTTGGTCATCCTGAACATTGCCTTGGCGTTCAGATCGAATGAACGGTCCCAAGCGGACTCGTTGCAATCCAAGATCGTGCCGTCATGGACCCATCCGGCACAGTTCACGAGGATGTCCAGGTTCGGGTTGGCAGCCACCAGCGCCTCGACCGCGCCATGGTCCAAAACATCTAGACGGTGCGCCGTAATCCGTTCGGCCCCGGCGGCGACCCGGTCGACCGCGGCTCCGTCGAGGTCGGTTGCAATGACATTTGCGCCAAGCCGCGCCAAGGCCTCTGCCGATGCCCGGCCAATACCGTTTGCGGCGGCGGTGACAAACGCGGTCTTTCCTTCAAGGGGGTGTGTCATGATTTCTCTCTTTCAACGGGCCAGCCAGCCGCCATCCACGGTCACGACGCTGCCGTGGCAATAACTGGCAGCATCCGAGGCGAGGAAGACGGCAGCGCCGGCGATTTCGGAAGCTTCCGCGAAACGCCCGGCGGGAATGCGCGCCAGCAATGCATTGGACCGATCACGATCGTCACGCAGGGCTTGGGTATTGTCGGTGGCGGTATATCCGGGCGCGATCGCGTTCACGTTTACGCCGTGGGACGCCCATTCGTTGCACAGCGCACGGGTCAGTCCGATCGCCGCATGCTTGCTGGCGACATAGGCCGGCACGCGCAGGCCGCCCTGGCTGCCCAGGACCGAGGACACGATGACGATCCTGCCCCTGCCCTGCGCCACCATCCGCCGGCCCGCCGCCTGCGACAGCAGCCAGACTGAGTCGAGATTGACCGACAGCACGCGGCGCCAGTCGGCCAGCGGCATATCGACCGATTCTTCGCGGTGGATGATGCCCGCGTTGTTTACGAGGATGTCGAGGCCGCCCAGCGCGTCTGAAGCGAAGTCGATCACCTCGCGCGCGCCCGCCTCGTCCATACCGACGAAGTCCGCGGCGACCGCCGCGCCTCTGCGACCCATGCCCTCGATCCTGGCAAGGGTGCGGTCGGGCAGATGGCTGCGATAGGTCAGCGCGACATCGGCACCGGCTTCGGCCAGGGCAAGGGCGATGCCCTCGCCGATGCCCGTCGCACCGCCGGTGACAAGGGCCTTGCGGCCGGTCAGGTCAAAGGGATGTGCCATGTCAGTACCGGTTCGCGATGGGCAGATCCTCGGCCGGGAACAGCGAGATCACCTCGCAGCCGGTTTCGGTCACGACGACCTCCTCCTCGATCCGGGCGGCGGAATAGCCGTCGGTCGCGGGGCAGTAGGTTTCCAGCGCGAAGACCATGCCGGTCTTGATCTCCATCGGGTGATCCATGCTGATCGCGCGGCTGATGATCGGCCGCTCGTGCAGGGCCAGCCCCAGACCGTGGCCGAACTGCAGGCCGAAAGCCTGGTCCTCGTTCGCAAAGCCGAGGCTTTCGGCGGTCGGCCAGACCGCGGCCACCTTGTCCGTGCTGACACCGGGTCTGATCATAGCGATCGAGGCATCGATCCATTCGCGAGCCTTGACATAGGCATCGTTCTGCGACGGCGTTGCGCGACCGATGTTGAAGGTCCGGTAATAGCAGGTGCGATAGCCCTGATAGGATTGCAGGATGTCGAAGAACGCCTGGTCGCCGGGGCGGAAGTAGCGGTCGGTGAAATTGTGCGGATGGGGGTTGCAACGTTCGCCCGAGATGGCATTGATCGCCTCGACATCATCGCTGCCCATCTCGTAGAGCATCTTGTTGGACAGCGCGACGATGTCGTTCTCTCGGATGCCGGGCTTCAGCTCCTCGTAGATCATGTGGTAGACCCCGTCGACCATGGCCGCGGCCTGCGTCAGCAGCTGGATCTCGTCCCAGTTCTTGATCTCGCGCGCTGCCAGCATGATCTGCTGGCCGTCGACAACATTCAGCCCCTCCTCGCGCAGGGCGTGGAACATGGACGTCTCGGCATAGTCGACGCCCACCGGCATGTCGCCCATGCCCGCATCGCGGATCAGGCCTGCGATCTGCTTGGCGTATTTCTTCATCAGGCCGAATTCGGGCGGGATCGTCCCGCGCATGCCCACGACGCCGGCCAGGCAATGGTCCGGCTCCAGCCAGTCCGAATGGCGCTTGTGGTGCATCGCGGCCGAGCCGAAGTCCCACACATAGGGGCTGTCATCGCCAGTCAGCAGGCAGAACCGGCACATCTTGTCGCGTTCCCATTCGCCGATCTTGGTGGCGCTGACATAGCGGATGTTATTGACGTCGAACAGAAGCAGGGTCCCCGCTTCGGACGCCTGCAGGGACTGACGGGTGCGTGCCAGACGATAGCGGCGCAGGCGGTCGTGATCGATGCGGCGTTCGAAATCGACCGAGGTGTGGCCCCAGGCGGGCAGGCGCTCGCGCCATTCCCAATTGGGTTCCAGATCCTGGGGCGTCAGCAGGTTCGGCATCAATGCGCGTGACATGATATCTCCTTTCGGGTCGTCGCTGCGACCCGGTGGCAAAGGGTGAGGATGAAGGGCGTGGGGTGCGTTACTGGATGCACCAGCCGCCATCGATGTGGATCATCTGGCCGGTCATGTAGTCGCTGTCGTCGCTGGCCAGGAAGGACGCGGTGCCGACGATATCCCTGGGATAGGACACCCGCTTGATCTGCAACGCATCGCGGACGATGTCGTCATAGGCCTGGCCTTCGCGCTGCTTGAAGCCGATGTCGACAAGATCCTTGTCGAGCTGTTCCCAAAGTGGCGTCACCACCACCCCCGGCGCGTATCCGTTCACAGTGATGTTGTGTTCGGACAGGCCGATCGCGCCGCAATGGGTCAGCGCAAGGCAGCCGTATTTCGAGGTGCAGTAGACGGTCACGTCCACCAGCGGCTTGCGCGACGCGATCGAGCCCACGTTGATCAGCTTGTAGGGGTGATCCGGCATCGGGCCCTGGCTGATCATCTGGCGGGCGGTTTCCTGCATGCCCAGCCACATGGCCTTGGTGTTGACGTTCATGATCAGGTCCCAGTTGTCCTCATCGATATCCATGAAGAACCGGGGCTTGTTCAGCCCGGCATTGAACAGGCCCACATTGATCGAGCCGAACGCCTCGACCGTGGCTGCGACCGCGTCGGCATTGTCCTGACGCCTGGCCACGTCCATCCTGACCGCGATCGCCTTGCCGGGACCGGCGGCGTTGATGCGGTCGGCGATCTGTCGCGCCTCGTCGAGGTCCAGGTCCCCCAGACACACATTTGCACCCTGCGCGGCGAATGCCTCGGCATTGGCGGCCCCCATGCCGCGCGCGGCGCCGGTGATCAGGATGTTCTTTCCTCTGAGGCGATTGGGGTCCATGGCGTTTCCTCCCTTGGTCATGATGTCCGATCGGGTCGTATCAGCGCGTCGGCCCTGTCCTGGGCCTTGCGCAAGGCTTCGCGCGGGCGGACGATCCCGCGCAGCATGTCGTGAAATTCCTCGCCGCAGATCTGGATGATGTCGCAGATCTCGGGGATTGGTGG
>JBBSJO010000245.1:0-5420 GCA_038257185.1 Rhodobacterales bacterium | reverse complement strand
GTCGTCGCCGGTGACCTTGTCGGCCAGCTCCAGCATGGCGGTGACGTCTTCGGCGATCTCCTCGGCCCCTGCCCCGGCGCAGGAGGAACGCAGGATCAGACCGTGACCCGCCTCCGCGCCTGCGTCATGGGCAATCTCCAGCAGACGGTCGCGTTCACCTTCGGCCTTGATGGAGCGCGAGACGTTGATGCCGGGAGCGTCGGGCGTGACAATGGCGTAGCGGCTCTTGAACAGCAGTTTCGCGGTGACGGGGATCGCCTTGCCGGGTTCGGCAAAGCCCGTGACCTGCACGAGGATCGTCTGGCCGGGCGCGAGCCCCTTGATCTGACGCAGGAAGGCGGATCCGTCGGGGGTTTTGAGGAACATGCCCCCCTGCCCTTTCACCGGCCGGTCGGCGACTGCGCGGTAGATGGTGCCGGGGCGCGGGGCGTCGCTGTCGATGAGCAGGTCGTCGAGCTGTCCGTCGACCATGAGGGCAGCGGCCTCGACCTCGCCCAGGTGGTCCAGAATGATGGTGCGGCCCTTCATGGCGCGTCTCCGTACAAGGGGTAGCCTGCGGCAATGAGCAGGTTTGCGGTTTCTGCCAGCGGCAGGCCAACGATGCCGGTGAAAGAGCCGCCGATCCAGGGGATCAAAGCGCCCGCAGGCCCCTGGATGCCGTAGCCGCCGGCCTTGCCCTGCCAGTCGCCCGTGGCGAGGTAGGCGATGATTTCGGTGTCAGAGAGCGATTTCATCTTCACGATGCTCTGGACGTCGCGCTGCCAGATCTTTTCGCCGCGCTTCACCGCGACGGCGGTGATGACCTTGTGGCGACGGTCCGACATCAGCCGCAGAAAGGCCTCGGCCTCGGCGGCGTCGGCGGGCTTGCCGAGGATGCGCCGCCCCACCGCGACTGTGGTATCGGCGCAGAGCACGATGTCGTCCGCCTCGGCGGGAACCGCCGCCGCCTTTTCGCGCGCCATGCGGGCGCAATAGGGGCGCGGCAGTTCGTCCTTGAGGGGTGTTTCGTCGATGTCGGGGGCGCGGATCGCGTCCGGCACGACGCCGATCTGGGAAAGCAGTTCCAGACGGCGGGGCGATCCTGATCCTAGGATGAACTGCATGGACCCGTCATTCCTCCGGACCGTCCCTGCCACCGGCCCGGACGTCGCGCTGTGGCAACCGCCGCCGGACGCCCCAAGGGCCGACCCGGCGTGCAGCGGTTACTTGAACCGATAGTTGATCCGACCCTTGGTCAGATCGTACGGCGTCATTTCCACCTGTACCTTGTCGCCCGCCAGAACGCGGATGCGGTTCTTGCGCATCTTGCCTGCCGTGTGCGCGATGATCTCATGGCCGTTCTCGAGTTCGACCCGAAATGTCGCGTTCGGCAGGAGTTCCTTCACGACACCGGGGAATTCGAGAATATCTTCCTTGGCCATGGTCTCTCCTTGATTGCTTTGCCCCCAATTTCGGGGCGCAGGCCTAAATGAGCGCTTTGACGGCAATTTTCAAGAGTGATTCAGCGCAGGTTAACGTTTATCGCAGGGGCATCTCGGCCTTCCTGCCCGCCCCAGTCGCGCCGGTTCAGCACGACGCCATCGGCGCGGACATGGGCGAGCTGTGCCAGATCGACCTCCGCATAGGTCCAGCCGGGGGCGCTTACCTCGCCCGCAGCCAGCACGCCAGTCGGGGGAAATCCCACGTCCGGCGGGGCAAAGATCCCTCCGGCACCGAAGGAGGTGCCCATGGCATCGGACCAGTCCGCCTCCCCCACAACCGACGACATCGCGGTGATGCATTGGTTCTCCAGCGCGCGGGCCATGGCCCCGATGCGCACGCGCCAATAGCCCGCCAGTGCCTCGGTCACGCTTGGCACGGCGATGATGTCGCATTCCGTCAAGGCACGGCCCAGCAGGGGAAATTCGCTGTCGTAGCAGATCAGGATGCCGATCTTGCCCAGTGCCGTGTCGAAAACCTGCAACCCGTTGCCGGGGATCACGTCCCAGACTTCGGCTTCGAAACGGGTCATTATCTGCTTGTCCTGTACGCCCACCTGCCCCGTCGGGGTGATCAACCGCGCGCGGTTCACCGGGCGCGTATCGGTATCGGCGGGGCCGGAGGCGGCGACGATATGCACCCCGTGCTCCGCCGCCAGCTTGACGTGCAGCGCGTCCGCGTCCTCCAACCGTTCCGACACCGCATGCAGCGATCCTTCGAGGTCGGCAGCGACCTCCATGCCTGCCAGCGTGGCCAGTTCCATGGCACCGTATTCGGGGAAAACCAGCAGGTCTGCGCCCTGCCCCGCCGCCTCCGACACCCAGCGCGCCAGCTTGTCCTCATAAGCGGACCATGACGGCAGGATGTCGAGCGGATAGGCGGCACAGGCGATCTTCATGGAAAAGCTCCGGTTGGGGTCGGGCGCATGTTGCGCGGGTTGGGGATCGGCTTCAAGGGGGACACCTCCACCCTCTCGACAAAGCATCCTCTGCGCGAGGTGGCCGTTCTGGGGTTGACGGTAACAGATGATCGTTTCACGAATTGCAGGTTTCCATCACCCGAAGGACCCTCTCATGAGCAAGATCGTCATCCTGACCGGCGCGGGCATCTCCGCCGAAAGCGGGCTGGAGACTTTCCGGGCCGAGGACGGCCTCTGGGCGCAGCACCGGGTCGAGGATGTGGCAACGCCCGAAGGCTTTGTGCGCAACCCGCAGCTGGTGGTCGACTTCTACAACGCCCGGCGCGCGCAGGCTGCCTCGGTGGAGCCGAATGCCGCGCACCGCGCGCTGGCGCGACTGGAAGACAAGCACGATGGTGAGGTCGTGGTAATCACCCAGAACGTCGACGACCTGCACGAGCGGGGCGGGTCGCGGACGGTGATGCATATGCACGGGGAACTGAAATCGGCGCTCTGTGCCGCCTGCGGACACCGCTGGGCCGCGCCGATGGTCATGGCGCCGGGCGACGCCTGCCCCGCTTGTGCCGCGCCCGCCGCGCGGCCCGACATCGTGTGGTTCGGAGAGATGCCCTACGACATGGACGCGCTCTTCGAACACATGAGCGAGGCCGCTGTCTTTGCCGCCATCGGCACCTCCGGCAATGTCTATCCGGCGGCGGGGTTCGTGGCCGAGGCGCGGCGCGCCGGGGCGCACACGCTGGAATTCAACCTCGAACGCTCCGCCGTCGGGAACCAGTTTGCGGAACACCGGCTGGGGCCCGCCTCTCTCACCGTCTCGACCTGGGTGGACGAGATGCTGGGCAAGGTCGACCGGAAGGGCCTTTTCTGAGGTCGTGTCCCCCGCCCTTCAGCCGCCTTGCTTCGTCGCCCCGTGATCGGGCCGCCGTTCCTGATCGACGGGGATCATCACGGTAACGTCACCCGCCTTCTCGAAGGTCAGGGTCACGGCGATCTCCGCCCCCTGCACCAGCGGCGCTTTCAGACCCATCAGCATGATATGGTCGCCGCCCCGGTCGAAGGCATGCGTCCCCTGCGCGGGCACGGCAATGCCGCCCTCGATCTCGGACATCTTCATCACGCCGTTGGCGTCTTCGGTATGGGTGTGCAGCTCCGCCCGCTCCGCCGCATCGGTGGTGGCGGCGATCAGGCGATCATCCTGATCGGTGCCATTCATCAGCATGAAAAATGCGGCCCCCGTGGGGGAGGAAAGTGTGGAGCTGCGCACATAGGCATCCTGCACGGTGATGTCCTGCGCCAGAACGGGCGCGGTCGAGAGCATAAACGCAGCGAGTGCCGCGCTGAGAAAGCGTGTCGGTTTCATTGGAATTTTCCTTGGTCAGTCTGAAAAGATGTGGCGATGTTCAGACAGACAAAGGCGGCCCACGTGCGTTGGGCGCATCCTGCGGCGCACCTGTGTGAACGTGGCCGAAGCGGCGCAAGGCAAGGTCAGAGCCTGCGAGGGTCGCGGGCGCAGTGAGGTCAGGAAGGGCAACCCCTGCCAGAATGTTGAGCGCGGCATCCGGGCAGATATGGGGGGCGGCGGTAGGCTTGCCTTCGGCATCGGTGTAGATCGCGACAGGTCCCGCACCGGTGCAAAGCACCATCTGACCCGTCGCCGCCGCGGCCCCGCGTGCCACGGCCATGCTCTGGCTGGTCAGGACCAGCATCAGGGCCAGGATCAGCGATATGAACGGACGCAGGCGCATGACCGCTTGATAACGGCTCGGCCCGGCATGGGCGAGGGCCAAAACGACGCAACCCCGGACATCGCGGTCCGGGGTTGCAGGTCGTCTTGCCCTTGGAGGGGAAATCAGGTCAGCGCGTCAGCCGTATCGCTCGACTTGGCGATCGCCTTCTTGATCTTCAGCGCGTTGTCCGACAGTTCGGTATCCTTGGCCTTGGACAGGAACTTGTCCAGCCCGCCGCGATGATCGACACTGCGCAGGGCAGCGGCGGAGATCCGCAGCTTGAAGGAACGGCCCAGCGCTTCAGACTGAAGCGTGGTGTCGTTGAGGTTGGGCAGGAACCTGCGACGCGTGCGGTTCTTGGCGTGGCTCACGTTGTTGCCCGACATCGGGCCTTTTCCGGTCAGTTCGCAAACACGCGACATGGGTTCATCCTCTTCTCATCGCTGCACGGCATCTTTGTGGTGCAACATCTATAACGGGCCGCACGAGGGCGACCCTGAAACTGGTCCGCTGGCTTTAGGGGGAATCGCGCATGGCGTCAAGCATCCCCGGACCCTGTGTCGGGCTTTTCCTGCGCCCCTGCCGTTCCCAGCAGATCGCGCGCGATACGCTCGAAGATGGCGGCACCCACCGGGATCAGGTCATCGGGGAAATCGTAGTCCGGATTATGCAGCGCAGCGTAGGATTCGCCTGGGCCGAGGAGCAGCATCGCGGAGCGGGCAGTCCGGCCGAAGACCCCGAAATCCTCGGACGCGCGCATCGGCAGACCCTCCGACCCGTGTGCGATGCCGATGGCGTCCATGGCCGCCATGGCAATTTCCGTGGCCTGCGCATCGTTGCGGGAGGCCGCGAAGTCGTCGTGTACCTCGAAAGACGCCGTCAGCCCCGCATCCTCCGCCGCCTCCCGCGCCAGCGCCCGTGCCTCTGCCGCCATGCCGGCCATCGCAGCATCCTCTCCCGTCCTCAGCGTCACGAATATCCGCCCCAAACCCGGAGCGATCCCGAAGGTCGGCTCACCCACAGACACATGTGTCACCGTGGCCAGCCGGAAGTCGTCTCCCAGCGCACCGCCTGTCCCCAACTTCCCCAGCGCGGGGATCAACTCGGCCACAGCAATCGCGGGGGAGACGCCGTCCTCGGGATTGGCGGCATGGGCGGTCTTGCCGGTCAGGGTGATCGCCAGACCCTGCGACGCGCAATTGATCAGCCCCGGACGGGTCGCGACCTGACCAAAGGCGCGCCCCGGCTCGTTATGGATGGCAAAGGCCCAGTCCGGCGCGATCTGCGCGAAGGCG